>NZ_JAUSVF010000001.1:1069285-1376428 GCF_030814475.1 Pararhizobium capsulatum DSM 1112 | reverse complement strand
TAAAGGCCGAGATCAACAACTGGCGCTGGGCGGGTGTGCCTTTCTACATCCGCACGGGCAAGCGCCTTGCTGCCCGCATGTCGGAGATCGTCATCACCTTCAAGCCGATCCCGCATTCGATCTTCGACGAATCCGCCGGTCGCATTGGCCAGAACCAGCTGATCATCCGCCTGCAGCCGGATGAAGGCGTCAAGCAGTCGCTGATGATCAAGGACCCAGGCCAGGGCGGAATGCGCCTGCGCAATGTTTCGCTGGACATGACCTTTGCCGAGGCTTTCAACGCGCGTAGTGCGGATGCTTATGAGCGCCTTCTGCTCGATGTCATCAGAAACAACCAGACGCTGTTCATGCGCCGTGACGAAGTCGAGGCGGCATGGAAGTGGGTTGATCCGATCCTCAAGGCCTGGGACGGCGTCGGCCAGCAGCCACAGTCCTATACGGCCGGCACCTGGGGTCCAAGCCAGGCCATCGCGCTGATCGAGCGCGACGGGCGCACTTGGCATGAAGTGATCTGAGGAGCGGTCATGGGGGAGGTTTTGCATCAATTTGAAAATGGCGCAGCCCTGGCTCAGGGGCTCGCTGATACTGTTGCCAATGCTCTTTCGGCTGCAATCGCAGCGTGCGGCAAAGCAACACTGGCGGTTTCCGGCGGCTCGACGCCGAAGGCTTTTTTCCGGGCCTTGTCGACGAAGGCGATCGACTGGCCCAAGGTGACCGTGACGCTGGTGGACGAACGTTTCGTGCCGCCCGACAGCGATCGCTCGAACCACAGGCTGGTAACGGACAATCTGCTTCAAGGCCCTGCTGCCGCCGCAAATTTCCTGCCGCTCTATCACCCGACCGAGAATGCCGAAGTGGCTGCCCGGCTTGCGGGCGAGCAGGCCGCGGCGCTGGGTTCACCCTTCGATGTGGCCATCCTCGGCATGGGAACGGATGGGCACACCGCTTCGTTCTTCCCCGGTGGATCCCGGCTTGCGGAAGCGCTCGATCCGGCGACACCGTGTGGCGTGATGACCATGGAAGCCGAAGGTGCTGGCGAGCCGCGCCTGACATTTACCTTTTCCAGCCTTCAGGATGCCGGACTTCTGGTTCTCCATATCGAAGGCCAAGGCAAGAAGGATGTTCTTGCCAAAGCAGAAGCGCCCGGAGACGAGGCGGAGATGCCGATCCGCGCCATGCTGCGCCGTGCCGCATCGCCGTTGCAAATCTACTGGGCACCCTGATGTGATCCGGGGACCCAAGCCCTGGACCCATCGCAGCCTGACTGCGTGACACCGAAGGTGACGCAGTCTTTCGAAGTATGCGACGCCGTTTGCGCATTTTAGCAATGCGCTGGTGTCGCAGAGCCAAGGAGCCACTGGCTCCGGAACAGGATTGCCATGTCCGTCGATTCCCGCATTGCCGCTATAACCGCCCGTATCGTCGAACGCTCCAAGCCGTATCGCGAGCCCTATCTGGAGCGCGTCCGCAATGCCGCTGCGAAAGGTGTGCATCGCTCGGTCCTCGGCTGCGGCAATCTTGCGCATGGTTTTGCCATCTGTTCCCCCTCCGAGAAGGTCGCCCTTGCGGGCGACATGGTGCCGAACCTCGGCATCATCACGTCCTACAATGACATGCTGTCAGCGCACCAACCCTTCGAGACCTACCCGGCCCTGATCCGCCAGGCGGCCCATGAAGCCGGCGGCATCGCTCAAGTTGCCGGTGGCGTGCCCGCAATGTGCGACGGCGTCACCCAAGGACAGCCGGGCATGGAGCTGTCGCTGTTTTCCCGCGACCTGATCGCCATGGCAGCCGGCATTGGCCTGTCGCACAATATGTTCGACAGTACCGTCTATCTCGGCGTCTGCGACAAGATCGTGCCCGGCCTGATGATCGCGGCCATGACCTTCGGCCACCTGCCGGCCGTGTTCATCCCCGCAGGCCCGATGACCACGGGCCTCCCAAATGACGAAAAAGCGCGGGTGCGCCAGCTCTTTGCCGAAGGCAAGGTCGGGCGCGACGAGTTGCTGGAAGCGGAATCCAAGTCCTATCACGGCCCCGGCACCTGTACTTTCTACGGCACCGCCAACTCCAATCAGATGCTGATGGAAATCATGGGCTTTCACCTGCCCGGCGCCTCCTTCATCAATCCCGGCACGCCGTTGCGCGATGCCCTGACCAAGGAAGCGACCAAGCGGGCGCTTGCGATCACCGCTCTCGGCAACGAGTTCACTCCGGCTGGCGAGATGATCGACGAACGTTCAATCGTCAACGGCGTCATCGGCCTGCATGCGACCGGCGGCTCGACCAACCATACGATGCACCTCGTCGCCATGGCGCGTGCCGGTGGCATTGCCCTGACATGGCAGGATATCTCCGAGCTTTCCGACATCATCCCCCTGCTCGCCCGCGTCTATCCGAACGGTCTCGCCGACGTGAACCACTTCCACGCTGCCGGCGGCATGGGTTATCTCATCAGCCAGCTCCTGAAGAAGGGCATGCTGCATGGTGACGTTCGTACCGTCTACGGACAAGGGCTCGACGCCTACGCGATCGACGTCAAACTCGGCGCCAATGGCGGCGTTCTGCGAGAGCCCGCACCGGAAAAGAGCCACGACCCGAAGGTGCTCGCCACCATCGAGCATCCCTTCCAGGTGACCGGTGGTCTCAAGATGCTCTCCGGCAATCTCGGCAAGGCGGTTATCAAGACCTCCGCCGTCAAGCCCGAGCGCCATATTATCGAAGCCCCCGCCAAGATCTTCCACGATCAGTCCGAACTGCAGACGGCCTTCAAGGAAGGCAAGCTCGAGGGCAATTTTATCGCCGTCGTGCGTTTCCAAGGCCCGAAGGCCAACGGCATGCCGGAACTGCACAAGTTGACGACCGTTCTCGGCATTCTTCAGGACCGCGGCCAGATCGTGGCGCTGGTGACCGACGGGCGCATGTCCGGCGCCTCCGGCAAGGTGCCTTCAGCAATCCACATGACGCCGGAAGCCAAGGATGGTGGACCGATCGCCAAGGTGCGCGAGGGCGACATCATCCGGCTTGATGCCGTTGCCGGCACAATTGAGGTTCTCGGCGATCGACGGGAATTCGCGGCCCGCGAAGCGGTGGTGGCCGATCTGTCGCATAATGAATTCGGCATGGGACGCGAGCTTTTCGCCCCCTTCCGCGCCATCGCCGGCACGGCCGATCACGGCGCGAGCGTGCTGTTCAACTAGGCTCTCCCGCGCAAGCAGCGCCCCTCACCCTAACCCTCTCCCCGCAATGCGGGGAGAGGGACGACGGAGATTGACGTCGCCTTCAGCGTCAACAAGACTGAAATGGGATGGGCGGGTGCTGCATATCCCTTCTCCCTGCTTGCGGGGAGAAGGTGGCCGACAGGCCGGATGAGGGGCATGAACTGGCTCGAAGTCCGCCGCCTTAAGGCAACGGCCCCGGATGCATGTCCGTGCGACCGTCGTAACGTTCGATGTTCAGTTCGAAGAGGTCGATATTGTCGATGCAGCGGGCGTTGACGGAGACTTTTCCGCCGGGGTAGCCGGTGCGCAGCATGGCGACGCCGCAGGTGGTGCAGAAATGATGGCCCTCGCTGATACAGCGCCAGACATAGGTGGACATCTGCCGCTTTTCGCTGAGAAGCGTGATCCGGTCAGCCTGCACTTTCCAGTGCAAAAATCCCGAGCGCCGGCAGGTCGAACAGTTGCACTCGACCAGTTCACCGAGGTCCTCATCGACTTCGAAGCGGATCTCGCCGCAATGACAGGAAAGCCTGTAGGGTCGCTCCATACCCGATCACCCCGCTTCAGCTAAGCACATCCTAACAATCCGCCCTCACGGGCGGCTGTCAAGCGCAAGTCTTCGTGAAGCGATGACGACCGTGTCAGCCGTATATGTCGAGAACGCGATTGCGGTGATTGGGATGCGTCGAATAAACGAAGATGCGATTGAGATCCCGATCGTTGATCAGACGCAGGAAGCGGGCTTCCACGACATTGTTGGCGTGAACGCGCTTTACCAGGCAGCCGATCATGCCGATGCGGGCGCTCGGCACGTCGAGGTAAAAGGTCTGGGGCAGCTTGAACTGCGTCGGCATCGTCAGCACGGCGCTGCTCTTGGAAATCTTGATGATCTGGCAGCGGCGGGAGCTGAGATTGGTCATACCGTTTTCGGTATATTCAATCCGCGCGTCGTTCATCGTGTCTTCCATCGGGAAGTTGGCTTCCCGATCATACATGAACGACTCTTCCTTGCTCAGATAACTCGGCCGATCCGGCGTTCCTACGCTTGCCATTTCATTGTCCCCTTCCTGTTACCCCCAATATTAGCGGGCGAGATTTAACAGAGCGTGAGTCACAACAAAAAAACCGCCGATTTTCACCGGCGGCCTGATGCTAAATAAATGCCAGTCTCAGAGACTTAGCGGCGGTAGGTCTTGCCGGCCTCGTCGAACAGATGGAGCTTTGCCCTGTCGGCGGTGAAGCGGACTTTTGCGCCGCGCGCCACATCGAGAATGCCGGGGATCTTGGCGATGATCGGTTGGTTTGCGACGAGGCCCTCGATATAGAGCAGCGTTACCTCACCCAGCGCCTCGATGATTGCGATGGTACCTTCGAACAGGAAATCCTCGCCATCAGCAATGCGCAGATCCTCCGGCCGTACGCCGAAGCTTGCGATCTTGCCGGCTTCGCTGGTAGCGGTGGCGATATCGAGGGTATCGCGCTTGCCGCCGACAAGCTCGACAGTCGTCTGCTGGCCAGCGGTGATGATCTTTGCCGGGATGACGTTCATCGCTGGTGAGCCGATGAACTGGGCAACGAAGAGATTGGCCGGACGCTCGTAAAGCTCCAGCGGTGCGCCGACCTGCTCGATATGGCCGGCCGACAGCACGACGATGCGGTCTGCAAGCGTCATGGCTTCTACCTGATCGTGGGTCACGTAGATCATCGTCGTATCGGCCATGGCTTCGTTGAGCTTGGCGATCTCGATGCGGGTCGCGACACGAAGAGCCGCATCGAGGTTGGACAAGGGCTCGTCGAACAGGAAGACCTTCGGATTGCGGCAGATCGCCCGACCGATGGCGACACGCTGGCGCTGACCGCCGGAAAGCGCTTTCGGCAGGCGATCCAGATATTTGGTGAGCTGCAGGATATCGGCGGCCGAGCGAACCCGGCGATCGATCTCTTCCCTGGTTTCCTTGGCGATGCGCATGCCGAAGGCCATGTTGTCGTAGACGGTCATGTGTGGATAGAGCGCGTAGGACTGGAAGACCATGGCGATGCCGCGCTTCGATGGCGGCACGTCGTTGACGCGCTCGCCCTCGATGAACATGTCGCCGCCGCTGATTTCCTCCAGGCCGGCGATCATGCGCAGCAGGGTCGATTTTCCGCAGCCGGACGGTCCGACGAAAACCACGAACTCGCCCTTTCGGATGTCGAGGTCGATGCCGTGAATGACATCCACGGCGCCATACGACTTGCTGATATTCTTCAGTGCGAGACCAGTCATGCCATCCTCCCCTTCATTCCCGATTATCCGGCCTTTTCTCACGGCCATTTTTCCTGTCATACCAAGCGTGCGAAGAAGCCGCTCCACGCCGGCAGCGTGATGCTGTCGTCTCCGAATTGCGATGCGAAACCATGACCTTCCAGCACTTCGAGCGTTTCGACCGGACGCTCAAGCGAGGTCGTCTCACCACTCATATTGTAGATGCAGAGAATGGTCTCGTTGCCGTAGCTGCGGGTAAAGCCGAGCACCGGTGCCTGATAGGGCCGGAAATCGATCTCGCCCTTGGCAAAGGCCGGATGTTGCTTGCGGAAGGCGAGAAAACGCCTGTAGTGCTGCAATACCGAGCGCGCATCGGATTCCTGTACAGAGACGGCGCGGCCGATATGATTGCCCGAAACCGGCAACCACGGCTTGCCTTCACCAAAGCCACCATTGACTGCATTGGCATCCCAGACCATGGGTGTACGGCACCCGTCGCGACCCTTGAAATCCGGCCAGAATTGAATGCCGTAGGGATCCTGCAGGTCTTCAAAGGCGAGATCGGCTTCCGTCAGACCCAGCTCTTCGCCCTGATAGATGCAGACCGAGCCGCGCAGCGTCATCAGCAGGCTTGCCAGGAATTTCGCATGAGCTTCGTGATCGGCAATATCGAGGCCCCAGCGGCTGATATGACGCACGACGTCGTGGTTGGAAAACGCCCAGCAGGCCCAGCCTTCCGGTGCGGCACGCTCGAAGGCATGCTGAACTTCCGCGACAATTGCCGGGGTCAGCGGATCAGGCGCCAGGAATTCGAAGGCATAGCACATATGCATCTTGTCGCCGTCGGAGGTGTACTGGCCGGCGATCTCCAGACCGATCTGACTGTCTCCGACTTCGCCGACTGCGGCAATTGCCGGGAACTCATCCATGACGGCGCGGAAGCGCTTGAGGAACGCCAGGTTCTCCGGCCGGTTCTTGTCGTAGAGATGTTCCTGATAATTGTATGGGTTGACCGCCGGTGCCGTGTTGGCGTTGCGGCGCTCGGGCGCCAAGGCCGGGTTGTCGCGCAGTTCCAGGTCGTGGAAGTAGAAGTTGATCGTGTCCAACCGGAAACCATCGACACCGCGCTCCAGCCAGAACCGTTCGACGGCAAGCAGCGCATCCTGAACTTCCGGATTGTGCAGGTTAAGGTCCGGCTGCGAGGTCAGGAAGTTATGCATGAAATATTGCAGGCGCGTCGGGTCCCACTGCCAGGCCGAGCCGCCGAAGATCGACAGCCAGTTGTTCGGCGGCGTTCCGTCGGGCTTGGAATCCGACCAAACATACCAGTCGGACTTCGGGTTGAAGCGGCTGGAACGGCTCTCCACGAACCACGGATGCTGGTCGGAGGTATGCGACAGCACGAGATCGATCATCACCCGGATGCCGAGGCGATGGGCCTCAGTGATCAGCGCATCGAAATCGGAAAGCCCGCCGAAGATCGGATCGACGCCGCGGTAATCCGAGACGTCGTAGCCGAAATCCTTCATCGGTGAGGTGAAGAACGGCGAAATCCAGATGGCATCGACTCCGAGCGAGGCGACGTAGGGCAGACGCGCGGTGATGCCCTTCAGGTCCCCGATGCCGTCGCCGTTGGAATCCTGGTAGCTGCGCGGGTAGATCTGGTAGATCACCGCGCCGCGCCACCAGTTCTTGTCGGGCTGCAGCAGGGTTTCGCTCGGTTTCGATAAGCTCATGTTCATTTCGCTTGCAGTCCTATTTTTAGAAATCAGCCGCCCTTGACCGAGCCTGCCAGCAGGCCGCGCACGAGGTAACGCTGCAGGCTGAAGAAGACGATCAAAGGAACGATGATGGTGATGAAGGCGGATGCGGTCAGGATTTCCCAGTTGCCGCCACGGCTGCCGAGCAGGTTGACGAGGCGGCCCGTCAGAACCAGCTCGTTGTTGCCCGTACCGAGGAACACCATGGCCACCAGCAGGTCGTTCCAGGTCCAGAGGAACTGGAAGATCGCGAAGGAAGCGAGCGCCGGGAAGGATAAGGGCAGTATAATCTTGACGAAGATGTCGAAGTCGCTCGCGCCATCGACCCGTGCAGACTCCATGATTTCGCGTGGCAGGCCGGCCATATAGTTGCGCAGCAAATAGATGGCGAGCGGCAGGCCGAAGCCGGTATGGGCAAGCCAGATGCCCATATAGGTCTTGGCCGGCACGCCAAGGAACCCACCAACGCCGTTATAAAGCTTCAGCAGCGGGATCAGCGACATCTGCAGCGGCACGACGAGAAGGCCGACGACAACAGCGATCAGCAGGGAGCGCCCCGGAAATTCCATCCAGGCCAGCGCATAAGCCGCGAAGGCAGCGATCAGTATCGGAATGATGGTCGAGGGGATGGCGACCGTCAGCGAGTTGATGAAGGATGCGCCGATGCCCGAGGCGTTCATGACCTCACGGTAGTTATCGAGGGTGAAACGCGGTGGCGTGGACGCCGTGAAGAAGATGCGCTGGCCGCGCGCACCTTCCATCGACGTGTCGGAAACGATCTCGAAGCTGCCATCTGCCTGGACCGTCAGCTTCGCGCCGTCGCTCAGGTCGGCCGTTTCGCCGGCCTTGAAGGCGACGGGCTCGCGGCTGGATATGCCGAAAGCCGAAATCGTTCCAGCGTCGCTGTCGCGCACGTTACCGGAAATCACGAACTTGCCGTCGCGCTCGACCTGGGCTTCGGCAGTCGGTGCGCGGAATACGTCGTTGCGCGTCGAACTGGAAAGTGCGGTCCACCAGCCGGAAACGGCAAGCTGGTCCTTGTCGCGAAGCGAGGAAATCAGAAGGCCTGCGGTCGGCAATGTCCAGATCAGGACGAGAAGTAGAACCGACAGATGAACAACCCACATCAGGGGGGAACGTGCAGCACCTATCATCTCAGTGGCCTCCCATTTCCTTGCGTGCGTTGCGGATATTCCAGACCATGATCGGGATGACGAGCACCATGATGGTCACCGCGATTGCGGCACCGCGACCGAAGTCCCCGCCCCCTCGGAACATCCAGTCAAACATGAGGTTGGCGAGCACCTGGCTCTGCCACTGCCCGTTTGTCATCGCCAGAACGATATCGAAGACTTTGAGAACCAGAATGGTGATCGTCGTCCAGACGACGGCGATCGTGCCCCAGATCTGCGGGATCATGATCTTGAAGAAGATCTGCAGGCCATTGGCACCATCAATGACAGCGGCTTCCAGCGTCTCTTCCGGGATGCCACGCAGCGCAGCCGACAGGATGACCATGGCGAAGCCGGTCTGGATCCAGATCAGGATGACCATCAGGAAGAAGTTGTTCCAGAAGGGAATGGTAATCCACGCTTCAGGCGCGCCACCAAAGGCAACGACGATGGCGTTTAAAAGGCCAATCTGCTCGGAGCCTTCGGCGCGATAATCATAGATGAATTTCCAGATGACCGAGGCGCCGACGAAGGAGATGGCCATCGGCATGAAGATCAGGGTCTTGGCGATATTGCCCCACCAGATGCGGTCGGTCAGGGCTGCGATGATCAGGCCGAAGAAGGTGGCGGCGGCCGGAACGACGAGCAGCCAGAGGAAATTGTTGAAGATCGACTGGCGGAATTCGCCGTCATTGACCATCCAGATGAAATTCCGGAAGCCGACAAATTCCTGGCCCGATTTGTCATGGAAGGCGAGCCAGACGGATTCGATGACGGGATAGACCAGATAGACCGTCAGCGCGAACAGCGCAGGTCCGAGAAACAGCCATGGCCGGATGGCATTGGTGATGCGCAGGTTTTTCGACGCCTGTGCGCCGGAAAGCCCCTTCGACGGAAAGATCTTGTCGAGGATCCAGTTCGTACCGAAGAAATAGGCGACGCAGGCCAGAACCCCGGCTGCCATCGTCAATATGGCGTAAAACAACTGTTGCACGGCAATTCCTCCCCCAGGAACGGGCGACCGGAATCCGGCCCGCCCTCTTCATTCCTTGTGCCGAACCGGCAATGGCCGAATTCGGATTATGCAGCCAACACCATAGGAAACGGCCGTCGGCGCCTCAAACCTTCTTCAACGAGGTTTTGCAAAACCCACCGAAATTTCCAATGGGGCACATACGGGAAGAGCCGGCGATCATGCCGCCGGCTCTTGACATCTGATATTACTTGATGGCGTCCCATGCCTTCTGAATGTCGGCTGCGACATCTGCGGAGGACTTGCCGCCGACATAATCAACCATGCCGGTCCAGAACGCGCCTGCACCGATCTTGCCCGGCATCAGGTCGGAACCGTCGAAGCGGAAGGTGGTCGCGCCGAGCAGGATTTCGCCCTGCTTCTTCATCGGACCGTTGGCATAGGTGTCCTTGTTGGCACTCTTGAACGGCGTCAGGAACGACGACTGCGCCATCCAGACTTCATGGGCGATCGGCGTCTTCAGGAATTCGATGAAGGCGCGCGAAGCCGGCGTGTCCTTGGTGATCATGGCAAGCGTGCCGGCACCGAGAACCGGGTTGCCGAGATCAGGCTTGCTGGCATAAGGCGGCATGTAGAAGAAGTCGGCATCCTGGCCAACGACCGTGCCCTCAGGGAAGAAGGACGGGATGAACGACGCCTGGTGATGCAGGTAGCACTTCGGAGGCGACGAGAAGAGGCCCTTCGGGCTGTCGCGGAAGTCGGTTGCGGCAACCGCTGCAGCACCGCCATCAACGTTCTTGTCGTTCTTGGCAAACCAGCCGAATTCATCGATCGCGCCGGTAACGGCGGCGTCGGTGAACGGGATCTCGTTCTTGACCCACTTGTCGTAGACATCAGCGGACTGCGTGCGCAGCATCATGTCTTCGACCCAGTCGGTTGCCGGCCAGCCGGTCGCGCCACCGGAGCCGAGGCCGATGCACCACGGGGTACCACCATCAGCGACGATCTTCTCGGTCAGAGCCTTCAGGTCTTCCATGGTCTTGGGGACTTCGTAACCCGCGTCTTCGAAGTTTTCCGGCACGTACCAGACCAGCGACTTCACGTCGATCTTGTAGGGGAACGCGTAGAGCGCCTTGGTGCCGTCCTTGCCGGCATAGGTCGATAGATCGACCCAGGACTGGCCAGCGGCGTAGTTGTCGAGAAGCCACTTCTGGGTCTCTTCGCCGAGCGGCGCGAGGTAACCCTTGGAGGCGAGATCGCCGATCAGGCCCGGCTGGGGAAGAATGGCAACATCCGGCGGGCTACCGGCCTGGGTGTCGATGACGATCTGCTGTTCGTAGTTTTCCGACGAGGAGTACTTGACGTCGGCACCCGTCGCTTCGCGGAAATAATCAAGCACGGACTCTGCCAGGGCCTGGTCTTCGCCGCGCCAGGGGCCGAAGATCGTCAGCGTCTGACCCTTGAGATCATGACCCTTCTTGAATTCTTCAAAACTTGCCCAGTTGAATTTCGAATCTTCGCCCGGCTTGAACTTCAGCTCGGCGGCGTTTGCTACGCCCCCGAGGAGCGCCAGCGCAGCCACACTCAACAAGAATGTTTTCTTCACGTCACTTCCTCCCAAGAAACGCCCGACCTGACTAGACGCCGGGCCACAAACAAGCGCAAAATTCAAAGCGCTTTGAGCTGCTAACAAAACATTTGGAGAGGTGGCAAGTCAAGACTTTTCCCGCAGATCGCGCAAACCTGCGTTTTTACGCGGTTGCAGCGAATGTTTGCGCCGCAGCGAACTCTATTTTTCTTTGTCAGCCGTATGGGCGATGATACAGAATGGGTTTTTCTCGCCCTGCATTGGAGAACCGCGGCGAGATATCAAAGCGCTTTGGGAGGATGCGCTGCCGATGAATGTCAATCTGAAGAAACTTGCGGAAATGCTGGGCCTGTCGCAGACGACGGTCAGCCGTGCCCTCAACGGCTTTCCTGAAGTCAATGCGGAAACCCGTCAAAGGGTGCTGAGAGCGGTGCGGGAAACCGGGTACCGGCCGAACCGCGCTGCGCAGCGGCTGGCGACTGGACGCGCAGGCTCGATCGGCCTCGTCATGCCGATCGCGCAGGGCATCGATTCCGACATCCATTTCGGCGAGTTCTTAGCGGGGCTTGGCGAAGAATCCGTGCGCCACGATTTTCATTTCGTCATCAATCCAAGTGCCCCCGAAGATGAGGAGCTAACGTTCAAGCGGCTGGCGGCGAGCGGCAATGTCGATGCGCTGTTTCTCGCCTATGTCCGGGAAAACGACCCGCGCATTGCCATGCTCAAATCTCTGTCGATCCCCTTCGTGGTGCATGGACGCACCATCAATCAACCGACTGACTACCCCTTTCTCGATATCGACAATACCGGCGCCTTCTACGAGGCGACGCGACTGCTGATCCAGCTCGGGCATCGCCGCATCGCGCTGATCAACGGCCAGAGCCATCTGACATTCGCGATCCGCCGCAAGAAGGGAATGGTTCGCGCGCTGGATGAAAACGGACTGGTCTTCGACGAAACGCTTTCCCACAACTCGCCGATGACGGACGAATATGGCTACCGCGCCATGGAGCGCTTTCTTGGCAATCCGGAGCCGCCAACCGCGGTGCTCTGTTCCAGCACCGTCATGGCCCTCGGCGCGGTGCGCGCCATCACCCGTGCCGGGCTGACAATCGGCAGGGATATTTCGCTGATTACCCATGACGACGTGCTTCCGATGCTCAAGCCCGAAAATTTCATGGTGCCGTTGACGACCACCCGCTCTTCGTTGAGGGCGGCCGGGTCACGGATCGCAAGCCGGCTGATATCGCGTATCGGCGTGACGTCCGACACCGTGGAGCAGGAACTATGGCGAACGGAACTGATCGTTCGCGCCTCGACCGGCCCTGCACCGGCGAGGAGATAAGGGAGCAGAGAGGAAGGACCGTGCGCCTCCCCAACCTACCCCTCAGAACTTCGGCGCTTTACGGCCGGCCTTGCGATAAGCGGCAATGACCGTATTGGCCATCAGCATGGCAATGGTCATGGGACCGACACCACCCGGAACCGGCGTGATGACCGCTGCAACCTCAGCGCATTCGGCAAAGGCGACATCGCCGACGAGCTTGGACTTGCCTTCACCCTTTTCAGGCGCGGGCACGCGGTTGATCCCGACGTCGATAACGGTCGCGCCCGGCTTTACCCAATCGGCCTTGACCATCTCGGGGCGCCCGACGGCCGCAACGAGAATATCGGCGCCGCGGCAGACAGCGGCAATATCCTTGGTGCGGGAATGGGCAACCGTGACGGTGGCATTGGCGGCCAGCAACAGGGTCGCCATAGGTTTACCGAACAGGTTCGAGCGGCCGATGACGACGGCATTGAGACCTGACAAGTCCTCGCCATGGGTGCGCTTGACGAACACCATGGCACCGGCCGGCGTGCAGGAGACGAGCCCGCCATCGAGATCACCCGTCGCCAGCTTGCCGGCATTGACGATGTTGAGGCCATCGACATCCTTTTCCGGCAGGATCGACTGGATGATCGGCTCGGAATTCAAAGGTTTCGGCAAGGGAAGCTGAACCAGAATGCCATGAATGGCCGGATCGGCATTGAGCGTTCCGACCAAGGCCGCCAGCGCTTCCTGCGTTGTGTCTTCCGGCAGTGTGTGCTGCACGGAGGCGAAGCCGCATTCCTTGGCCATCTTGCTCTTCGACGAGACATAGGCATGGCTCGCCGGATCATTGCCGACGATGACGACGGCGAGGCCTGGCTTCACGCCGGCTTCGTGCTCCAGCACAACAGTTGCCGCCTTCACCGCGCCGATCACGGACGCGGCAACCTCTCTGCCATCAATAACGGTGGTCACGGATGCTCTCCCGGGCTTTTCGTTGTTCGCGACACTTTAGTACAAGGCAAGAGGCACAATGGCCTCATTGCGTCCTATGCTGTTCCGTTGTGATAAATACAAGAGCCGAAACGTCGCAGGTTCAACCTTGACGGCGAAGCGCAGTCTTGTAGCGCGAATATTCTTCCACCCGCGAGCGTAGCGCCCGCAGCTCTTCCTGGAGATGAGCCACATCCGGATCGAACTCTGGATATCCGACCTCCTGGTCGTGCTCATCGGGTAGCTGGGCCGGCAACCCTCTCGACACGAGGACCGAAAGTGCCGCGGCGGAAGCGTCCGCGTATTGTTGCGATGGAACCGCTTCCCTGCGCACGCCAGTATACTCCGGCTCCTGCCTGGGGACGGAGCGATGACCGCGATCGTTGTCACCGCCATCGGGTGGAAGTATCGGCGCCTTTGCCTGGATCGTTTCATCTTCCGACGGAGTTGCGAGCATCAGGCGCAGGCTGCGCAGGATACCGAGCAGCACGCCAAGACCGATGCCAGCCAGAAAACCGAGAACAACGCCGATGATCACAATGGTCTTGCGCGACGTCCCGCTGGAGGCGAGCGGCGGTTGTGCCGGGGAAATCACGCGAATATTCTTGGCGGTCAGCTTTTCTTCTTCCCCGGTTTCGCTGGCGCGCTTCAGGAAGGATTCGTAGAGCGCTCGCGTCGCTGCAGCCTTTCGTTCCATCTCCCGGAGCTCGATGAACGAACCGGCAGCGCTGACCTGCTGCGTCTTTTGTACTGCCAGCTGCCGCAGCAGGTCCTGCTCGGCCTTCTGGGCACGCTCAAGCTCCGTGCGATTGGACGCAGCGATACGGCGCAGTTCGTTACCGACTTCGGAGCGGGCTACATCGAGCGCCTGCGCTGCGGCAAGTCTCTGCGGGTGGCGCGGGCCGAGGCTCGCATCCAGCGCGCCTAGCTGCGCGCGCGCCGCCGAATATTGCTTGCGTAGCTCCGAAATGGTGGCGGAAATAATCTCTTCCGGAAATGAGCCGGTCAGGACCGCATCTGCATCGACCCGACTGACGATTTCTGCCTTTGCCCGGGCATCGCTGATCCGGCTGCGCACTACAGCGACCTGATCGCTCAGCGCCAGCAGTTGCTTGTCGGCAATCAGCTCCCCATTCGCGCCGATGATGTCGTGATCGGCCTTGTATTTTTCGACGGCATTTTCCGCTTCGTCCAGGGAGCGACGCAGCTCGGCAAGTCGACTGTCGAGTGCCTCGGTCGTGCGTTGATAGAAGCTGGATTGTGCCGACTGTTCCTCATCCAGGAAGGTGGCGACGACGCTGTTTGCAATCCGCGCCGACTTGGCAGCATCGTGGCTTTTCACCTCGACAGTGACGATGAAAGTCTTGGGATCGCGGAAAACCGTGATGGCTTCGGCAAGATTGTCGACGACGCGCGGATCAACCGCGGCTTCCGCGGCCGTGTTGGCGACAGGTTTGCCGGGCGGCGACAGGACTTCGCGAATGACCTTCACACCATCCAGAAATCCGCCGCCGCTTCCCGCGGAGGTACCAAACTCGCCGTCGCGTTCGAGGCCGAGGTCTATGGCCACCTTTGCCAGAACGGCCGGCGAGCGCAGCACCTGGGTCTGGCTATCGACAAGGGCGAGAATCGCTTCGGTGGAGAAACTTTCCTTCGAAAGGTCCGAATCCGTCAACCGGACCTCTCGCGGAT
Source organism: Pararhizobium capsulatum DSM 1112 (assembly GCF_030814475.1). NCBI lineage: Bacteria > Pseudomonadati > Pseudomonadota > Alphaproteobacteria > Hyphomicrobiales > Rhizobiaceae > Pararhizobium > Pararhizobium capsulatum. The sequence goes on along the minus strand of NZ_JAUSVF010000001.1, from coordinate 1,361,472 downwards.
CGATATAGAGCTTGCTCTGCGCTATGAAGGCGGGAGACGTCGACATCGCGAGCATGATGCCACCAACAGCACCCAGCACCGTGGTTGCCCGAACGACATATCGCACCTGCCATACGGAACCGGCAATCAGGGCGATGTCGATGAGCGGGCGATCCGGATTGGCATTGGTTTCGGCCGCCGCATGGGGCGGCGCCGCCCAAAAACCGTTTGTAAGCCGTTTGAACAGGCCTGACGTCGAGGTATCGGCCGCCGGGGCGGTCTCTTTCGAAAGAGGGGGGCGTTTATCGACAGCAACCGCAATCTTCGGCCGATCGCTGACTGCCCTCTCAACTGCAAGCTCGTCCAATCGCTCTATAAGGGATCCCGGCGTTTGGCGGTGTACAGCTCCGGCCGATGGACGCGCGTTCACAGACGTCGCTTCCGACGCGAAATCGAGAAGCGAGCGCTCTTTCGCCCGTGGTTTGTTTTCCGGCTCGAACATAAATGCCTGCAATACCCAAAACGAAATTCTGCAATCGTGAAGACAAACTACGTTTTTATGGACAACAAACCGTTAACGCACACCCCTTCGCCGGATCGGAAAAGCAAGGCGATTCAAAACTGCTCATTAAGCTTTTCATACTACAACCTAAATAAGATCCAGTGGCCGAAATGGCCGCCGCTGTATCATGGACTCGTGGACCCAGACCCGTGATTAAGCTTGCCAAGATGCTTTATGCGCGCCACCGTTATGTGGTTCAGGCCTATCTGTCCATGACGGGCGGATCGGTGGGCCGGCTCGTGCTTTCGCTCGTCTATTTCATCTGTGTTGCAAATGGTCTTTCGATTGCTGAATTCGGACTGTTCGCGACCGCGTCCGCGGCCGGCATCATGGTTTCGCGTGTGCTCGCCTTCGGCTTCATGTCGCCGTTATATCGAATCTCGACCGTCAAGCCGCTGCTGATCGGCACCTATAGTCTCGGTTTTATCGTCGCGGCCCTTGCTTCCCTGCCGCTGATCGCACTCATCTGCACCGGCGTCTTTTACGCGGTGTTTGCTGCCGACATGGCGGGTCCGGTATTTGCCGCTTTCATGGCAGCCGAGATCATCTGCTGGCGGGGGCTCGAAGTTTCCGTCGTCGTCCTGAACGGCCTTGGCCGCTTCGGCCGAGCCAGCTTGCTTGTCGTCATCGGCACGGCAATCCGCACCGTTGCGGCCGTGATCTTCGCGCTATCGCACCTTACGACGCTCCAGAGCTGGTCGCTGTTCTATCTTACGGCAAATGCTTCCAGCTTTATTATTGCAGCCGTATTTTTCTTCCCGAAGGTACGGTTGCGCTGGCGTCCCCGGCTTTACCTCCGGCGTTGGTCGGACTCGCTATCGGTCGCGGGTGCGGAAGTGCTTTTTTATATCCAGTCGGAGTTCGACAAGATTGCGGTGCTTAGTGTCGGTGGCCCAGCTGTCTCCGGTCTCTACGCGATCATCATGCGGCTGGCTGACTTGACCGCTCTGCCGGTACGAACCTTCAACACGCTGCTTGTACAAAAGATCATGCGCACGCCGGAAACGATTTCCTCGTGGCGCACCCGGTTGATAATCGAAGGGCTTGTGGCCGCCGTATCGTTCGCCGCGATCGCCACGATGGCGATCTATCTCTGGATTCTCCCGCACGGGCTGGGCAACAACGTCTCGGAGGCTGCCCCTTATCTGATGGCCGTGCTTCTGGTCCCATCCTTTCGCAATCTTGTCGAGTACCATTCCGAACTGCTTTATGCGACGGGCGCGACGGTTCGACGAATGACCAATCTCGTCGTAGCAGGCGTTTTGAAAATGGGGTTGCTGGCGGCTTTGCTGAAAACGAGCCTCGATGTCGCCTTCTGGTCCCCAATGCTGAATGGCGTATATCTGGCCGTCTATCTCGCTTCCTTTGCCCTCACCTACAACGCCCTTACGACAAGGCGCGCCCGCGTCATCTGACCTCAGGAAAATCAGGCTGCGTTGCCGAGCACAAGAGCACGAATATCGTCGAGGTCATGCCCGACGAAAGACTGGACGCCAATTCCGATCTGGTTTGGCCCCATCCGGGCAAGAAAACGCTGCAGGCCCGGCAGGTCCCGCTCATAGTCGTCCTCAGTCCAGAGCACATGGCACAGCGCTTCGGCGGCATAATGCCCCTCGCCGTTCAGCACCTCATCAACGAAGCGCCCATAGATCAGGCATTCGGAAAACTGCCGGGAGCGGATGATGGCGCGCACCCAGCCGTGACCATGCAAATTTTCGATATAATCGAGAAGCGCGCGGCAGGTATCGCTACGCCAGCCGATCAGCGTGTTGATATAGTCCGTGGCCGGCAGCCGGTAGGGGCCGATACCGAGGAGCCGATCGGAATGGGCAAGCCATTCAAGATGATTTGACGGCATCTCGGGCTGGATTCCATCCACCTTGCTATAGAGCGCGAGGCGCCCGTTGTGCCAAAGGCTGGCGGGATCGAAATCCCTGAGCAGTACGACATCGGAGTCGATCGAGAACATCGCCTCCTCATTGATATGACGGCTGAGCGCGAAGCGGCGCAACTGCTGGACGTGCCAGCCACGTAGCGGCAGACCGAAGGGACTGATCCAGATCTTGCTGCGACCACGCGAGGTCGGATCGGGAATGGCGCGCAGCCAAGATGGCAGAAGGTCGCGCTCCGACACGATGCGGCGGCGTGGTCCCTCCAGCGTTCGAAACAGGGAAACGTCAAACGGCGCGACGAGGATATAGTGGGTCCAGCTGCCCTTGAGACGCAGGTCCATGCTTTCGCAAAGCAGCCGGCAGCGCTCGAAATCCCCGGCATAGGATGCCGTTACAACAGCTGTGCGCATGAAACCGATCCGTCAGAGCAACCTTTGTCCGATCCGTCGGGCACCTTTCGGCGGCGTCCGCGAACTCATGGTCAACTTATGACGCAAAACACGGCACAGGAAAAGTGGGTTTCCAATGATATAGCGGCGCCAGAGGCGACGGGGCTCGTGCAGCAGGCGGTGTAGCCACTCCAGCCGCAACTGGCGCACGGTCTCGGACGCACGCGGCACCTCGTCGGCGACGAAGTCAAACAGCGCACCGACGCCGATGATCAGGCGGGCATGGCCGGGACCGACGTGGCGATCAATCCATTTTTCCTGTCTCGGACTTCCCATGGCAACCAGCAGGATATCCGGCCTTGCTTCCCGGACCCGTGCCATGACCGCATCGGATTGCGAGGGATCGAAATAGCCGTCGCTGACCGGGATGAAGGTGTGCCACGGCGCGTGTTTCTTGAAGTTGGCGGCTGCGCGCTTCAAAACATCCTGCGTGGCGCCGATCATGGCGACGCGACGGGGCGTCGTCATGTAGGTCATCAGGGCCGGCACGAAATCCGTACCGTTGAGATTGGCCGGGAAAACCTTTCCGTGCAGGACGCGCGAAGCGATATCGACGCCATGGCCATCCGGCAGCACGATATGGCGCGAAAGGATGTCGTGATACTCCTTATCCTGCAATGCAAGATTGGCGTTGTTGGCATTCAGGAACGAAATCACCGTCTGGCCGATGGGCATCGACGCCAGTTCATCGGCAAAGCTGAAGGCTTCCGCCCAGCTCAGATCGCACACGGGAATATCGAAGATCATCCGTTGAGACGGAACAATCTGAATACCGGGAACAAGGTTCATCTTGCTTTACCTCCTTCATGGACCGCGAGGGGAAACCGCCCCTTGCCACTTGCCGGGGGATGGCTTGCAATCGGATCCTGCTGAGTTGCAGCACCGCCAAGCTTGGAAAGCCCGTCCTGGAGCGTTTCGAGAAGCCGCGATCTCTGGGCATGGTGGAACAGGGTTCCGGAGACCCGGGAAGTGGTCCCGGCGCCGACGCCGGCAACGCGCTCGGTCAGCAGCCGGGCGAATTCTGCCTCATTGTCGGCGATGGCACAGTTTGACGGGATCACATCGATCCCGCGCAGCGACTGACGCGTCGCAACGGTCGGCAGACCGAGCTCAAAGGCCTCGATCGACTTCAGCTGGACGCCCGTCCCGCTCTTGCTGACAAGCGGCACCACCCCGCTTGCGGCAATGAAGGCGCGTGCATCCGGCACCCGACCGAGAAATTTGACGCCTGGATGGGAAACAGCGGGAGCACCAGCAATCTGTCCGGCAATCGCGATCGTCATTTCCGACGGCAGAAGCGGCACGATCCTGTTCAGGAACCAGTCGAGGCCGATGCGGTTCGGCTTCCAACTCCATGTGCCGATCAGGCCGAGATCGTACTCCACCGGAACGGGTGCAAGCGTATCGGGCGCGTCCCACTGGGTCACAAGCGGCAAAACGCTCGCCTTGTCCGATAGAAGGTAGCCAAAGCCAAAGCGATCGGGTTCCGCAAAGGTCCAGATCCGCGTCGCGCCTTGCGCCAGCTGCCGTTCGTACTGTTCGAGATAACGCGCCTCTCGCGAGAACATCATGCGCTCGAAGCGGCTGCGCGCCCGTTCCGCATTTGCCAGCGCGGAATCCGCTTCGATATTATGGCCGACATAGATATTCGGGTACCGCTGAAAAACGGCGACGAAGGCTGCAGGGAGCTGCACCGAATTCAGTATGATCCCATCGAACGGTAGCAACTCGGCAAGCAGAGCCTCGATCCGCTCGATTGAGACCCTGAGCATTTTCGCTGAAGACAGGCTGGTACCCCGCACCAAGGCGGTGAGCAGCCAGCCAAGCTTGGTTGCTGCGCCCACCCTCGCGTTGGAGAGTTGGGCTTCGCCAAGAATGTGTGTGTCCTGCGGGCGGGCAGGCTCCTGGCCCGGCTCGATAAAGCCGACAACACTGACCCGGTGGCCAAGGGCCACCAGCCCATCGATCACGGCACGATTGGCGATATCGAAACCGGAAGACGGTTTCTGCACGGGGACCAACGAGGAAACGAATAGCAGATGCATGTCGCCACACGAGACTTGAGTTCAACTTCCCAGACTGTAGCAACACGACGTGAAATCACGCTTAAACTATTCATTCAAAAGCGAATTCCGGAATTCAGCATCTGTTTAGGAAGATTTGCTTTAGTAGGCTCGCATCAGCTCTTAGACAGGCCAAGAAATGACCCCGACAGCGCCGCACGTCTCGATGTTCCACCAGCAGGCGCCCGATCCGGCCGATAGCGTCGAAATCGTCGTCACGCTGCCGACCTTCCGCAGGCCCGAACATCTCGTAAAAACGCTAAAGACTGTGCTTTCTCAGCAGCCCGGCTGCCCCTTCGCAATTGTCGTGATGGAGAACGATGCCGAGGGATTGGCGGGTGCGCACGCTGCAAGGGACTTCTTTCTTCAGCATCGGGTCAACGCGCTGATCGTTGTCGCGCACGACCGCGGCAATTGCCACGCCTACAACGCCGGCTGGACAGCGGCCCTTTCGAGCTACCCGCAGATGAAGGCACTGGCGGTCATTGACGATGACGAGGTGGCTGCACCGTCGTGGCTGGAAAATCTCATCTCGGTACATCAGCAGACAGGAGCGGACCTCGTCGGCGGTCCGCAGCTGCCTGATTTCGAGGACAAGGCGCGTAGCGCGTTGAAGCAGCATCCCGTCTTCACGCCCCATTATGACACAAGCGGACCGGTGCCGATCCTATACTCTTCGGGAAACGTGTTGATCAGCAGCACCGTGCTGCGTCGGATGCCGACACCCTTTCTCGACCCCGCCTTCAATTTCACCGGCGGTGGCGACAGCGACTTCTACCGGCGATGTCGTGCGGAAGGATTTTGTTTTGCCTGGGCAAACGATGCCTGGGTTACGGAAACGATCCCCGCCCGACGCACGGAAGGGTCCTGGATCAGGGCGCGCAGCCTCCGGACGGGCGCCCTCTCCGCTCAACTCGCCCACAGGGCAAGACCCGGCCTGGCAGGTCGCATCCGCACCATCGGACATTCGTTGCTGCTGCTCGCCGCCTCGCCGTTCCGCGGCCTCACGCTGTGGCGGCGCACGGGTGTTGCCCCGACGGTGCTGTTTCACTTCCACGTGGCGATTGGCAGGCTGATGGCGGAGTTCGGTCTGATCAACGAGCAATATCGAAACCCGGAAAAAAATTGAGCGGGAGGGCCACACCGGCCGCATCCCGCTCTGTCTTCACCTACGCATCTGTCTAAGAAACATCAGTGCGCGGCGGCTTCCTTGCCCGGCAGTTCGTCCTGGGCAGTATTGCCGTTCTTGTCGATGATAGCGACAGGGCGCTGCTTCGGCTCGTTGGGGGCATTGGCAAGGCGTGCAACATCCGCTTTGGAGAGGTATTCGAGCTGCTCGACCAGCACCTCGAAGATGATCTCGTCCTCGAAATCCTTGTTCAGCCCTTCCTTCACCTTTGTCTTGAAATTCGCGAGATCGAAATTGCTGGTGTCGGCGACATTGATCAGCCGCTGACCGACAAGGATATCGTAGAGCGCGCTCGTGACGCTTTCCTTGAGTGGCACATGCAGGGTCTTGATCTTGTTTTTGTCGACGGCGAAGGAAAGCTTGGTCAGGAAGTATCCCTGGACCGCGCCGTCGGTGATGACGGGGACCGTGATCAACTCGCCGGGCACATATTCCTGCAAGGCCTTACGCTCGGCGTCGGCATCCGATACCACCGGCGCGGAGGCCTGCTGCATCGAATAGTAGACAGAGCCGAGCGTAACGGCACAGACCCAGACGCCGACAAAAACGAGTTTGAGCATCAGAAGTTACCGTAGCAGAACTGTTCCTGCGAGTAGATGCCGTCTGCCTCGGCATTCTTGGCGACGGTCTTCAGGATATCGACGACCGAGCGGCAGGCTTCCATCTGGGCGTTGACCTTTTGGGAGTTCGCCATCAGCTTGACGCGAATGTGCTTGGTCTGATCGATGAAGGATGGCGAGATCTCATCGAGCGGCGCATTGCGATGAAGCATAGTCAGCTCATAGAGGCAGCGGCTCTTGCGTGCATTGGACATCTTCAGATCGAAGCTGGGATCCACCCCGATGCGCTCGTTCTCGTTGTCGAGGATCATCTCGAGACGGCCAAGCACATTGCGGATACGCACGTCACTGGATGCAGCAGCTTCCATCTTTTAGCTCCCTCAAGCGCATGTATGCTGATCGGCCAGCACGCGACGATGCGCAGAATTCGTTTGCGGGTTTCCCGATTTCGCAACCGGGAAACTGTTATGTTGATGGACGCCAGTCTCGAAATGCCGGGCGTTCCAAAGGTACGCGCTACGGCTGATCTTTCTTCTCTTCAGTTCCCATGAACTGATCGACGGCCTTGCGCTGATATTCCTGCACCATGCTCAGCGCGACATTGTTGTCGTTGCCGTCGAGCGATGCATTGACGCGGTCCGGACCGTCCTCCCCGACGATGCGGTCGGTGATCATGCTTTTGGCAATGCCAACGCCGTCGCCTTCCGCCATGACATTGGCGACCTGCTCGGCCATCATGCTCTTCCACATATTGCCGGCGGTGCCTTTGCCGTAGACTTCTTCGCTGTCGGTCGGCAGCATGGACTTCACGAAGTTCTGCAGCACCATCGCCTCGAACTTCCGGTAGGTTTCCGGAATCTTGACCGGCTCGGCGCGATTGTTGATGTTGCCGAGACCGGAGCTTCCTTCGTTCTGGTTGAGCACCGCAACGGTATTGGCAAAGCCATTGCCGTTTTCCGCCAGACTGGTGGCGCGGAATGCCGCCTGATTGGCTTTCAGTCGCGCCTGCGCTTCCTGGACCTCGGTCGGGTCTGCGGCGCGCACGACATCCAAAACGAGATCGCTGGGCGGAGATATGGCCATCGGACAGTCCTTTTCGTCCACGGGCAGACGTGGGAATTCGATCCCCCGTCGGCTCCTGAATGTCGGTCTTTTCGGTCAGTGATGCCGACGCGCGAGACGCCGGCCTTGAGGTGGCACTATGAGTGGCCAACCTTACCGGAAGCTGGAGGCACGCCCATGGTGTGCTGGTCGATGAGATCGTAGATGGCATTATCCGCCTCTTCGCGATCTTCTGCCGTCCTCGCATCCTTCATATTCTCTTCCAGACGGTCACCCTTTGCCCGTTCCTTCAGAACGCGTGCTTCGTGAACCTGCTGGATGCCGAGAAGCATCTGGTCCTTCTGGGCAAGGCGACCGAGCTGGGAGGCATAGTGCCCGGAGAACATGGCGTGCAGCGGCTTCGCCGAACCCATGGCATCCACGACGACGTCGATCGTTTCGGAGAGTTCGCGCCGTTGACGTGATGTTTCGGCAAGCTCTGACTCAGCCATCTGCTCGAGATGACGCTGAACCGCGACCAGGCGCTTTAATTTCTTGGAACGGAGCTCCACGGACGTCACCCCCCCAGCATGACGGGTCCGAACCCGTCGGCAAACAGCTTCAGCATCGCAGCGATACCGAGATAGAGCAGGAACATGCCGCCCATGATGAGATAGGGAAGCGATATGAAGTAGATCGGGATCGCCGGCGCCAGCTTGTTGACGAGGCCGATGGCGAGGTTGAACAGGAGGCCATAGATCAGAAACGGGCTCGCCAGCCTCAGCATGATCATGAAGGTGGTTTCCAGCGCGTTTGTCAGCGTGATCAGCACACCCTGCGGGTCAAAACCGACACCGATCGGCATGACCTTGTAAGAATCGACCAGGCTCTCGATCATGACGTGGTGGAAATCCAGCATGAACAGCATCATGAGCCCGGCGAAGCTGATCATGTTGGTCAGCTGGTTTTCCGGCGTGTCTTCCAGAACGTCGGCCGATGGCGGAGCATTGAAGCCTATCATCATCGTCAGGACCGTACCGGCGAACTGAAGCCCAAGGACATAATAGCGGGAGATCAGGCCGATGACCGAGCCGATGACAGTCTCCGTGGCAATAAGGTAGATGTAGGTGTGGCCCTTGCCGGTGACCTGGGGATAGATCTGGTCCCACATGATCGGCAGGATCGCCATCGATATCGCCGCGGCGAGCAGAAGGCGGATATTGACGGAGACGCGCGCGGTCGAGAAACCCGGCATGACCATGATGCAGCCGCCGATCCGGCAGAACGCCGCAAACAGCGCCAGCACCGTGCCTTCCGGGTCGGTGATCATGAAATCGAGCCGATGATCTTGATCTCGAGGCCCTTGGCGAGCTCGACATGGCTGAGTACCGGCAGTGTTGCGAAAAGACGTTCGATGATCATGCGCACATAAGAGCGAGATTCGGGCGAACTTACCAGTACGAACGGCATGCCGCGGTCGAGATGTTCACGGATGACCAACGTGGCCTGCTCGGAAAACTCCTCCAGGTGACGTGGATCGATATCGAATTCGACGATTTCGCCCTTGGCATCGCGCTTCAGTGCCTGATGGAACACCATGTCCCATTTGCTGCCGAGGCGCAGGACGCGCAGCGTGCCGTTGTCGGCCAGATCCCCGCAAAGCTGCTGCGACATTCGCACGCGAACATGCTCGACGATCTGCTCGGTCTTCCTGACATGCGGCGCAAGTTCGGCGACCGCTTCGAGGATCAGATGCAGGTTGCGGATCGAGACACGCTCGGCCAGCAACAGCTTCAGCACGGCCTGCAGGCCCGAATACGACATGTGCGAGGTGCAGATTTCATCCGCCAGCTTGCGGTATTCCGGATCGAGACGTTCGATGAGGATTTTCACGTCCTTGTAGGAGAGAAGCTGCGGCAGGTTGTTGCGGATGACTTCCGACAGGTGCGTCAGCACGACGGAGACGTTGTCGATCGGGTGGAAGCCTTCGCGCTTCAGATCTTCCGTGAAGGTTTCCAGGATCGAGACCGCCGGCATGCCGAATGCGGGTTCGCGGATATCGTCCCCCGGAACGCTCGGGCGACGGCCACCGCCGGTGACGACGATGACTTCCCCGACACGCACCGTGTTCGAGGCGATCGTCGTCCCGTGGATGCGGATGTGATAGGCCTTGTCCGGAATGCTGATGTCGTCCGACACCTTGATTTCCGGGACGATGAGACCGTACTGGCCGGCAAACTTGCGGCGCATCTTGCCCACGCGGAAGGCCAGTTCCTGGTGCAAGCCGAGAAGCCGCGTGGAAACCTGCTTGCCGAGCAGGAGTTCGACTTCCGCGGTCTTCAGGACCGACTTGACCGAGTCCTTCTCCGTGTCCTTGACCTGCGAGGCAACCTGCTGCTCCGCCTCTCGCTTGGCCTTGCTGGCCGCTTCGAGCTGGCGCGGGATGATCCAGGACAGGAAGGCCATGCCGCCGCCGAGAACGGCGAACGGGAAGAACGGAAGGCCTGGCATCAGCGCCAGCATGATTATCAGACCGGAGGCAAGCATCAGCGCGCGCGGATAGTTGATGAGCTGTCCGACGACGGCCTGGTCGGTGGAACCGGCCGTGCCGCCGCGCGACACAAGCAGGCCGGCTGCGAGCGAAACGATCAGGGCGGGGATCTGCGAGACCAGACCGTCACCGACCGAAAGCTTGACGAAAACGTCCGCCGCCTCGCCGATCGACATGCCGTGACGGACATAACCGATGATGATGCCGCCGAAGATGTTGATGCCGGTGATCAGAAGACCCGCGATCGCGTCGCCGCGCACGAATTTCGAGGCACCGTCCATCGAACCGAAGAAGGAGCTTTCCTCTTCCAGTTCGCGACGACGGCGCTGGGCTTCCTTTTCGTCGATGAGGCCGGCCGAAAGGTCGGCGTCGATCGACATCTGCTTGCCGGGAATGGCATCGAGGGTGAAGCGGGCGCCGACTTCGGCGATACGCGTCGCGCCCTTGGTGATGACGATGAAGTTCACCGTGATCAGAATGAGGAAGACGATCAGACCGATGACGAAGTCACCGGACATCACGAGGCTTGCGAAGCCGGCGATCACGCCGCCCGCCGCATCGTGACCCAGATGCCCATGTGAGAGAATGACGCGCGTCGTCGCAATGTTCAGCGACAGACGGGTCATCGTCGAGATCAGCAGAATGATCGGAAAGGACGAGAAATCCAGCGGGCGCTGGATCCACAGCGACACCATCAGGATGAGAACGGAGAAAGAGATGGAGAAGGCAAGCCCGAGGTCGATCAGAAAGGGCGGGATCGGCAGGAAGAGGATCGACAGGATCGCCACGATACCGAGCGCGAAGCCGATATCACGGCCACGAGGCGCCACTTTCGGGATGATCAGAGCAGGAGGTTGTGCCATCGGAAATTCCGTCTCTTCATGAGAGGCGGGCAGCATTCATACCTGCTGCCCCAGTTTAGGCCTCAGACCTAGCCTTCCAAGCTTGCGCGAGGGTGTCGGCGAACTCCCTCTCTCCCCCGCGGGAAGAAGAGGGCAATCAAAATCCGCTTTGTATCCGGGAAAAGATCGTATCGGTGAAGATCGAAATCTGCGCGCCGATGAACGAGGCCGAGAGAGCGACCGTCACGAGGACGGCGAGAATCTTCGGCACGAAGGTCAGGGTCATTTCCTGAACCTGGGTCAGCGCCTGGATCAAGGCGACGACGAGGCCGACCACCATGGCGGCAAGAACGGCAGGGCCTGATGCGACGACGACCGTCCAGATCGCCGCCTGCACTATATCGAGGGCATCTGCCTCATTCATTATCAGATCACTTTATTTTAACGCCCGGTCCGATGACGAGCGTCTTTCCGGTATCAAGCGTCGCTACGATTCCATCGGAATATAGCGTTACTTCCTTGACGACGCCAGTCGTCAAGCCGTCGGCGCTGGTCACAGTCTTGCCGATCGCCGAATTCGCTTCGCTGAGCGAGGTGCGCTGCAGCAGGCTTTCGAGATTGGTATTCGTCTTGATCGTCTGTTCGACCTGCGAGAAGGTCGCGAGCTGGGCGATCTGCTCGGAAGAGCTCATGGGATCGGTCGGATCCTGGTTCTTCATCTGCGCGACCAGCAGCTTTAGGAAGCTGTCATAGTTGAGGCTCGCGGCAGATGCATCCGAACTCGATTCCGTCCCCGAAGCGGTCGGGATATAGCTGGAGGATGTTGTGCCTGTAACGCCACTTACCGCCATGGTGCAATCTCCTTACGGATCTGTTCGATCGTGGCCGGGGCCATTTCCTGGTTGTGGAGGATACGATCCTCGATCGGGTAGAGGCCACGGATCGCCTTCAGGGCGTCGAAAGCACGACCCTGGGTGACCATTCCGTCGATCCGCTTGAGTTCGGCGATGACTTCTTCGTTCTTGAAGCAATTGACCAGCATGACCACCGACTTGCGGAACATGTTGGTCGACTGTTCGGCGCCTTCAGGATTGATCAGGATCATCTGGGCGATGAAGTAGAGCTGCTTGAGCGGCGTGTTTGCATCTTCCGGCTGGAGAACGTGGTTCTCAAGCAGGAAGGTGACGTCGTTCAGGAACTCCACGGCGACCTTACGATCGACGCGCAACACCGCTCCGTTGACAAAAATCCGTTCGCCCGATTTCAGCGAGATACGCAGTGTGCTCTTCATTTGAGGCCATCCCTGATGATGGTTGTGATGTCGATGATGCCCTGGAAATTGGAGGATTCACGTTTACGGATTTTCTCCGTCTCCCCCAGAATCCAGATGGCAATGGATATGAGATTGGCGCGCAGTTCGTCGTTCAACTGGTTGTCCGAGGCGCGCAGGTCCTCGATAAACCGGATCCAGACGCGCCGCGTGTAGTAGATCGCCTCAATCGCTTCTCGCGAATAACCGCTCTGCTGCTTTGCAGCGCGGAGCAGCGCGATCGACCGATCGAGCACCTGCCTTTCGCGATCCTTGGAATCGGCAACGCCGTCTTCCATGATCTCGGCATATGAAAATTGATACATTCAAGACATCCTTCATGTTTGTCCCATGCCCACCTCCCCTCAGAGGAAGTTGATCAAGCTCAGCTGCTGAAGCCGTGAGGTCAGCGTGTAAGAGGTCTCGATCTGGGTCAAAAGCGTATTCATGCGGGTCGACGCCTCATAGGTGTCGACACCCTCAAGATCATTGACGTGGGTTTTGACGAGCTTGATCTGCGCTTCCAGCGACGTGTTCGCCTTCTCCACACGCGCTTCGGAGATACCAAGCGCGCTACGCTGCGCGTCGATGCCCGAAATGGCTTCGCCGATATAGCCCACCGCCGTGCTGCTGATCAGGCTGCGGACATCGGACGATACGTTCGAACCGAGCAGCTCGTAAGCGAGAACATTGGCAAGTGCGAACTTACGCACGCCTTCCGAGTTGGCCGTCGTCGAGCTCGGCACCACTTCCGTCGTGGAAATCCGGCTCGTCATGGTCTGGTCGGAGGCGCCGGACCAGTCTGTGGTCCATTGCGACTGGTCGCCGCTCGCAGGGTCGGTATCAAGATACATCGGCTCAAGCGTGTTCTTGATGAAGTCCGTCATCTGCGTCGTCGAGAATTCGCTCATAGAGGTCAGGGGCGGCGACTGGGCAGCCATGAAATCGGAGAGCGCCGTGTTGAATGCCGCCTTGGCGGTGGAGCCTGCCGGATCGTTATAGTCCGCTACTGGCTTCACATCGGTATTGATGCCGGAGAACAGGAATTCGCCGTTGAACGAGGTGTTGATCGCCGAATTGAAGATCGACATCGAGTTGGTGACTTCGGTCTTGGCGATCGCGAGCTGGTCGGCGGAATCGCTGCCGCTCAGCGCGATCAAGGCTTCCATCGTCGACTGGGCAGCGTCGGAAATCGAGCTGAGCGCTTCCTGGGACGCAGAAAGGCGCTGCGTGACGACGGCATTGGTTTCCGTCAGTGTCGTCATGCGTGCGAGTTCGCGCTGCAGGTCCAGCGACTTGGAAGCAGATCCACCCAGCGCGATGCCGACATCGGCATGACGACCGGTGGTAACTTCCTTCTCCAGCTTCACGACTTCCGTCTGGCTCTGCTGGATGGTGAGCCGCATCGCATTCTGGACAGCCAGATTGGAAACGAAGGACGTCTTCATGATTACCTCACAGCTTCAAGAAGGGCCGCCATCATGGCGTCCACGGTACTAACCAGTTTGGCCGAAGCCTTGTAGGACTGTTCAAGGTCCAGAAGCAGGGACAATTCCTCGTCCATACTGACACCGGTTATGTTGTTGAGTGCTTCCTGTGTTCGCGACAGGAGAGCGGTCTTGTTGTCATTGGCGGAGGACGCGGTGCTGCGCAGCTGCTCGAGCCAACCGACCGAAGATGTCGCAAAGTTCGAGATGCTGGTCGAAGGATCCATGCCCGTCGACGTGTCGAAATCGAGATTTCCGTCAAAAGCATCAATGAAACCATCCAGGAGGTCGGAAAAGCCCGATGCGTTATTGGTATTCGCAATCACGCCATTGAAGCCGCCGTCCCGGATCATTTCCGGATTGCTCTTGGCCAGCGGGTTGACGATCAGGGTTGCGGCAAGCCCGGGCGATACCGTGCCGGCCACAGGAACCGTCGCTGGCGGCGTTGACGTGGCGTAGGTGAAGAGACCCGGCGCATAGGGAACAGCGGGCGTACCTGAGGGATCGCCCTCCTGAAAAAGCGTGACCAGGCCGCGCGCGATTTCATCCAGCTGCGACTGGAATTTCGGAGCGACGTCATCACGCAGCTGCAGCAGCGCACCAAGCTTGCCTTCCGCAGATGTATTGCCGCCCGTGCCGGCCGCCATCGGAACGCCATCGACATAGACGCCGTTGCCGGTGGTCGATGCATCATAGCCGGAGGTCGAGGTGAAGGTCACCTGACGGGCCTTGTTCTCGAACAGCACCGTTCCGTCCGATGTGTAGATGACGGTATCGCCGCTGCCACGCGTAACGGTCGAGATGCCGACAATTTCCGAAATCTGCTTCAGGATCTTGTCGCGCTGGTCGAGCGCGTCGCTTGCGTCCGTGCCCGTTCCGATCGCGCTCTGGACGGCGGTGTTCACCGTTTCGAAGTCGGAAAGCAAGCCATTCAGGGTCGAGACCGAAGTCGCGATCTCCTTGTCGGCATCCAAGCGCATATCCTGCACCGAAGCCGAGGTCTTGTTGAGCGAGGTGACCAGATCGCCGGCAGCGGAAACCACGGTTGCCGCGATCGTGCTGTTACCGGGGGTCGCGGCATAGGTCTGCAGAGCATCGCGAAATGACGCCAGATAGGTGGATGGCGCCATTTCGTAGTCGTTGCCGCCGAGTGCGCTTTTCAACGTCTCCAGTCCCGAGAACAGGGTTCCCTGTGCGGAGGACTGCGAAATGCTGATGATGTTCTGTTTCAGAAGCGCTTCGTTCTGGGAACGCTGGATCGACAGAACCTGCGTTCCATTGAGGCTTGTCCCCAGCATCGCCAGCCGGCGGCCGTAGTCGGGATTGCTCGCATTCGCGATGTTCTTCGACACGACCGCGGTCTGTTGACCTGTCGTGGTGAAGACCGACTGAGCCGAGATGAGTGCAGAGGACAGAGACATTGATCAGCCTGTACTTTCAATTACCGCTTCAGGTTCACCAGTACGTCGAGCAGGTCGGCGCCGGTCTGGAAGACCTTGGAGTTGGCGGTATAGCTGCGCTGGGATTCGATCATCGCGGTCAGCTCTTCGGCGATATCGACATTGGAGCTTTCAAGCGCGCCGGAAATGACCGAGCCGAAATCGCCCGAGCCAGCAAAGCCGGTGACGATGACGCCCGAGTTGACACCCTGCGAGTAAACGTTGCCGGACTGCGGAACGAGATTGTCGGGGCTCTGGACGTTGGCAAGAGCGATACGGTAGCGCGGATCGAGCTTGCCGTTTTCGTACTTGACGTAGACGATGCCATCGTCGTCGATCTGGAATCCTGCGACCTTGCTCGGCGAATTGCCGTCGATCGTGCCGCCGTCCGGATTGAACTTGTAGCCAAGCTGCGTCGTCTTGCCGAGGTCGATATCGATAGCCCCGAGGTCCGCGCCGCTGCCGGCGATACCCGTCATCGCCGCGGTGGTGACCGTCGTCGGCGAGGTCGTCAGCACACCCGAAGAATCGAAAGTAAGCGCCTGAGTGGCGAGCGACGTGCCGGATTCCCGATCGACGATCTCCAGCGACCAGTTGTTGTCGGAGGTCTTTTCGTAGTTAAAGTCGAGAATGCGGGTGTTGCCCTGGCTGTCAAAGACAATCAACGAGGTGGTCGAGATGTCACCATCTGCAGCGCCGGAAGGAAGGTTGGCACCCATCGTGCCCGTAGTCGAACCGTTGGCGACGAGGCCGTCGGACGAAAGATTGACCTTGCTCAGGCCATCGAAGCCGTTGACGACGACGGTTGGATCGACGCCTTCGTTGTACTCATACCCCAACAGCGTGTAGCCGGCGGAGTTGACCAGATTTCCGTCACCGTCCTGGGTGAAGGCACCCGCGCGGGTCAGATATTCCTGATTGTTTGTACCGGAAACGATGAAGAAGCCGCCGCCGTCAAGCGCAAGGTCGGATGCGGACGTGGTGTAGACTTTCGCACCTTCGGCCGAGATGGAGTACCGCACCTTGGTCTCGACGCCGCCAGAGTTGTAGGAGCCGTTGCTGGCCGGCAGGATCATCGACGAAAATTCGGTTGAGGCACGCTTGTAACCGGTAGTGTTCGCGTTTGCGATGTTTTCGGCAACGGCACCCAGGCGGTTTGCCTGAGCGTTCATCCCGGAGCCACCGGTTCTCATCATTCCGTAAAGACTCATGTCCGATCCTCGTTTTACTGTTGTTGCAAGACTAGAAGATGGGCCTTGCGTGAACCTGTCTTGAAGGCCGGACTGGATGCCGCCACATCCAGCGACGACCTTATGTGTCGCCGCCTATTCCCAGTCGATGCAGTAGCCAAGGAAACGCTTGGAATCGATCGGATCGACGCCGAGCTTCTTGCGCAGCTTCTTGCGCAGCTTGCTGATATGGCTTTCGACGACGTTTTCTTCGACGTCTTCGTCAAAGATGCCGTAGATGGCGTTGAAAATCTGGGTCTTGGAAACGCGACGACCGCGATTGGAGACCAAATACTCCAGAATACGCCGCTCGCGGCGGGGAAGCGCGAAGACTTCGCCCTGGATTTCCGGATCACGACCGTCTGAGAAAACGCGGATCGAGCCGATATCGGTATAGTTCGCCAGCGCCTTCAGACGACGGCGGATGGCCGCTGCCCGGGCGAGGATTTCGCGGGGGTGAACCGGCTTGCGCACGACATCATCGACACCACAGTCGAAGAAGGCCAGCGTCGTTTCCAGAGAGGGTGTATCGCTGATCGCGATCACTGGAGCAGTGGAGCGATCGCGGATCGCACGCGGCAGCGCCATTGCGCGCTCGCCCTGTCCGATCAGGAAGGCTTCGACCGCATCGATGTCCGTGTCAGCAGCCGTGCTGACCCAGTCGCCGAATTCCTTGGGATCGAACCCCGTGGAGGGCACGCCCTCCCGTCCAAAAAGAGAAGTGTATCCGTCTTTCACGAGCTCTCGCTCATCAACCACTACGATCATTCGTCCGCCTCCGAATCAGTATGGTGCCTCGATGCACAAGAGGTACGAATCCGGGGATTCTTGAACAACTATGGAAACTTACTGGCGGAAATTAATACTAGCTTAAGGATTTTGTGCCGATTTGATCTATATCTAGTGGGTGCACCAAAATGACACGCTAAATTTTATGTGGAAACGTTAACAAGACCCCATAATTGGGCTTGCATTGGGGCTTGCGCCAAACTTGTGTCACAATCTTATACGGAAAAGACGTTGCCCGAAAATACAATTTTAAATTGCTTATTGACAGAAGGCAGACGCGTTTGATGTCCATTTGCCGTATCCGGTCGCCACCAGATTGGCGATGACACGGCATACATATTTCTTCTGCGCAGGGTCATTGTTGGGACCTGCATGATAGCGAGCAACCGCCATGGTCCAGGTTTCATGCCTGGAATGGAGGTTCGCCAGAAAGCGCGCCGCATATTCCACGTTCTTTTTCGGATCCAGCATCTCGCCCGGAGACGCAAAATTCTCGCCGTGAAAATGATAATTTATCTGCATGCAGCCGAGATCGATGAGCTTGGCGCCATGGGCGCGCGCATCCGCAAAACGACCCAGAACTTCCTCAGCGCTCGCAGCGAAAAATGCCTTGCCTTCGATGTTCATCGCATAGGGCTGCAGCGAGCCCTTGCGCCCCGTCTCCGTCAGTCCCACGGAATAGAGAATGCCGGCGGGCACATTATATTTGGCAGCGGCCGCAATGATCTCGCTCTCGCAGACCCCGACGCTTGCGTTCGCCTCACATATAGACGTCACCAGAGCGGCCAGCGTCAGAAGGAGATACGTCGCCCGTCGTTTCGTTCGCCGTCCACAGGTCGCCCTGATTTCCACCGTCATTGCGCTGTTCCCTGCCCTGGGCGGTATCTCCGCCGGCCGATTCTTCCCGGCCGAACTGTCCGCCCGCCTGAGGCTGCTGTTGCTGCTGGGCGCCGCTGTTGCTGTCGGGTGCGTTAAAGACGATGTTCACCTGATCAACTGCAAACCCCTGCGCACGCAGAGCCTTGACCATGGCGTTCTGGTCGTCGCTGAGCTGGCGGAACGCGTCGCCGGTCTCGACCTTCAGATCGACATGCAATTCGTCATCCTTCAGCCTCAGCGTGGCCGTAACCATGCCGAGATCGATGGGATGCATCTGGATCTTCAGCGTGTTGACGACCTTGCCGGTCGCCTGCTGCTGTAGGGTCGTCTCGTTGGTCAATGTCTGGACAGACTGCGCCCACTCGGCGCTGCCGGCGATGGTCGATGTCACTGTCTGGGCGTTGCTGCTGGGCGCGAGCCCCAGATAACGCCTTGCTTCAACAACGGTAACGGTCTCGGCCTTGGCTGTTGGCGTGCCGCTGGTATCGACGGTGGCGGTGGCGCCATCCTTGCCGATCGCCATGGACACATCCTGCCCCTTGCCGTCGGCGCGGGCGAAACGGAAGATCTGATCCGTCTCGCTCTTGTCCATCGAGGATTCCATGGCGCCGTCGGCGGTCTGGGCCCTCACATGTGAAGCCTCACCCGCCTTGATGGCGTGCTGATCTTCCTTTGTCGGCAACTTCGGCTTGCCGGCGCGCTCGGCAAGCGCCTGCAACTCGCTCAGCTCAGATCTGTTCGTTGCCGATGTCTCCGTCGCAACGGACGCCGCCTGTGCAGTTCCCAGAAGTGCCAGTAACTGATCGACATCTCCGCTGAGCGTCTCGGCACCTGCCTGTACGACCTGATCATCCGGCGAATCCTGGCTTGACGCCGGTTTGTCAGTCTGCTGGGTCTTCACAATCTGCGTCTGGCGATCCTTGAAAATATCGGCAAGCTTCCGGGTCATGTCGGGTTGCGCGAATTTCGCATCTTCCGTTGGCACAGCGTCCGCGTCGGTTTGAGCGATTTGTGCACCGATCCGGGCGAACAGCGCATCCTCGCGCGCCTGCTTCATATCCTGGCGCGGTCTTGCGGTCTTCGTGGTCGAAGCCCGCTCTTCGGCAGGATCGTTGCCGATTTCCACCGGGGCGTCCTGTTGCCCCTGCAGAGCTTCGAGCAACGAACTTTCATCCGCTCCCGCCGCGGCAAGCGGAAGCTGACTGACGTCTGGATCCGTGTTGTTCGAGTTCTGGATATCGATACGGTTCTGCGTCTCGGCGACTGATTTGTCGCGGATCGAAATCTGAGGCTGCTGCTTTTTACCCGCTTCGGAAAAAGCACGGTTGAACGCGTCTTTCTGGGCCGTGAGTTCAGCCTGCTTGGCGCCCTTCGCGCCCGATTTGCCGCCTCTTGCCGGTGCGGCTCCAGCCAGACTGTCGTCCACGAATGTCATTGTGCTTCCCCCTTCAGGAGAGAATCGATTTCGTCAAGCTTCGAACGCCCTGCATTCAGGAAGGCATCGAAGGCAGGGTCGGCGGGTTCTGACGACGCAACCTGCTTCTCGGCCTTTGCCTCAGGAGGCTTTTCGATCTTTGCTGCTTTCGGGTCGGCGAAAGGGCTGTCTCCGCTTCCGATCGACCCGTCGTTCTCTTTCACTGCGATATCTGGTTCGATATTAGGAGCGGTTGCTTGTGTCAGGCTTTCTGCCGTTGGCATGCGCAGCACTTCCGCGGCAACGGCCTGCGCCGCCTTGCGAAGTTCACGATCGCGCGGCGAAAGCTTATCGTCGGGAATGGCGTTGATGTCCTTGACCGCCTTCAGGATGCCATCGGAAGGAACACCGACAAGCCCGGAATAGAGGCTGGCAAGAGCCTCCGGTTGTGCATCGCTTTCTGCGGACAACGCCTCTGCGCGTTCCGTGGCAAGCCTTGTTAGCGTCGCCATACCGGCGATTGCCGAGCGACGCGCGATGCGCAGGTAGACTTCGCGTTGACGTGGCGCATCCATGAAGGACAGGATTTCCTGGAGCTTGCTTTCCGTCTTGTCGCTGTAATTGGTGACCGCGAGATCAACGAAGATGTCGGCGAACTGGCTTGCGTAGGGCGATGTGAGGAACCGACGGGCATAGGACAGCGAGTAGGAAAAGCCCTTGTCGACATCTTTCAACCGGGCCGTCAACGCCAGCGAACGACGCAGGGCCGCCTCTTCGATATTGGTGCCGGGCGCGACCAGACGCGCCCAGTCGTAGTATTTCAGCGAAGCCTTGGGATCCTGCTGGGCCATGGCATTGCCAAGCACCAGATTGAGATAGGGACCAATCTTGGCGTTCTTGTATTCCGGGATGGCCTTGCTGAGTTGCTCGACTACCAGGCCGCCCTTCCCGCCAAGATAATGGCCGAGCGCGTCCGTTATGCGGGTATCGAAGTTGCCGCTGATATCCCGGCTGACGAGATAGGACAGCGTTTCGGGATTGCCGCCGCTCATCACGTAGATCAGGGCTGCATCGACATTGCGCGGATCATCGAACACCTTGACATCGGCTTCATGCAACCGCTTGTCGATGGCGCTCAACATGAAGCGCTGCATTTCGACAGCGGAATGATCGCCAAGCACGATCGAATCCTGAATGCGTTGCAGCGAGCGCAACATCTTGTAGGGCGGAAGGTTCTCGGCATCCTCACCATGGGCAAGCCCAACCGGCAGGATGCCGCCCACGCAGGCACATAGAAGAAAGGTGCGGAGAGCTTTCAGCATCGGATCAGCCCTGGTTCGTCTGCAGAAGGATCTCGATACGACGGTTCTGCGGTGCAAGCGGATCGCCTGGGACCTGAAGACGCTTGTCGGCAAAACCGCTGATCTGGCTCACACGATTTTCCGCAAGCCCACCGCGAACCAGCATGTAATAGGCGCTTTGCGCGCGCGCCGAGGAAAGACGCCAGTTGTCGTAAGCGCCGTTCTTGAAGGGACGACCATCCGTATGGCCACGGATGGCAACCGCACCGGTGCGCGTGGACAGAAGCTTGCCGATCTTCTCCATAGCAACGACCATTGTCTTTTCCGGAACGGCAGAGCTCAACCCGAACATCGGGGTATCGGCCTGCTCGCTGATCGTTACCAGCAAGCCGCCTTCGGTCGGGGTTACGACAAGGCCCTCGGCGAGTTTACCCGCCGCGCCGCCGATTTCCTTCTGGATTTCAGCTTTCAGTTCCGCCGCCGACTTTGCATCGGACTTGAGTTCAATCGCCTTGTCCGCCGCTTGACCGGCATCGGGCGCCTTGCCGTTCATCGCCATCTCGGTCTTGCCATCCGCCGCAGCCTTGGCGTCAGCGGCATTCTTGACGCCCGTATCCTGACCGTCGCCCGGCATGTCCTCGGCGCTCAAGCCGCCCTTGTCAGCATTCTGCAATTCAACCTGCTTTGTCCAGAAATCAGGGTCGAACGGATCGCGGTAGGCTTCACCGCCTTCGGCGCCCGTCGCTGGGCCGGAATCGGCTGCTCCGCCATCACCCTTCGTGCTGATATTGGCCTGGATGCCGGTATCCTGCGCGATTTCGGAGAGGACGGAATACGGGTTCTCGAAGAAGTCAGCATCGGAATACTTGGTTTCCTCGCCTGAAGTCGCCGCCTGGTCCTCGCCCTGCTTGGCCGAACCACCTGTCTTGTCCTGATCGCCATCGACCTTGGACTTTGCCTGATCTTCTTCGCCTTTAGCGTCCTTGGCGGGTTGCTTTACGCCTTTCTCCGATGGTTTGGCATCGGTGAGCTGTACGGGATTGAAGTAGGACGCCAGCGCGGCTTTTGTCTGAGGATTTGCAGCGTTGATCAGCCACATGACGAGAAAGAACGCCATCATCGCGGTCATGAAGTCGGCGTAGGCGATCTTCCATGCACCACCGTGGTGGCCATCGTGATGACCTGCGTGACGCTTGATGATGATGATTTCGTTCTTGCCGTGGTGATGGCTCTCATTCTCGCTCATGCAAGTACCTTTCGGACGGTGTCC
This sequence comes from Pararhizobium capsulatum DSM 1112, assembly GCF_030814475.1. Classification (NCBI taxonomy): domain Bacteria; kingdom Pseudomonadati; phylum Pseudomonadota; class Alphaproteobacteria; order Hyphomicrobiales; family Rhizobiaceae; genus Pararhizobium; species Pararhizobium capsulatum. The sequence goes on along the minus strand of NZ_JAUSVF010000001.1, from coordinate 1,339,227 downwards.
GCCCAAGCCGCCATTCTCGTAACCAGAATGGAATCGCCGAATTCCACCGAGAGATCGATGTCGGCTGTTTCAATGTGTCTGAATATGAGGGTCTCGTCGGTGAGATGCGTCTTGAGCGCCTCGAACAGTGCTACCGGACCCTTGACGGTGATCTTGCAGGCCTCGCCGTGAGCAATCGTCTGGCCCACCAGTCGCCCCAGATCAGCAACCGCCTTCTCAACCAGAGACGCCTCGATAACCGGGACGAGCGCGCGCGCGACCTGATCGCCGAAGAGATCCGCGAGTTGCGAACCCATGTCGGAAAACCGGTCGAAGATCATCGCCGCGACCTCGTTTTCGCAACGGCTCTTCAGCGCTTCCATCTCGGCTGCATGGCGCTCCTCGATTTCGACGAGCGCTGCGGTATGCAAAGCCCCGAGTTCCTTCTCGGCATGAATGCGTCCCTCCTCGAAGGCCTCGCGCCGTTCGGCCTCGAGGTCGATCTTCGGCTGCGGGGAGGGACTGATGGCGACAATGCCGACGGAGGACGGCATATCGTCCAGGTCGGGAAAATATTTGGGTGGGACCATGGCGAGCTCCATCTTCGGAGCGCTGAAATCTTTCAGATATCGGGAAAGTGAGGCCGTCATCGTGCACCCCCGACAAAGCGGCATATCGATATGCCGGCGAGTGGATGTGCGACATCGATCGTCCGGGACGGCAAATGGCCCTCAAGCCAGGTAAGATACGACCGTGACACTGCGGCGATGTCTCCTTGAGGATCGTGGCACCGGGATCGGCGCGCGGGATCCGCACATTTTCAATCCGTGCCCTTGGATAAGGCACTTGCGGCAGCGAAAGCGTCATCTTGCGCTGACAGCCGGAATGGAATGGCTGCGGGTGGAGACTAACCGGTCAAACTTGCGCGAAAATGTAGGGTGTTGGACCGCACCTGGGCAATCGATGCGGTCCAACCGGTCCACCCCAACCGATGACCGGCGGCGAAGGTGGAATGCGTAGCAGGCTGCGCGATGGCCAGGCCTGCCCGAGGCCTGCGTCCGGCATCGCTGCCGGACGTCTGCCACTTCGCGCCTTACTGCTGGAAGAGGCGAAGGATGTTTTCGGAGTTGGTGTTGGCGATCGAAAGCGCCTGTACGCCGAGCTGCTGCTGGGTCTGGAGCGCCTTGAGGCGGGTCGACTCTTCGTTCATGTCGGCATCGACCAGACGGCCGACTCCCTTGTCGATCACGTCCATCAGATTGGCGACAAAGTTTTCCTGCATGTCGATGCGGCTGGTGATGGCGCCAAGGGTCGCGGCCGAATCGGTCAAGGTGCTCAGCATGGCATCAACGGCGCTGATCATGCCGTCGATATCGTCGTCGGTGGTGTCGGTTGCCAATTCGACGAGCTTGGAACCAGTCGGTGCCGTGCTGCCGGAGACATAGAGCAGGTGGTAGGTCGCGTCTGCGGTGGTCGGCGCAGTCGGATCGGTGATCGTGTCCGGCTGTACGACTTCGACGCCCTTCGTGAGCTGGCCGCGCGAGGTATCCTGGACGTCGATCAAAATGGAGGTCGAAGTGTCGTAGTCGAGGGTCGAAACCGAAACCGAACCGCTGGTCGAGCGGTTGAACGATGCGACGATGGATTTAACACCGACCGCATCAGTGCTTTCGTTGTACAGCCAATTCTCGCCCGAGAAGGAGGCCGATTCAGACGCCGACGCGAGCTGGTTCTTCAGTTCGGTCAGTTCCTTGTTGATTTTTGTCTTGTCGACGCCCGGCTCGCGCGCTGCAACGAGCTTTGCCTTGATCTCGGAAATGACATCGATCGACGCGCTCATGGCCGAATAGGAGGTATCGACCTTGGCGGCGCCAAGTCCGAGAGCGTCCTGCACGGTCGAAAGCGCGGCATTATCCGAGCGCATGGTGGTCGCGATCGACCAGTAGGCGGCATTGTCAGCAGCCGTCTCGACGCGATAGCCCGAGGAAATACGAGCCTGAACGTCTTCCATGTTGTTGTTGATGGAACGCAAAGTGTGGAGAGCGGCCATTGCGGCCGTGTTGGTCATGATGCTGGTCATTGGTGGTTTGCCCTGGGTTCGTTTTTCGGAACATTCCGGAATTGACCGGCAGCGACGGGACCAGCGTCATGCAAACTGCCCCAATTCGCCCAAGGGACAGCCTATCGCTCTTAAGGAACACTTAACGATGCTATGGTTAACAAACGGTTAAGGTCGTTAGCAAGTGGGTAATCTTCGTGAACAAAAATAAATATCTCTTGCCGAAACCTTAAGGCGCAGGCTTTGACAACGGCCCCTCCCCAACCCTCCTGACAAGGGCGACGGAGATTATCGAGAACGCCCGGTCTCCAGGAGCAAAACCTGCACGGAAGGCTCCCTCCGCGTTGTTCGGAGAGGTTTCTACTTAGCCCCGGCCACAAACGAAAAAGGCCGTACCTGCGAGAGGTACGGCCTGATTCTGGTCAGCATGATCATGTCATGCTGTCTGGCGTTTATCCGCTTAACGGAAGAGCGACAGGATGTTTTCCGAGTTGGAGTTAGCGATCGAGAGCGCCTGGATACCGAGCTGCTGCTGGGTCTGGAGCGCCTTGAGGCGGGTCGACTCTTCGTTCATGTCGGCATCGACGAGGCGGCCAACGCCCTTGTCGATAACGTCCATCAGGTCGGCCATGAAGTCGTCCTGCATCGAGATGCGGGTGTTGGTCGCACCAAGCGTTGCAGCAGAGTCGGTCAGCTGGGTCAGCATCGCGTCAACCGAGCTGATCATGCCTTCTACTTCAGCATCTGTCGTTGTTGCAGTGAGTGCAACTTCTGCTGCACCGGTTGCAGTCGCAGCAGTAGAAGCGGCAACATCGAGCAGATAGTAGACGCCTCTTGACGTCGTGCCGTCAGCCTCGAAAGTCTCGACACCCTTCGTCAGGGCGCCGTTATCCGCCTCTTCCGTATCGATCAGAACCGACGTAGAAGCGTCGAATTCAAGGGTACCAACCGAAACGATGCCATCGGCAGAGCGGGTAAACGAGCCAACCATTTCGCGCGTACCGAGAGCGATGGTGGAAGCGTCCCTGTAAAGCCAGTTTTCGCCGGAGAAGGAAGCCGACTGAGCCGTCGAAACCAGCTGGTTCTTCAGTTCGGTCAGTTCCTTGTTGATCTTCAGCTTGTCAACGCCCGGCTCGCGGGAAGCAACGAGCTTCGCCTTGATTTCGGAAACGATGTTGATCGAGTTTTCAAGGCCGGTGTAGGCCGTGTCGGTCTTGGCAGCGCCGAGGCCGAGTGCGTCCTGAACCGTGGAGAGCGCCTTGTTGTCCGACTTCATGGTCGTTGCGATCGACCAGTAAGCAGCGTTGTCAGCAGCGGTTTCAACGCGCAGACCGGAAGATACACGGCCCTGGGTGGTTTCCATGCCGTCATTGATCGAACGCAAGGTGGAAAGTGCCGCCATTGCAGCGGAATTGGTGAGAATGCTCGTCATCGTAAACTGCCCCTTTTGAACAGATAAAATTGGAGGGCACTCCGGTCGTTACCGGGAAACAGCGACCAGCATCATGCTTGCTAACGCGTTAAATTTCTTGGTTAACCCGCTGTTTCGATGGGCATAGAAAACACCAACATGGTTAAGGAAGAGTAAGGATAAAAAGTAATTTCTGAGGACAAAGAAAAAACCGCATCCCTTTCGAGATGCGGTTTTTTGTAGGTCGCAAGCGAGCCGTTTGGGGGGATGGCCCGCCCGCGCCGTTTTCGATTAACGGAACAGCGACAGGATGTTCTGGCTGTCGGAGTTAGCGATCGAGAGCGCCTGGATACCGAGCTGCTGCTGGGTCTGGAGCGCCTTGAGGCGGGTCGACTCTTCGTTCATGTCGGCATCGACGAGGCGGCCAACGCCCTTGTCGATAACGTCCATCAGGTCGGCCATGAAGTCGTCCTGCATCGTGATGCGCGAGTTGGTCGCACCAAGCGTTGCAGCAGAGTCGGTCAGCTGGGTCAGCATCGCGTCAACCGAGCTGATCATGCCTTCTACTTCGGTGTCTGTCGTCGTTGCAGTGAGTGCAACTTCGGCTGCACCGGTTGCAGTCGCGGCAGTGGTCGAGGCAACGTCGAGCAGATAGTAGACGCCTCTTGACGTCGTGCCGTCAGCCTCGAAAGTCTCGACACCCTTCGTCAGGGCGCCGTTATCCGCCTCTTCCGTATCGATCAGAACCGACGTAGAAGCGTCGAATTCAAGGGTACCAACCGTGACGATGCCACCGGCAGAGCGGGTAAACGAGCCAACCATTTCCTTGGTGCCGAGAGCGACCGTAGAATCGTTGTAGAGCCAGTTTTCGCCCGAGAAGGAAGCCGACTGAGCCGTCGAAACCAGCTGGTTCTTCAGTTCGGTCAGTTCCTTGTTGATCTTCAGCTTGTCAACGCCCGGCTCGCGAGCAGCAACGAGCTTCGCCTTGATTTCGGAAACGATGCTGATCGAATTATCCAGGCCGGTGTAGGCCGTATCGGTCTTGGCAGCGCCGAGGCCGAGTGCGTCCTGAACCGTGGAGAGCGCCTTGTTGTCCGACTTCATGGTCGTTGCGATCGACCAGTAAGCAGCGTTATCAGAAGCGCTTCCGACGCGCAGGCCCGAAGAAATACGGCCCTGAGTGGTTTCCATGTCGGAGTTGATGGAGCGCAGCGTTGCGAGAGCTGCCATCGCAGAAGAGTTTGTCAGGATGCTTGTCATAGGAATTGTCCCTCTGGGTACGAAATACAAATGTTAGGGGGACATACCGGACTTCATTATTTACCGGTGATGGCGGTTCGGCATCATGCCACTCGGCTCCCTGATCTGTAGGCAGGCCAAACCCGTCATGTGTTGGCAATATCGCAGCCAAACATTGCGATTTGTTTAAGTCCGGCCATAACGTTAGAAATAGCTAATGTTTTGAGATCGAATTTTCGACCATTCGAATATTTAAATGAGAAAGCTATTTCAAATAGCTAAGCAAACCGTACGAATTTGCGACCGGCATTTTGTTGATGCGCCGTTAACCACGATGCCGATCAATTGAAGGATCGCACCAAACTGCCCACAAGCAGGTTCCATCCGTCGATCAAGACGAAGAAGAGGATTTTGAAGGGGAGCGATATCGATGTCGGCGGCAGCATCATCATGCCCATCGCCATCGTGATGGTCGCCACGACAAGGTCGATGACGAGGAACGGCAACATAATCAGGAATCCGATTTCGAAGCCGCGCCGGATTTCCGAGATCATGAAGGCCGGAATGACGGCACGCAGATCGACCTGCCCATTGACGACGAGATTTTGCCCCTTCTCCCGCGCCATGTCGATGAAGAGCTGCAAATCCTTGTCCCGGGTGTTCGCCACCATGAAGTCGCGGAAAGGATCGGAGATGCGCGTCAGCGCCTCCTGCTCCGTGATCTGGTTCTGCAGGAGCGGATCGACGCCATTCTTCCAGGCCCGGTCAAAGGTCGGCGCCATCACGTAGAACGTCATGAACAGCGCAAGGCTGACCATGATCATGTTCGAGGGCGTGGTTGCAAGTCCCATGCCCGTGCGCAGGATGGCGAACGCGATGACGAAGCGCGGAAAGCTCGTCACCATGATCAGGATCCCGGGCGCGATCGAAAGGATCGTGAGAAGCCCGAAGGTTCTGATAATCCAGGACGCGACCGAGCCGTCGATAGGCGTGTTCAGGAGATCGCTGGGGAACCCTTGAGCTCCTGCAATACCCGACATCGCCACCATGGCGGCTATGAATGCGATGGTCCGGATCATGGGCGAATCATTGGATTACAAAGGTCCTGAAGATAATATTGGTTACGCGCCCTTCGGAGCGAAGGTCAACCCGTTCCTGAATGTCATCCTTGAGATATTGAAATCCGCGTGGTCCCTGGATCTGCTGGAGGGACACGGTCCGCAGATACGCCGCGATATCCTGATGGATCTGCTCGGCCATCGGTGCGTCGGGTGGGCCGTTGAAAAGTAACGCCAATTCCAGCCGGATCCAGTTTTCGGTCGGATAGGCAAGATTGGTGGTGATCGGCTCAAGCTGCAAAATGCCATTGGCCTCGGTTGCAGCGCGCGGCAGACCTTCTTCCTTCTTGCCGGATTCGTGACCACCGCCTGCTTCGGCCTGTTGGGTAGCCGTCTTTTTCTCTTCGGCAGCCTTGCGCACCTCTTCCAGGGCCTTCGCTTCCTCGACAGTGACGGGCTTGGGAGCGGCGATGCCGCCAACCAACCAGCCGCCGCCTGCCGCAAGCAGCGTAACAACGCCGATTGCAGCAACGGTCATGATCATCGAGGGCTTCTTCTGTGCGAGTGTCGCGGTTTCGAGCTCATCCATGCTTGTCATCCGGAAAGGGGGCAGATCAGGCCGGGACTATTCCCGGCCTGTCGATCAGATCGGCGAAATAAGGTCCATGATCTGCTGGCCGTAAGGCGGCTGCTGCACTTCCGTCAGACGACCACGGCCGCCGTAGGAGATGCGCGCTTCGGCGATCTTTTCGTAGGAAATCTTGTTGTCGGAATCGACATCCTTGGGCCGAACGATACCGGCGACATTCAGGATGCGCATCTCGTGATTGACGCGGACTTCCTGAGAGCCGCTGATCAGGAGATTGCCATTCTCAAGCACACCTGTGACAACCGCCGCGACCTGCAGCACCAGCTTTTCAGAGCGCTCAGTGGAGCCGTCACCCTTGGTGGAGGTATTGGAATCGTAGTTGAGGCCACCGCTCCAGCCAAAGCCGTCGCTGGTTTGCGACTTGCCATTCGCCCCGATATTGAAGCCGCTGTCGTTTTTGCGGCTGCGCTCGGTCTTGTTGTCGAAGGTGGCCTTGTCGTCGATGCGGATATCCACCGTCAGAATATCACCGACATTGAGCGCACGTGCGTCCTTGAACAGGGCTGCCTGGTTGTCGCTCCAAAGCGAATAGCCGCTGGAGACCGCGCGCGGCTCCTTCGGGTACATCGCCATCTGAGGGGTCTGCGCATATTGCAGACCGCTGCCGATGGGGCTCATGGCCGGCGCACGGCCTATTTCGTTGATCGCCTGATTCTGGCAACCAGCAAGGAGACCGGCGGCGGCAATCAAGGCCGGAAAGCGGATATTCATGACGGCTCCTTGGAAGTGTTCGGGTTGCTTGCGCTGGAAATGATATTGGCAAGCACCGCGGCCTTTTCGCTGGTCATCTCGCTGAGGATCAGACTGGACAGGCGGGGCGGCAGCCGCATGACGATCGCAGCGGCAACCGCAGGATTGATCAGCTCGAGCTGGCCGGCGGCGGCATCCGGCTTCATGTTCTTATAGATGTCGGTGAGACCAAGTTCCGCTTCCTTGAGGAAATCATCCCGGCGTTTCAGCCAGTCCTGATATTCCGTGCGGCGCTTTTCGAGCGTGGCGATACGTTCGTCGACCTTGGCCTGCAGCTCTTCCAGGTTCTGCTTTTGAAGCACGTAACGCTGGTCGCGGGCGGCATCGGCGATGTTGGTGCAGAACTGCTGGATCTCATCACCATTGGCCGGCACGCCTGCGGCGGGTGCGGCGACTTCCTGAGCGAATGCGCCTGGAATGGCGAGCATCAAGCAACCGGCGGCAAGGATGGAGAAACGACGGCCACGGCCTGCAGATGTCGAGAAAAGATGTGCAATCATTGCAACACGAGCTCCGCCTGTAGGGCACCCGCAGTCTTGATGCCTTGAAGAATGGAAATGATACCGTCCGGTTTCACCCCGATGCTGTTGAGACCGGCAACGAGCGTGCGAAGGTTGGAACCGTTCAGGATCGCGACAGTGCCACCGTCCTGGGATGCCTGGATGGTGGTATTCGGCTCAACGGCTGTTTGGCCGCGTGAGAACGGTTCCGGCTGCACGACGGTCGGCGTTTCCGTAACCTGCACGGTCAAGGTGCCGTAGCTGACTGCAACCTGGGAAATGCGCACATCCTGACCGATGACGATCGTACCGGTTCGTTCGTTGACGACGACACGGGCCGGAACGTCTGTCTCGATGACAAGATTTTCGATGTCGGCCATGAGACGCGAAAGATCAGCCATCTTCGGCTTGTCGATCACCACGGTCTGGCTGTCGCGCGCTTCGGCGATACGGCCACCGAACTGTTCCTTCGAATAGCGGTTGATCGCCTCAGCCATGCCCACCGCCGTCGAAAAGTCGGGGTTGCGAAGCTGCATCACGAGGTTGAAGCCATCCTTGAACTTGGAAGGCAGTTCACGCTCGATAATGGCGCCGTTTGGAACGCGACCGGCCGTCGTGATGCCCTGGTTCAGGGTGGCAGCACTGCCTTGGGCATTGAAGCCGGTTACGACGACGGAGCCCTGCGCTACAGCGTAGATCTGGCCATCAGCGCCCGAAAGCGAAGTCATGACCAGCGTACCGCCGCGCAGAGAGGTCGCATCGCCAAGCGACCCGACGGTCACATCCATGCGGCTGCCGGGGCTTGCGAAAGCCGGCAAGTTGGCCGTCACGAGTACGGCCGCGATATTCTTCGAACGAGAATCACCGCCCTGGGTCGAGATGCCCAGGTTCTGCAGCATGGCGCGCAGCGATTGCTCGGTGAAAGGCGAAGACCGAAGGCTGTCGCCGGTTCCCTGGAGGCCGACGACCAGACCATAGCCGATCAGCTGGTTTTCGCGGCCGGATTGCAGTGAGGCGACGTCCTTGATGCGCGAGGCGGCTTCAACCGGCGTAACCGCGATTGAGCAGACGGCGGCCAGTGCGACCAGCCATTTGCCAAGAAAAGTTCTCATTTTGCCACCACCTGGATTGTGCCATCCTGCATGACGGTCCCCTGGACGATGATGCCGCTGTCGGTGTTGCGGACCCGGATCAGGTCACCGATGGCGGCGTTCTCCAACGGGGCGCCGCCCGCCGTAATCGTCAGCGGGCCGTTGGAATAGACGATACGGACGGCCTTGCCGCGTTCGACCACATAGGGGTCGCGCAGAGCAGACACGATAATGACCCGACCGGCGAGAAGCGTGCGATTGGTGATCTTGCCGACCACGTCCTGGACGGAATGGGCATAATCACCCGTGAGGTTCGGGTTGGTGACTTCCACCGTCTCCAGGCTGCTCGCATTGATGACTTGGCCGGGATAAATCGTTTCTTTCGGAATGACCGCCATTGGATTTTCCGCCAGGGCCAAGCCGCAGGGCAGAAACGCGCCGCAGAACGCGACGGCAACAGACAGCCGGCGGAGGCGCGAAGCCCTGTGAGCCACGGCGACCGGCACATTCGACTCTTGATCTAGCCGGCGAAACGTCATGTCTGCCTTTCCTTCTCTTACCGGAGATTCTTGCTGACCGTGGCGGCCATTTCGTCGGCTGCCTGGATGATCTTCGAGTTCATTTCGTAGGCGCGCTGGGCCGAGATCAGGTCGGTGATTTCCTTGACCGGATCGACGTTGGACGCTTCGAGGTACTTCTGCTTGATCTGGGCAAAGCCAGGATCGCCGGGTGTGCCAATCACGGGATCGCCCGAAGCCGGGGTCTCCCTGAAGAGATTGTCGCCCTGAGGCTCAAGACCGGCTTCGTTGACGAAGTTTGCGATCGTCAGCTGGCCGATTTGCTGCGGAATAGTGTCGTTACCGATGCGGGCAAGAACCTGGCCGGAGGCGCTGACCGTGATCTCGCTCGTATTCTGCGGCACGGTGACGCCCGGAACGACGGTGTAGCCGTCGATGGTCACGAGCTGGCCATCGGCATTGGTGTTGAAGGCACCGGCGCGCGTATAGGCAGTCTCGCCATCCGGCATTTCGATCTGGAACCAGCCGCGCCCGACGAGCGCAAGATCGAGGTCGTTGCCGGTGCTGACAAGGCTGCCCTGGATATGCAGGTTGCGCACGGCCGAGGTCTGGACGCCAAGACCGACCATGGCACCTTCCGGTATGATGGCCTGGTTGGCCCGGTTGGGTACACCCTGGGCGCGTTCGGTCTGGTAGAGCAGATCCGAAAACTCGGCACGGGCACGCTTGTAGCCTGTCGTATTGATGTTCGCGATATTGTTCGCGATGACTTCGAGATTGAGCTGCTGAGCGTTCATGCCGGTTGCGGCAATGGCAAGAGCCTTCATGGATTTTATCCTTTAGATCGGCATGCGTGCGATTTCGAGATAGGCGGTGACCACCTTGTCCCGGATGGCAATGGCGGTCTGCAGCGACTGTTCTGCGTTCATCACGGCATCGATGACTTCGCGAGTGTTTGCCTGGCCGCGAATGCCCTGGATGGAGGCGACTTCCGACGACTTGAGGTTGGTCACCATATCGGATGCCATGCTGGACATGACGGAGGCGAAGCTCTGGCTGGTGCCGGTGCCCTGGGTCCCAAGAACGCTTTGCGATGCCGACGTTTCAGAGGTCGAGGTGAGGTCCTTGACGGCTGATATTGCCGAGCTGATGGTCTTGATTGCGTCGATCATTATTGCGAAGCCCTCAGAAGGTCGATTGTCGCGGAAATCAGGTCGCGCGCCTGGCGCGTGGTCTGCAGATTGGCCTCGTACGAACGATTGGCTTCGCGCATGTCGGCCATTTCGACGAGGACGTTGACGTTCGGCAATTTCACCATGCCCTTTCCGTCGGCGGCCGGATTGCCCGGATCGAATTCGACCGAGAAATCGGAATCGTCCGTGCCAAGCCGATCGATGGCAACACTGGAGGCACCACTCATCCGATCGACTTCGGCCGTGAAGCTGACGGTCTTGCGGCGATAGGGGTCTGTACCGGGCGCATCGCCGGTGGAACGCGCGTTGGCAATATTCTCCGAAACGATCCGCAGGCGGGTCGATTCTGCTTCGAGGCCGGAGGCCGAAACCTTGAGGGAGGCGACGAGAGGATCCATGGTCTCTATTTCCGTACCGTCATGAGCATCATTCGATGAAACGCCTTTACGAGCCCGGTGTTGAGCTCGTAGTCGCGCTTGATTTCACCGGTTTTCATCATTTCCTTTTCCAGCTCGACACTGTTGCCGGACTGCTCGACCTGTGTGTCTTCGAGCATGCTGGTCTCGGTCACCTGGGCCGCTTCAGGGCTTTCGGTGAAGTGCCCGCGCTGGGTCGCCGCCATCTGGATGCCGGTCGTCTGCAGCGTACTTTCAAAGGATTTGATATCCTTTGACGCGTAGTGAGGGGTGTTGACGTTTGCAATATTGCCCGCGACGACGTTCTGGCGAACTGCCAGCCATTGCGCCTGCCGCGACGCGAGATCGAAGAGCTGTATAGGTTGCATCATGCGACTCCATGCTTGTTGCCTGGAACCTATGACGGCAATCTTGCGTCAGACTGTTGCGAACGGTGCATTCCCGCCGCAAGCCCTGAAATCCGGGTGGAAAGCGATGCAACCGCGCAACGCGGTGGTCCGGCCACTGCGTTTGCGCGTGCCGGCTCCATGTCGGAATTCAGGAGAATTGCTGGCGCGATGAACCGCGCTCAATCGGCCTGGATAAGGTCACCCTTGGAGGTGATCATCACCCAGCGACCGTCGCGCTGCTCCAGGGTGGAGAGGCGGCTGTTGTCGGGCAGCACACCGCCGACATTGACGATATAGAGGCCGTTCTTGTCCTCGACGAGCGCACGGCCATTGGCAACATGCATCAAGCGGAAGCCGGAAGCGGCCGGGAACGGCTGGCCGGGACCATCCTGAGAGGTCGCCGGCTGCAGATCTTCACCTGTGGCCGGGACCGTCGCGGTCACCAGCTGGTCGACTGCGGCGCGTGTCTGCGGGTCGGTCATCGCAAGCGGCGACGCGGCAAGACCGGGCTGTCCGGTATGTCCCGGAATTTCCTTGGAACTACCCTGCCAAAGCGTCGGCAGAGAAAATTTTTCCTGATTGAGAAAAGCGTACCACGGGAAGAAGGTGGCAAGGCCTGCAAGCACGATACCGGTAGCGCCCAGAGCCTTGTCGATCAGGGGAACACGATCCTTGCGCTTGCGCTGCGGCACGATTTCGTCGGCATCGTAGTCGGTCATTTGCTGCTTCATCCCCTTGCCCTCGCGGCACCACCCGCTCCACCCATACCGGCAGCGGCCTTCAGCGCACTGGCAAGATCGGTGAACGCGTCGAAAGCCGGGCGCTCTCCCGGCGTCTGCTTCAGAATGTCGTAGATGACCGGCACCTGCTTGATCGCCATATCGAGATCGGGGTCACTGCCAGCGCGATAGCCGCCGATAAGGCGCAGGTCGCGGGTCTCCTCAAAGCGATGGATAAGCGATTTCAGCCGCCCGACCAGTTTTTCCTGATCCGGCGTCCATGCCTTGCGCGCAAGACGCGACACGGAGGCCAGCGGGTTGATCGGAGGATAGCGCCCCTCCTCCGCCAGGCTTCGGTCCATGACGATATGACCGTCGAGAATACCGCGGGTCGAGTCGGCGATGGGGTCGTTGTGGTTGTCGCCATCGACGAGGATGGAGATGATCGCCGTAATCGTGCCGGTGCCTTCAGGCCCTGGTCCGGCCCGCTCGAGAAGGCGCGGCAGCTCGGTGAAGACGGAGGCCGGATAGCCACGGGCGATCGGTGGCTCTCCGGAGGCGGTAGCGACTTCACGGATCGCGTGGGCAAAGCGTGTCACGCTATCGACGATGAGCAGCACATTGTCGCCCTTGTCGCGGTAGTGCTCGGCAATGGTGACGGCGGTCAGAGGCGCCATCTTGCGCAACATCGGGCTTTCGTCGCTGGTTGCGACAACGGCGACGGATTTCTTCAGGTTTTCGCCGAGCGTGTCTTCGATGAATTCGCGCACTTCACGGCCACGTTCGCCGACCAGCGCGATCACCACCTTGTCGAAGGCATCGGCACGGGCAAGCATCGACAGCAGCGTCGACTTGCCGACGCCAGAGCCGGCGAAGACGCCGAGACGCTGGCCAAGGCAGAGCGGCGAGAAGATATCGATGGCGCGCACGCCGGTCTTGAAACCATGCTCGACACGCTTGCGGGTCATCGAGGGCGGGGCCGTGTTGGAGATCGAGCGGCGCTTGTCACCCTGCAGCAACGGTCCGCCGCCATCGATCGGCTCGCACAGCGAATTGATGGTGCGGCCGCACCAGGATTCGGTCGGCGCAATACGAAAGGCGCCTTTGCGGATCACCGTGTCATGGATGCCGATCGGGTCACCCGGCTCGATGGGGCACACATAGACAAGATCGGGCTCAACCTTGACCACTTCGCCCAGGTGGATGCCGGTCGTGCTCTTGTGGGCAACGAATTCTCCAAGACGGACGTGCCGCGAAAGGCCGCTGACCGTATAGTGGCCGGCAGAAATCGTCTGGACATGGCCGCCGGGCGCGATTGAAAATTCGGGATTGGCGTAGCGTTCGGCAAGGCCTGACAGCGCGGCAAGCGAAGTCGAAGACGTCGTGATCCTGATTTTTTCGCTTTGCATGCAGCCTCGTCGTCGCGGTTTGGAATATCTGGCCTTCTTTGGCGTGAATTACTTCGCGCCGCCGAGCGTCTTGATGGCTTCGTCGAGCGAGCCTTCACTGTCACGCATCAGCGCGGTGATGTTTTCGAAGGCGCGGGAAACCATGATAAGCTGCGACATTTCCTGAACGGGGTTGACGTTCGATTCCTCGACATACCCCTGCATGACGCCGACATCGAAGCGATCGACGACGGGCTCCGGCTGCGTGTTCGGAATGACGGCGCTGTTGTCTGTGCGCGTAAAGCCGTTCGAGAAATCCGCTTCATAAAGACCAAGTGCTGCAACCTGGGTGCCGTTCTGATGGATGGAGCCATCGGCGCCGACCTTGATGGGTGTACTGCCATCGGCGATCTGAATTGCAGCACCACCGGCATCAAGGACCGGATAGCCCCTGAGGGTAACGAGATCGCCCGCTTCGGTGAGCGTGAACCGGCCGTCGCGTGTCAGCGCCGGACCAGCGGGGGTTTCGATGGAGAACCAGGCCTCGCCCTTGATGGCGAAATCGAGGGTATTGCCGGTCTGATTCAAACCACCATTGTTGGTGTTGATGAATTCCTCGCCCTTGGAGACAAACGCCACCTTGGCCGGCTTGTTATCACCGATGAGCTGGTTGAACTTCACTTCGGTTGCACGAAAGCCGACGGTGTTGGCATTGGCGACGTTGTCGGCCAGCGTGTTCATGCGCTTTTCAAGCGCCATCTGAGAGGAAACGGCTACGTAAAGTCCGGTCTGCATGTCAGCGACCTCCGAGTTTCAGGGTGTTGATGGAAAGAAGGAGGTCTGCGGAGACACCGTAGCCGCTGGAAGAGCCGAAGACGGCGAGCGGATCGTAGTTGTCGGTGGAATTGTCCAGTTCCCACAGGGCGGTGAAGCGCTCCATCAGCTTGGTGAGTTTCGTCGGATCCTTCAGGTCTTCAAGATCAATCGCTTTCTCGACCGCGGTGGCCTGTTTATCGATATCGGAGGCGGCAAATTCGACCGGCACCTGCATCAGCGTGCGCGCAACCTGGGCCAGCGCGTCATCGGCCAGGATGCTGTAGCCGCTGGTAATCGTCGGCGCCATGCGCTCGAAATAAAGCGCAAGCCGGACGCCGGCATTTTCCTCGCCGGCATCCTTCTCCAGCGTCTGGCGCATATACTTGTCGGCAACGCCCTTCTGGGCATTGTCGAAGGATGTCGCAGAAGCGCCGTTGCGGGCAAAGTTCAGGGATCCGACGAGATCTGTATAACGACTGTCGGTCAACTGCTTGGCAAAGGCATCGTCGCTATCGACGCCTTCGGTCAACACCTTGCGCATAAACGCCTTGGCGTAACCCATGTCTTCAAGACCGTGCGCCTTGATCGCATAATCATAAAGACGCGTGTCGGCAAAGAACTCGTCGATGGATTTGATGTTGCCGATATGGGCGAGGTAATATTCGGTCTCGCGGGCAACGTCCGGCTGCTTGGACACCCTGTCCAGCGACGTGGACATGTTGGTCGTTATCAGCTTGTAACTGGTGTAGGTGGTCGTCACGACAGTTATCCCGCTCTTCGGTTGGCACACAAGTCAGTTGGCACACAAGGCCGCGCATGGTTTGGCGCTTGTGGCGGAAACTGAAGGAACTTGCTTGCGCGAACCTGTTCGGGTGAAGCGGGCGTTTTCGCCCTCCCGGGCCAGCCTCACGCAAGGCTGAAGACCTATCGATAACCTCGAAAATCCATCATTCCGGCAGGTATCGAAATGAACATCATCATCGGTCTCGTCTTGACCATCGGCTGTATTCTTGGCGGCTTCATCGCCATGGGCGGCCATATGGAGGTTCTGAACCAGCCGTTCGAGCTCGTCATCATCGGCGGCGCCGGCCTCGGCGGCTACGTCATGGCGAACTCGATGAAAGTGCTGAAGGACACCGGCAAGGCGCTGGGTGAGGCCTTCGCGCACAAGGTTCCAAAGGAACGCAACTATCTCGATACGCTGGGCGTGCTCTACAGCCTGATGCGCGACCTGCGCACCAAGTCGCGCAACGAGATCGAAGCCCATATCGACAATCCGGAAGAGTCTTCGATCTTCCAATCGGCCCCGACAGTTCTGAAGAACAAGGAACTGACCTCGTTCATCTGCGACTACGTTCGCCTGATCATCATCGGCAACGCCCGCAGCCACGAAATCGAGGCGCTGATGGATGAGGAAATCAACACGATCACCCATGACAAGATGAAAGTTTATAACGCGCTCACCACCATGAGCGACGCCTTCCCGGCCATCGGCATCGTCGCGGCCGTTCTCGGCGTTATCAAGGCCATGGGCGCCATCTCCGAATCGCCGGAAGTTCTCGGCGGCAAGATCGCAGCCGCGCTCGTCGGCACCATGCTCGGCATCTTTCTGTCTTACTGCGTGGTAGCTCCAGTCATCTCCAACGTCAAATCGGTGCGCGAAAAGCAGAACCGTCTCTACATCATCGTCAAGCAGACGCTTCTTGCCTACATGAACGGTTCGGTTCCGCAGGTTGCTCTTGAATATGGCCGCAAGACCATCTCGGCTTACGAGCGTCCTTCGATCGACGCCGTCGAGCAGGAAATGATGAATCCCGGTGGCGGCAGCGAAAGCAAGGCGGCCTAACCGATGACAACAAGCGTCAAAAGCAACGTCCACTCCTTCGACCGCCGGCTTCTGGCACGCATGACCGGCGCGCTTGGCGACGAAGTGACCGTCGGCAAGCTTGCCGAGGAGTTGGGGCAGGTCTTTTCCGAATTTCTGCCGGATATCCTCAACAGCGAAACCCAGCAGGACATCACGATCGCCTATGCGGGCTTCGAGACCGGGCTGAAGAGCAAGCTGATTACCGGACTTGGCGACGGCGTAGCGCTCTGCGACGTCGGCCTTCGTAACTGGTGCCAGGATTTCGTGCTGAGCTGTGACAGCCCCGTGATCATCACGCTGATGGAAATGTTGCTTGGAGCACCGGCATCGGATGTCGAGGAGCCCAAGCCGCGCCGGCTTTCCGATATCGAACTCGATGTCGCGACCATGATCTTCGAAAAGGTCGCGGACGTGCTGAAATCCGCCGTCAATGCAGCCGGCGGTTTCGAGCCGCTCCTGAACCGGCCCTACAACGCCAGCGGCAAGCCCCCGGCAGTCCCGGAAGAAGAGGATGTGTTTGCGGCCTGCATCAACATCTCGATCGGGCTCGGGCCAGTGCTTTCGACCGTCTCGATCATCGTTCCGCAACAGCCACTCCTGAAGACGACAGTCGTCTTTCCGAAAGGTGTCGGCCAGAACCGCAAGGCAAAGGGCGAATGGGGCGAACAGCTTGAACAGCAGGTTCGTCGCTCGACCGTCAAACTCGAGGCCAGAATCAAGCTTCAGAGCCTGACGCTGAATACGATCAGCCGTCTGCAGCCCGGCGATGTCATCCCCTTCCACGACGCCAAGGACGTGCGCGTCGAGGTCGATGCCAATGGCCGGGATCTCTATCTTTGCGAATTTGGACGGTCCGGCGCCCGTTACACGGTGCGGATCAAGGACAATCTCGGTTCAGACAATGACATTCTGAACCATCTCATGAGCTAAAAAGACAGCGCCTTGCCCGACCTCGCGCCCGCAACATGGTTGGGGCAAGCTTCAAATGGAATAATTTGCACATGGCTACGAAGAAAGCACCGATTGAAGACCTGACAAACGTCGCCGGCGGCGATGCCGAGCTCGATCGCGCAATCGACGATCTGCGCGGCGTTCTGAAGAGCGATACCGATGGTGGCGCCCCTGCAGGCGATTTCGGCATGGACTTTGCCGATACAAGTGCGGGTACGACGGACTTTGCCAGCACCTTCGATGCATCGACGAGCGATCTCGGCAGCTTCGGTGGGGATTTCGGCAGCACGTCCTTCGGCGGTCTCGACGACACGCCCTCCTCCGGCGGATTTGGCAACGATTTCGGCGCTTCCAGCTTCGACAGCCCGTCGAGCAGCGAGCCCGGCAGCGGCATGGCCTCCAATCTCGACCTCATTATGGATATCCCGATCGATGTCCAGATCGTCCTGGGCTCGAGCCGCATGCAGGTTTCGAGCCTGATGGGCCTCAGCGAAGGCGCGACCATCGCGCTGGACCGCAGGATCGGCGAGCCGGTCGACATCGTGGTCAACGGCCGGATGATCGGTCGGGGAGAAATAACGGTTCTCGAAGAAGATGACACCCGCTTCGGCGTCAAGCTCATCGAGATCAAGGGTACCAGTAAAAGTTAAACCCGGTTCAGGGTTACAAGGAAAGATCCATGATGGATTTCGACGATTTCGCCGCTCAGGCTCCCACCAGACCTCTCAGCCAGATGGACAAGGCTGCCGCAGTTCTTCTTGCCATGGGCAAACCGGTCGCCGGAAAATTGCTGAAATTCTTCACCCAGAGCGAGCTGCAGGCGATCATCGCCTCGGCCCAGTCGCTGCGCTCCATCCCGCCGGACGAGCTGGAACTTCTCGTCAACGAATTCGAGGACCTGTTTACCGAAGGTGCCGGCCTCATGGACAACGCCAAGGCCATCGAAGCCATTCTCGAAGAAGGCCTCACGCCTGACGAAGTCGACGGTCTGCTTGGCCGCCGTACTGCCTTCCAGGCCTATGAAGCCAATATCTGGGACCGGCTGCAGGATTCCGATCCGCTCTATGTTGCAAGGCATCTCGGCAAGGAGCATCCGCAGACCATCGCCTACGTGCTGTCGATGATGCCATCAACCTTCGGCGCCAAGGTTCTGCTGCAGCTCCCTGAAGCCGGCCGTGCCGACATCATCAATCGTACCGTCAACATGAAGAACGTCGCGCCCAAGGCTGCGGCGATCATCGAGACGCGCGTGGTTGATCTGATGCGCGAACTGGATTCCGAGCGCAACTCGGTCGGTTCCGTCAAGATCGCCGAAGTCATGAACGAGATGGAGAAGAGCCAGGTCGATACGCTGCTGGCCTCGCTTGAAAGCATCAACACCGAATCAGTCAAGAAGGTTCGCCCGAAGATCTTCCTCTTCGACGACATCCTCAACATGCCGCAGCGCAGCCGCGTGCAGCTGCTCAACGACGTTTCCGGCGACATCATCACCATGGCGCTGCGCGGCTCCAACATGGAACTGCGCGAATGTGTCCTCGCCTCGATCGGTGCACGCCAGCGCCGCATGATCGAATCGGATCTCGCGGCCGGCGATGTCGGCATCAATCCGCGCGATATCGCCATCGCCCGCCGCTCGATCACCCAGGAAGCCATCCGGCTTGCCGCAAGCGGCCAGATCGAGCTCAAGGAAAAGGACGCAGCAGCCGCAGCCTGATCCAGGCGCACGCTCTCGCCCCCCCTCTGTTTCTGTGAAGCGGCCGCCTCCGGGCGGCCTTTTCTCTTGCAAGGCTACCCGCTCGGGCTCACAACAAAACGGGCAAGCCAGAGCAAGGGATCGACATCCGCATGGCGGACGATGAAGATAAAGACAGCAAAACAGAGCTGCCTTCCGAGAAAAAGATGAGTGATGCGATCGAGAAGGGCAATGTGCCGTTCTCGCGCGAGGTGACGATCTTCGCATCCACGCTGGCCATCTACATCTACATCGTTTTCTTCCTGCCGAGCGGTTTTGCGACCCTCACCGAATCATTGAAGGACGTCTTTGAGCAGCCGGAAGCGTGGCGAATAGACACCTCGACGGACGTCGTCGCTCTGATCCTGCATATCTTTGCCAATGCCGGCTCGCTGCTCATCCCCTTCTTCGTGCTGCTAATGACGTTCGGCGTCGCCTCGGCCGTCCTGCAAAACCTGCCATCGATGGTGCTTGATCGAATCCAGCCGAAATTCAACCGGATCTCGCCGGTGAGCGGCTTTACGCGCATTTACGGGGTACAGGGCCTCGTCGAATTCGCAAAATCGCTGTTCAAGATCGTGATCGTATCGCTGATCATCGTGCTGGTGCTCTGGAACGACTATTTCGAATCACTTGATGCGATGTTTTCCGATCCGGAAACGATCCTGGCGCGCATGTCGACCGACATGAACCAGATCATGATCGTGCTGCTTATTTCCACGGCAATCGTTGCCGTCGCCGATTTCTTCTGGACGCGCCATCATTGGTATTCGGAACTGCGCATGACCAAGCAGGAGGTCAAGGAAGAACTCAAGCAGTCCCAGGGCGACCCGATCGTCAAGGCGCGCCTGCGTTCGATTGCGCGCGACCGGGCTCGCAAACGCATGATTTCCTCGGTTCCGCGCGCCACGCTCGTTATTGCGAACCCTACCCACTATGCCATTGCGCTGCGCTACGTGCGCGAGGAAGGCGATGCGCCTGTGGTGGTCGCGAAAGGCCAGGACCTGGTCGCATTGAAGATCCGCGCGCTTGCAGAGGAGAATGGCATACCTGTTTTCGAGGATCCTCCCCTCGCACGCTCAATGTTTGCGCAAGTCTCGGTGGATAGTGTGATTCCACCGGTGTTTTACAAAGCAGTCGCTGAACTCATCCACCGGATCTATGCAACGCACCCGAGACGGATGACGTAAACGATGAAAAAATGCCAGTACGCTGAAGAACGCGAAAAGATTGTCGCTGATGCGATCCGCCCCGTAGCCACCGAGCTGCGCTTGATCGATGCCGCCGACTTCATTGCACTGCTCCGTTTCGAGTCCCATGCAAGTCTGGCCGATCTCGTATCGTCGGCCGCGGAACTTTATTTCCTGCCTGGCACCGTCAACTTCGGCATTGGCGGCAACTATTCGCTGGATTGGGGCACCGAACCCGAGATCACCCTTGATCTCGAGCTGAAGCCCGATGGCGTGACGGTCTACGCCCAGTTGGCCTTGGGCAAGGACACGGCCGGCCTGGAGATCAACCACATCGCCTTCCAGCATCCGTCGGAAGATCCAGGCGAAAACACCGCATTCCTGGCAAGCAGCCTGGAAGCGGCGAAATTCGTCAAGTCCTATCCCTATGCGATGGCAGGCTAGAGGATGTCTGGTTCAGATTGAGCCAGACATCCTCTAGCGTTTTTTGTTTTCGTTTGTCTTTTCGGGAAAACCGGGTTCCAATTTTCCCTGGCACACTCGAGGGAAATTCAGCTGATGTAGCCAAGGCGGATCGCCTTGGCGATCGCCTGAATGCGGTTGACGGAATCGAGCTTCGTCGTCGCCGTCCCGAGATAGGCATTCACCGTATGCACGGACAGGCCGAGCTTCTCGGCAATTTCTTCACTGATGCAGCCGTCGCCGGCCATCTGCAGGCAACCGATTTCGCGGTCGCTCAGCGTTTCCGCCGGCAGGATGCGGCGCTCGTCAGAGGCAAGCAGGTCCGTCATGACACTGCAGCTGCGGCCGTGAAGATCGATTACGACTTCGCTGCCGACGTCGATGAAGCTGCCGGTGAAAACCACATAGCCGTTGCCCTGGGCACCGAGGCGAACCGGGAACGCGATGCCTGAATAGGGAAGCATGCGCTTGCCGCAATGATGGGTGAAGCGCGCAAAGTCGATCGCTTCCGCAACCTGATGATCGCCATTGCCATTCCAGAGAATGGGAAGAAGAGAACTTTCGAGATGAGCCAGCAACTCGTCGCCCATGACCTTGAGCAAATCGTGCGCCATCATTTCGGACACAGGGCCCCAGTTATCGAGCACGCAGGTCAGCTTGCGGTTGGCAGGAAGGCCATTTCCGTTCAGTCGGAACACCGCGAAGTGTTTGGAGCTGATTTCCCTCTGCATCGCCTGAAGGCGGGTAACAAGCGTTGCTGCGCGCAAAGCACGGCCGTGACCTCTATTGCCCCGGCTATCGTCACTCGAACGGGTATTGGGCACAAAGAATGTCATTGCCTCAGCTCCTATACGAGATTGTTGCGGACGGCATAGGCGATGGCTTCCGAACGGGTTTTCGTCGCCGTCTTGCGCATGACGCTGGTGATATAGTTGTTGATGGTGTTGCGGGAGATGCCCAGGATGACGGCGATCTCATCGCTCGTCTTGCCCTCGGCAATCCAGAAGAGGCATTCGAGCTCGCGCTCGGTCAGTTCGAATTCACGGTCGCTGCGCATCTCGCGATCCTGGGAGAAGCTCGCGAAGTAAGCCGTCAACAGGCCAACATCCCTAAGGCTTTCCTGGGAAAGGATCACATCCTGCGGGAAGAGAAGCATCAGCGAAAGGCGCGTGCGCCCAACATTGAAGGTAATTGCGCAATAGTCTCGCGCCAGGCCGCGAGCAGGCTCGATATCTGCCGGCAAGCTCATGAATACCGGCTGCATGACCGAGAGGCACTTTTCCATCTCGTTCGAGCGGGAGTGCAGATCCGACAGGCATTTTGCCAGCCGCTTGACCATGTCGAAGGGCCAGTCGGAACAGACGACGAAATCGAGATTGTGGTCCTGAGAGAGATCGTAGCGCGCCAGAAGATAATGCGATGCACCAACGTATTCGGTCAGCGCCGCCAGCCCTTTTTCCAGATTGCCGCGCTCGGCGAAATCACCGAGCCTCTGGATAAGCTGGCCTTTCGAAAGCGGCCGTACAGCGCAACGCATTGCCGATACCGGTGCAGACCGGATCGCAATCTCCATTTGCAGAGCTTCCATGACAATATCCCCATGCCGGATCCGTCTTCAACCCACTTTGCATCTTTGAATCGCCGCCGCCGACGATTGTTTCAGGCTTTGTCCGCCGCACCTGAAACCATGCAAACCAGTCCGCGAATCACTACATAAAATGTACATCGCCGGGCCGAAAAAACTACCGCCACCTTCTCGGGATTTACTTTTGAAATTTCCGGTGAAGCGATTCGAAACAATGGGCGAACATTTTGAAAGCCGCCAGAACCAGATATTTTAAGATTTTATTAAATCGTTGATAGAACATCAATTTTTTTAAAACCTACGGGAAAGTCCGTTTGCGCGACGTTCGCCGTGAACATGACATTCCCCTAAAATACCTCTAAAAAGGGCGCCACGGGCGTAATTTCGCACTTCCTTGGAAAGGCATTTATTTTTCAATTTCTTTCTTTGCAATTCCCGATGTTGCGGATTTGCATCAGTTGATGCGGACACAATCTTCGTAAAGATTCACAACAAATCCGAGTTATTCTTGAACAACCTCCAAATCTTGTTCGTCAATCACTGAGTCTATACCTCAGAACCACCATAATGAGCGCAGCACAGGGCTTTGCTCAGCGAGTCGAAAATCATTCTCCACACAAAAAAATTAACGAATTGTTTACGCTAATGATTCCGGCGACTCTGGATGAGGATTCACAATCGGAGCAGATTCTTTCCAGACGCGTGGGCATGATGGGTAATACAGCGTGTCCGGTGCACTGCTACTAAAAGAGGGCCACGCGCGCCCTGTCTCGCATGCGCGCGCCGCCAATCGGCAGCTGCGAGGAATCTTCAAATCGAAGAACACCCGCTTTGGTTGTTCATCTTCGAAAATGAAGCGAAAAAAGAAATCCCGCCACCAGGACGGGATTGCATTTCATTTCCGGTGTCGATCGGCAGTGGCCGGGGTTCTTCAGGCGGCCTTTTCGGCGGCCCATTTGCGAAGGATCTTGGCGGCACGCTCTTCGCTGATTTCCACCATGCGCGAGAGCCTGCGCTCGGGCCCTTCCTTGACGCGGCGATTGAAGTCTCCATCGTCACCAAGGCTGAGGAGGTCATCGGTGCTGTCGAAGCCGAAATCCGAACCGAAGCCTTCCATGAGAGCACCTCCAGCAGCGCCGGTCGTCGCCGGCGAGAAGTCGGGCAGCTCGAGGCCGACGGCCTCGTTGTCGCCGGCGACACCAGTGCCGCCGATGCCGAGCGAGCGCGCCAGGGGACGCATGCCCATCCAGACCACCAGAGCGGCGACCACGATGAAGGCAAGTGCATTGATGATGCCACCAAGATTGCGCGTCAGGGTTTCCATGATGCCCGGGCCGGAAACCGCGGTATCGAGCAGCTGAGTATCGACGAAGTCCATGGCGGTCAGCGTGATGACGTCACCGCGCGCGGAATCGATGCCGACGGCGGACGAGACAATCTTCTGCATTTCCTGGATATAGGCGTCCATCTTAGCCTGGTCTGCGGGCTCGCCGACCATGGCGGCAATGCGGCCGCGATTGACGACGACGGCAACCGAAAGCTTTTCGACGCGGTAGCTATTCTTGACCGTGGCGACCGTCTTGGAGTTGATCTCGTAGTTGGTCTGCTCTTCCTTCTTCTGGGTCTGGTCGTTCGACTGCTGACCGGTGCCGCCTTGCGGCGCCTGCTGCGGAACATTCTGCTGCACCGTGGCTGCGTTGTCCGGCTGCTGCTGGCTCGACTTCGCTTCTTCCTTGGTAACCCGCGTGGAGCGTTCGACGCGTGATTCCGGATCGTAGACGGTTTCCTGAATCTGCTGGCTGTCGGTGTTGAGCTGCGCCGTTACGCTGGCGCGGAAATTGTCCATGCCGAGGAATGGTGCAAGCGCCTTGTCGATGTTGCTTTCGATCTCGCCCTGAACCGACTGGACGATGGTAAGGGACTGGTTCATGGCGCTGTTGGATGGATCATCGCCAGAGGCAAGCAGCTGACCGGTGGAATCAAGGATCGTCACGCCATCAATGTCGAGCCCAGGGACGGAGGAGGCGACCAGGTGACGGATCGAGGCCGCTGCATTGCGGCCGATATTGGCACTGCCACGGATCATCACCGAGGCGGTCGGTTTCTGCTCCGCTTTGCGAAAGCTGCCACGGTCGGCCATGACGATGTGAACGCGAGCAGCAGAGATACCGGAAATCTGCTGAATGGTCCGGGCGATTTCGCCTTCGAGTGCCCGAACGCGGGTCACTTCCTGCATGAACGACGTCAGGCCGAGCGAGCCGACCTTGTCGAAGAGTTCGTAACCGGCGTTTGCACTGTTGGGGAGGCCGCGCTCGGCCAGATAAAGCCGCGCCTTGCCGGTCATACCAACAGGAACCTGCAGGCTGGAGCCGTCGCTTCCGACTTCGAAATCGATGTTTGCCTCGGCGAGCGCAACGCTGACCTGATTAAGGTCGCTGGTCTCAAGCCCGACGTAAAGGGTCTCGTAGGCCGGTTTGTTGACGTAGAGCCCCGCGGCCAGGACGATCCCCACCGCGATCATGCCCGCGGAAGCAAGCGCCACCAGCTTGCCACGCCCCAGCGAAGCCAGGTTCTTCGTCACCGACGAAAGTTGATCCAACAGATTCATTCTGTGTCCGCACCCCGTAACGCATGATCGCCTGAGGCAACATCGCCCTTGCAACCATACGAAGTTCAAAACATTCGGGTTAGCCGGTTTTGATGTGCGCAGATGCCGGTCGGACAGCGCACATTCCACCGGTCCCGTTTGGCACACTAGGTGACGAAACTTGCGCGAACTTGTCTTGATGGCCGTTTAGGCTGATCGGAAGCAGTCGACAACCGGCTTGATGGCGCGTCGGAAATGGAGCACGGAGACCGCAGGCGGCTCAGAAGAACTCGAAATCGCCGGCGTCTTCCGTCAACGGTTGGGAATGGCCGTGACGCGGCAGGCCCTTGCCGAGCGAGCGCTGCATGTCGGCAAGCTTCACCAGATTGACGGCCGTGGTGATATCGACCAGCCAAGCCTGCGGAATGCTGCCGGTGACTGTATCGATAAACTCCGCAAGCCCGCGCGTCTTCTGTACGGCGAGGTCAATGCCTTGCAGCACCTTGACGCTGTCTGCGGACTTCGCCTCGCCCTGCACCTCGTTCAGCATCGGCTCGATACGCTCGATGAGATAAGCGACGTCGTAGAGCTCGGAAACGATCCGCATCATGACATCCGACAGGGCTTCATCAACTTGAGGAACCTGGGTATCCATTTTCGTCTGCATTGCATTCCTCACGTTGGCTAGCGGGCCAAGGGATAAACAGGTCTATATTCCGTGTCCCCTACCCGCCGCGGACACCACACCGCACGGGTACAGGCATTTCAGTGTTCGATCGGCGTTCCGGCCGAGGCTCAGAAGAACTCGATCGAATTATCGACGGGCTTCGGCGCGACGACAGGACGCTGTTCCAGCGCCACGGTCTTCTGCGTTTCGACACCCGTCAGTGCATATTGGCGCGCACGACCGCTGAGCGGCCAGTATTCCAGCTTGCGCCCGTGATCGCCGCCCGTACTTTCACCGACAACCTGGATACCTTCGTCCATCAGGAACTGGCGCGCGAACAGGGCATTCTGCTCGCCGACATTGGAAAAGCGTGCGATCGTCTTGGCCCCGCCGAAGATCTTGGCCTCCAGACGATCACGACGCGCCCCCTTCTTGAGCAGGCCGTTGATCAGCAATTCCATCAGATGGACCCCGTAGCGGGTAGCATCGCCACCTGACGAGATGGCATCCGCAGAGCCCGGCAGCAGGAAATGGTTCATGCCGCCGACCCCCGCGACCGGGTCACGCATGCAGGCTGCCACACAGGAACCCAGGATGGTCGACAAGACCACGTCCGGATCGCTAACCACCTTGAATTCCCCCTGGATGACATGCACGCGCCGGGTCGCGGTATCCGATATCATTTCAATGCCCCGAACACGGCTTCGATAGCCGCTTTCATCTTTTCGATCGTAAACGGCTTGGCGAGAACGTTGTTGGCGCCAAGAGCCGCCGCCTTCGTCACCAGGGCACGGTCGCCCTGGGCCGTCAGCATGATGAACGCTGCCTTCTTGGTTGCAGGGTTGGTTCTGATCCCCTGCAGAAGGCCAAGGCCGTCCATCTTCGGCATGTTGAAGTCCGAGATGACCAGATGGTGCGGCTGCTGGGTCATGATCTTCAGACCCTGCTCGCCGTCGCCGGCAACCGTGATCTGCTTGAAGCCCAGCTGCTGCAGGGCATCGCCCAGGAGCAACCGACTGGTGACCTGATCGTCAACGATCAAAACTTTGATTTTTTCGGCGATAGACATTTATTCACTTCCTTCTCTTCGGGCGGTGGTGCTTTTCAGGACTTCTTCCCCGATCGAGCTGAGGGGCAATTGGGTTTCGACAGCGCCCAGTTCATAGGCCACTCTCGGCATTCCGTAGACGATGCAGGTTTTTTCATTCTGACCGAAGGTGCGCGCACCTGCATGGCGCATCTTCAGAAGACCGGATGCGCCATCACGGCCCATACCGGTGAGGATCACACCGACCGCATTGCGACCGGCGAGTTCTGCGACACTATCGAACAATACGTCCACGGACGGCCGGTGACCGTTGACGGGGTCGCGTTCGACGAGGCGGCAGCAAGGTGCCGAAGGATTTGCCACCTGCAGGTGACGGTCGCCACCGGGGGCAAGGTAAACCTTGCCGATTTCGAGGCGCGCACCATCCGTCGCCTCCGCCACCGTCGGCGCGCAGAGACGGTTCAGCCGCTCGGCAAAGCTCTTGGTGAAGGTATGCGGCATGTGCTGCGTGATAACCGTCGGCGGGCAGTTCGCGGGAAACTTCTGCAGCACCGCGATCAGGGCTTCGACGCCACCGGTCGATGCGCCGATTGCGACGATCTTGCGGCCGGCACGATACTCCGACGCATTGCTGTTGGCAGGGCTCGGCGTAGCCGCCTTGTTGCCGGAAATGATAAACTTGCGCTGCGAACGC
Organism: Pararhizobium capsulatum DSM 1112; assembly: GCF_030814475.1. Lineage (NCBI taxonomy): Bacteria > Pseudomonadati > Pseudomonadota > Alphaproteobacteria > Hyphomicrobiales > Rhizobiaceae > Pararhizobium > Pararhizobium capsulatum. The sequence goes on along the minus strand of NZ_JAUSVF010000001.1, from coordinate 1,312,269 downwards.
GCCGCGGCCTTCACCTTTTCGGCAAGATCGCTGAACGGATGCGGATCTCCCGGAAGCGGCTTGCCGACGCAATCGAAGGCACCGATTTCCAGTGCTGCGATCGAAGCCTCTGCGCCCCTGTGCGTCAGCGTCGAAACCATGATCACCGGCATCGGCCGCAGGCGCATGATCTTTTCCAGGAACTCGAGGCCGTTCATGTTCGGCATCTCGATATCCAGCGTCACGACGTCGGGATCGAGATCCTTGATCGCCTGACGCGCCTGCATCGCATCCGCCGCCTGACCGACGACGGTAACGGCCGGATCGGAATTCAGAATAGCCGTGATCAGCCCACGCATCGTGGCGGAATCGTCAACGACGAGAACTCGTGCCTGTGCTGTCATGCGCGCCCTCCATTGCTTCTGCCGGTGTAGCGATAGGTGGTGATCCCTATATTGTCGAAGACGCCCTTCGCATCGCCAGAAACGCGCTCGGAGTGGCCGATATAAAGATGCCCTTGCGCCTGCAACATGCCGGCAAAACGTGACCAGATCTTCATCTGGGTCGGCTCGTCGAAATAGATGACGACATTGCGGCAGAAGATGACATCGAACAGACCCTTGAACGGCCACTGCGCCATCAGGTTCAGTTCGTTGAAGGTAATGAGACGCTTGACGCGGTCATCGATCTGCCACTTCTGGCGACCGCCGGCATTGACCTCCGAGAACCATTGCTTGCGCATGGCCGGGTTTACCGATTCCAGGGCGGTCGCGTCATAGGCGCCGGCCTTGGCGATGGCGAGAATCTTGGGATCGATATCGGTCGCCAGGATCTTGATGTCGTAGTCGGCCGCATTCGGCATCATGGAGAGGATCGTCAGCGCGATCGAATAGGGCTCCTGCCCGTCCGAACAGGCGGCCGACCAGATGCGCACGCGACCGCCATTGCGGGCCTGTGCCAGAAGATTGGGCAGTACGTCGGACTTCAGGTGCTCGAAATGGTGATTTTCACGAAAGAAGCGGGTGAAGTTGGTCGTGAGATGCGAGAGCATGTCACGGCGCTCGGCGGCACCGGCCGGAGACGCGACCAGCTGGCAATAGTCCCTGAAACCCTTCAAGCCGAGATTGCGGATATGCTTGGACAGTCGCGAATAGACGAGCGAAGCCTTCGATTCATTAAGGTAGATGCCGGCATCGGCATAGATCATAGCGGCAATCTCGGCGAGGTCGCGCCGGGTCAGCGGGTATTCGCCGCTTGCCAGGCACTCGTCGGGAGACAGTCTGCTATCAAAGGCGGCGGGCATGCTCATGCAGCTTCACTTTCAAGATGAGAGAAGATGGCTTCCAGCTCGATGAGACAGATCATCCGACCCTCGATCGCAAGCACGCCGCGGGCAAAAGCCCGCTCGAAATCGGAGGACACATCCGGCGTCGGCTGGATATTGTCGTCCGTTACCGTCAGAATGTCGGAAACCGCTTCGACGAGGAGACCAACGACCTTGTCGCGGACCTGCGCGACGATAATCACATGGCGAACCGTGGGCTCAGCCGGCTTCATGCCCAATCGCGCGGCAAGATCGATGATCGGCAGGACCGCACCGCGCAGATTGATGACACCAAGTACATAGGAAGGCGTGTGCGGCATTGCCGTAGCTGGCGTCCAGCCGCGGATCTCTCGCACAGACATGATATTGACGCAGAATTCCTGATCGCCGATTCGGAACGCGATGAGTTCGCGACCGCCATTCGTCAGATTTTTTGCGAGATACGTCATGCTCTTACCCTGCAGCAGCGAGCGATGCTTCGAGTTTCAGGGACTGGCCGCGCGATGCTGACACGACAGCATCGACGTCCAGGATGAGGGCCACACGGCCATCGCCAAGGATGGTTGCGGCAGCGATGCCGGGAACGTGGGTGTAGTTTGCTTCCAGGCTCTTGATGACCACCTGGCGCTGGCCCTGGATCGCATCGACCATGAGGGCGCGCTGGCCGCCGCCTTCGGATTCCACGAGAAGGGCGACGCCTTCGACCGGGTTTGCCTGGATAGAGCGGAAGTTCAGGATACGACCGACATCGACCAACGGGCAGAAGGAGTTGCGGATCGAGATGAGGCGCTGGCTGGCGCCGAAGGAGTGAATGGCAGACGCTTCCGGCTGCAGCGTTTCGACGATAGCTGTCAGCGGTACGACGAGGGTCTGGCCGGCAACGGTCACCACCATGCCGTCGAGAACGGCGAGCGTCAGCGGCAGGCTCATGGTGAAGACCGAACCGTGGCCCGGCTTGGACGAGATGTTGATACGACCGCCGAGTGCCTGGATCGAGCGCTTGACCACGTCCATGCCGACACCGCGGCCGGACAGGTCGGAGACCTTGTCGGCGGTCGAGAAGCCCGCATGGAAGATCAGGTTGTCGATTTCCTCATCCGAGAGATTAGCGTCGGCTGCGATCAGGTCGTTGTCGATCGCCTTCTGGCGAACCTTCTCGCGGTTGATGCCCTGACCGTCGTCAGCCAGTTCGATGACGATGCGGCCGGAGCGATGTTTCGCGGTCAGGCGAACCGTGCCTTCCGGGTTTTTGCCCAGGGCAACGCGCTTTTCCGGCATTTCAAGGCCGTGGTCGACGGCGTTGCGGATCATGTGGGTCAGCGGTTCGGCCAGCTTGTCGATGACCGTCTTGTCGACTTCTGTGTTTTCACCTTCCGTGACGAGGCGGACCGACTTGCCGGTGATATCGGCGATTTCGCGGACGGTACGGGCCATGCGCTGGAACACCGGCTTCACCGGCTGCGCACGGATGGCCATGACCGAGTCCTGGATTTCGCGGGTCAGCTGCTGCAGTTCTTCCAGGCCCATGTTGATCGACGATGTGCCGTTGGCATCGTTTTCAATGACGCTCTGGGAAAGCATCGCCTGATTGATGACAAGCTCGCCGACCAGATTGATCAGACGGTCGACGCGATCGAGATCAACGCGGATGGTCGGAGCGGCGGCGGAAGCGGCCTGCGCTGTATTCTGCGCGGCGGCAGCAGGCGCGGCAGCCTTCGGTTCTGCAACGGCGCGCGATGCGGTGCTCGCGATCTGCACGACGTTGCTTGCAACTTCGGCAGCAGCCACGGCGGCATTGCGCTCCTGGGCAGCGGCGATCTGCTCTTCTTCTTCGACAACGCCGAGCGGCGCATCCGGCTCATCGTCAAGGATCGAAAGGTCGAACGGTACCGCCTGCATCGGCTGGTTTGCGTCCGTCACCTCGACAACGTCGCCTTTGTCGGCAACCGAGATTTCAAGGTCGCAATCCCATTCCGCAAATTCGAAGACGGAACGGATCGCATCTTCGCCCTTGTCAGTCTTGATCGAGATCTTCCAGCTGAAATAGGCAGACTCCGGATCCATCTGCTCAAGTGCCGGCAGGCTATCCATGTTGCAATGGATGCTCATCTCGCCGAGGCGCGAGAGGTCGCGCAGAAGCAGGGTGGCTTCGTTGCCCTTGGAATAAAGATCAGCCTTCGGCTTGAAGACGATGTCGTAAGTCGGATGGACGATCAGAGTTTCTTCTTCGCCACCGAAATCGTCGAAGGAAAAAGCGACGGGAACGAAACCCTGGTCGTTGGGAGCTGCCGCCGGCGCCGGCGCAGCAGCGACGGGTTTTGCGACCGGTGCTTCTACGGAGGCTGGCGGCGCCTCACCATTGGCCAATGCTTCAAGCTCGCGGATCAGTTGCTTGCTACGCGCCTGATCGACGCTGCCGCCGTCACGGGCGACGTTCGTGAGGTCGGCCAGAACGTCGGCCGACTTCAGCATGACCTTCAGGACTTCAGGTGACGGTTCCAGCCGGTTGGAACGAACGCAATCCAGTGTCGTCTCGAACACGTGTGCGAAAGAGACCAGATCGTCCAGGCCGAAAGCGCCGGCCCCACCCTTGATGGAGTGGACCGCGCGGAAGACGGCGTTGACCGTTTCGGGATCACGGTCACCGTCGTTCAGCCTTAGAAGACCCGATTCCAGTTCGGCGAGCTGTTCTTCGCACTCCTGGAAGAAGATCTCTTTGATTTCGTTCATATCCATGGCTGGAAATCCCTGATGGGTTAAGCGGTTACGCGCTCGATGGCATCGATCAGTTTGGTCGGGTCAAACGGCTTGACGATCCAGCCGGTGGCGCCGGCTTGACGGGCGCGGTTCTTCTTTTCCGCATCGCTTTCCGTGGTCAGGACGAGGATCGGGATTGCCCGGTACTTTTCGTTGCGGCGCACGCCCTCGATAAAACCGAAACCATCAAGACGCGGCATGTTGATGTCTGTAACGATGACATCAGGATTGGCTTCTTCAAGAACTTCGAGACCTTCAATGCCGTCTTCGGCCTGGATGGTTTCGAAACCGGCGTTGTTGAGCGTCACCAGAAGCATGTTCCGGATCGTGCGGCTGTCATCGACTGTCAGAACTTTCTTTTTCATGGCTCAAATCTCCTTTGCCATCAGGTGATCGATATTGACCCCGATGAGCTGTGTGGTTTTCGTGAATGCGTCCGACACCTTGGCGAAGGTGAAGGCGTGCTTGTCTGCCTCCCAGCTTTTTGCGCCGGCCATCAGCACCTGTACGCAGAGCGCTCCAACCCGCTCTACCGCCGATGCGTCGATCGTAAGATTATTGCCACGCAGGCCCATCAATTTGCTGTGCAGCGCCTGCGCCTCGTTGAGATCGAGAACCGGTGCCAGACTTAAATTTTTGGGAGCGGCCTTCTTTGCTGCCATCTCTATTTTCCTTGTCTTCCTGAGAGGAGAATGCACTGCAGGTTCAATCTCGTGCGCCGATCAGAAGCGCGCACGCGCTGCTGCGGAAAAATCGATGCGGGCGACAAAGCGTGCTTGCGACAGGCCGACATCAGCGCCCCCACCCGGCAAGACGGTTTTGCAAACCGAGGACGTCGTCGCCCCCGATCATGTCGTCGTTGCCTTGTTCGAACGCCGTTGCCTGCTGGACCGGCGGGCTTTGCGCAGCCAGGGCCACGGGCGAGAGCGCCCGCGACGACACGGCATCGCCCTGGCGCTGGATCTGGAACTGGCGGATGGTCTGCCCGAGTTCGACGATGACCGTGTGCAGGTCATCGCAACGCTCCTTGGCAGATGCGGCAACAGAAGAACCCTCGCTCATGTCGCGACCGATACGATTGATATCGGCGGTGGTGGTTTCAATGCTTTCCACCTGACCTGCGGCATCACTTGCGATACCTGAGATGGAATCGTTGATGCCGCGAACCTGATTGACGATGCTGCTGATCGCATCCTGCGTCCGCCCAACCCGTTCAACACCGGATTCGACCTGCGATTTGGTGTTGCTCACCAGCTGCTTGATTTCGCGGGCGGCATCGCCGGAACGTTGCGCGAGCGCGCGAACTTCCTGAGCCACCACGGCAAAGCCACGACCGCTGTCACCCGCACGGGCAGCCTCAATGCCCGCGTTGAGCGCGAGCAGGTTGGTCTGGAAGGCGATCTCATCGATAACGCCGATGATCTGGCCGATCTTTTCGGCCGACGCCTCTATGTCGGCCATGGCGGAAATCGCCTGTCCAGCAATCTCACCACTCTTTTCAACGGACTGGCGCGTATCGGCGACGGCCTTCTCGGCAGCTTTGCTCTCAAGAGCGCTTTGGCGCATGCGCCGGACGATGCCATCGAGAGACTGCTTGGCGGCGCTGATGGCAGCGGCACGACTATCTCCGCCTTCGGACATACGGCCGGATTCTCCAGAGAGCGCCTGCACGGTCGCCTCGACCTTGCTGATCGCGGTCGCAGCGCTCGCCATATCCTGTTGCAATTTCTCAAGCGCGAGATCGAACTCGGCGACAACCGGCTGATAAGCAGGTGGTGTGTCGGCTGGCGAACGCGCGCCGAGATCGCCGGTCGCGAGTGAACGGGCGATCGGCGAAAACAGTGCAAGCGCCTCGGCCTCGCCGGCGCGGCGCTGCTCGGCAAGCTGACGTTGATGGTTGTGGCGTTGTTCGTTGAAACGAAGCGACACGGCAATTTCGGTATCGACGAAGATCGTGCGGACCAGAGCAGATACGAGATCGGACAGTTCCTGCTTGCGGGCTTTACCACCCGACAGAACAGACTTCGGCCAGAACTCCTCGATCATGGCGAGGATCATGCGTTCAAGCACGATTGCATGCCCCGCGATCTGCCAGCGGGGATCGAGCCCCATCTTGGCGCTGGCATCGGAGAGCACCTTGACGCGCTCGGCATAGAGACTGTCGAACCGCGCGTCCGTCAGAACGCTCCAATGGGACGATTGGAGGTCGTGCAGGCGGTCGATCTGGCGGTCGCTGGTAAAGTGGCGGGAGGCGTCCGGATAACTCTGCAGACGCTGGAAAAAATCCCGCAAGGCAAGTTCGGCCTCAGCCGACAGGGATTGGCGATGACGGCGCAGGATATCGGTCTGGTCATCCTCCAGCCCGGCAAATCTCAGCCGGTCAAGCAAACTACCTGCTGGAGCCCTGCGAGCCTGATCTACCGTTGCTTCCTGCCTCACCACTATCCCCGGTCCGATGCATGGTTGCCAGAAGCCGGACCGCTTTCCAGGCAAAACCACGTGAATTCCATTCGACACAGCGCATCGTATCCAGCTGACCGGATATGCTGGGCTGCGGATAACACCTGATCATCTGAAGGAAGCGGCACGTCTGCCCATCGCCCAAGGCGCGACAAAAGCGCGACACAGTCACGGCCTGGGGCCGCATCATGCCTTTTAGAATATCCGGTGGGACATACCGGATCGGAACCGGTGCGGCGGTACGGCATCATGCCATGTCGGAAAGTGGACTCTCCCACTCCGCCGTGTAGGACCATGTTTATGGTTAATTCCTTGCCTGAAGGTTAACGGTTGATACCCGGTATCTGCAATCGCTAAAATTCGATCGAAATGGACCAGATGAAACCGGGCCGGCGTTGCCGAAAAAGCGCAGAGGCCGATAAACCACAAGTTTTCACATACAAGACTTGGGAATTGAGCTTGAACATCGCGCCCGTTAAACACACGCTATTCTGGCCGGCGCAAGCCTCAGACAAGCATAGTCGGCCAAACTGCAGCGGCATCATGAGGATGACGCATAAGGGAATGAGCAATGATTGTTCTTGGACTAAGTGCTACGCTTATCGCCACCCTGACACTGGCAGCAGTGTCTATTCTTCTGAACATCGAAGAAGACCGCAACAGCGTAACCACACGTATTTTCTGAGCGTTCGACACTTCGCACTGCAGCCAAGACGCAGCTGATCTTCGCCCGATCCACCAATACCGCGCGCATCATTGCAGGCCTGTGCGCTCTGCCTGACATTGTTCGCATACGTTCGCGATCACCCTGCAAGCTTGGCGATCCAGGCGCTGTCAGCGCTGCACGATCAGACCTCTTCACTCAAGCTTTTATCCGCAAGCACCTTCCACGCCGCCGCATAGGCCGCGTAGCTCTCCGACACGTCGCCAGCAAATGAGACCGTGTGAACCTGGGCACGTGCGCCTTCAACCAGGCAGGCTGCCCCAAGGCTAGTGCCGGTGGCACTCTGGCTGCCGATGACGACCGGCCGACCGGTCGCCGCCCCCAGCATCCTCAGATAAGCGGCATTCGCGGCAAACGGGCCTTCGACCACGATGTCGCCAGCGGCGCCGATGAGATCGAGGCAGGTTGCCGTCATCAGAGCGAGATGGAAAGACACGACAGCCAGCCGCTCGGCAACCTCAAGATCGGCTGCGTCACGAGTCCACACAGCCTTCTGCCGTGGATAAGGTCCGGAACCTTCCGGCGTTGACGGCAGGAGCATCCACTGTGCCTCAGCAACGGCGCGTTCGGTTTCCATGGACAGCGGCACGTTACCTTCCGGCATCAAAAGGGAGAAGGCGCGACCACCCATGAAACGGGCTGATGGCACGGGATCGCCAAGTGCATTGACGTTGATCAGCGTGTCGCGCGCTTCGTCGAGTTCGACCTTTTGCGCTCCCGGCGCCAGGAGTACCACCCAGGTTCCGGTCGAGATGACCGAAAACGGTGCGGGTCGCGTTAGGAGATGGGGCAAAAGGGAGGCGTTGGAATCGTGAATGCCGCAGTAGATTGGAAGACCGGCCGGCAATCCGCAAGCGCTTGCCGCCTGTTCCGTCAGGCCACCAAGCACATCCCCTGCCCGCCGCACAGGCGCAAACAGGTCGCGCCAGCCCTTGGCATCGACCATGGTCGAGAAATCCGCGGCGTAAGGGTTCCAGAGATCCGTGTGGCAACCGAGTGAGGTCAACTCGCAGGAAAGCACGCCGCTCAACCGGTAGGACCAGTATTGCGCATAGGTGACGATGGAAGCCACCCTGGCGAAGGCATCCGGGAAAGTCTGCTGCTGCCAGTAGATCTGGGCACCGATGTTGAGGCCCATCGGCAGGCGGGCGGCACCGGTTTCAGCGAAGGGCGGGCGAACGCGATCGTAATCTGCAGCCAGATCGTCAGGGCCTGTGTGCTCATAATCGAGCAGCGGCAGAGCAAGATCACCCTTGGTATCGAGCAGGACGGCCGTCGCACCGTGAGTGGTGACGGAGATGCTGTCGATTGCACGCTCGCGATTAAGCTCTCCGAGACTGCGGGTAATAAAGCTCCACAGATGCTCGACATCGAAATGCGGATAGAGACCGTCGGTCGACACAGTATTGGCCGTCTTGCGAACGGCGATTTCTTCGAAACGATCAAGATCGACCAGAGCAACCTTGGCATTGGTCTTGCCGATATCGATGACGGCGACGGTTTTCATGGGATCAGCTCATATGGAAGACTGTGGTCAGCGGCATGGCGACGGGCTCGTTATCAGCCTTCGTCTCCATGATATCGGCCATATAGACCCACCACTTCTGCATGACAGGATGATCAGGCAGGTCGGCCATCGTGTGATCATCACGACGCCAGAGCACGCCGAAAAGCAGGTTCGTTTCCTCGTCCAGATGGATGGAGTAGTCCGAAACGCCAGCGTCCGTCAGAAGCGCCGAAAGTTCGGGCCAGATCGCGTCATGACGCGCCTTGTATTCCTCGGCCATGCCGGGATTGAGGCGCATGCGGAAAGCGTATTTTTCCATGAACTCTTCTCCTAGCGCGCCGCGCGACGGCGCATGCGTGCCCACAGGATGGGCAGCGCGATGACGCAGATCAGAAGCGCTCCGATGAAGATCGACATGACGATGCCGGGCACGTTCAGAAGACCAAGACCGAAGGTCACGAGGCCCATGATGAAGGCGGCGATGACGACGCCCTGGATTGTGCCGGAACCGCCAAGGATCGAGACGCCGCCAAGAACCACCATGGTCACCACTTCCAGCTCCCAGCCGACCGCAATCGACGGGCGGGTGGAGGCAAGGCGTGAGGTCAGCAGAACCGCCGCGATGCCGGACATCAGGCCGGTGAGGCAGAACAGGATGAACTTGACCCGCTCGACCCTGACGCCGGAAAAGCGCGCCGCGACAGGATTGTTACCTATGGTGAAAACCTGGCGACCGAAGTTCGTGTGGTGCAGCAGCACATAATAAAGAAGTGCAAAGACCAGGAAGAGCGTGAATTCGAAGGAAACGACCCACCAGACATAGCCCTGGCCGAAATAGTCGAAGCCTGCAGGATAGCCTTTGAAGGCCTGATCACCCAGCACGATATAGGAGATGCCGCGGAAGAAGCTCATCGTACCGATGGTCACGACGATCGACGGCAGTCCGAGACCGGTCACGAGAAAGCCGTTGAAGACGCCACAGATGAGGCCGGTCAGGATGCCGATCGTCACAAGACCCGGCACGCCGACGCCGAACTGCAGGGCAACGCCCATCGCCGTCGAGGCGAGCGCGATGATCGAGGCGACCGACAGATCGATTTCACCGGCGATGATCAGCAGCGCCATGGCGAGCGCGATGATCGCCTTTTCCGTGAAGTTGAAGGTCGCATCCGACAGCGACCACGGCGACAGGAAGTAGGGCGAGGCCAGCGAGTTGACGATGAACAGCACGACCCCGACGATCAAGAGCAGCGTCGGCCAGGAGAAGACGGCTCCGCGCAACGGGCTTTCGAGGCGATCGGGAATATGGCGCGCTTCATGCGTTATGTCGGTCATGACGTGGCCTCTGCTTCGCGAAGAATAAGCCGGCTGCCGCGCTTTTCGCCACGGGCGTTGAGGACGACGGCCAGGATGATGGCGGCTCCGGAAATCGCCATCTGCCAGAAGGGCGAGACGTTGATGACCGGCAGCGCCGAGTTGATGACGCCGAGGAACAGGGCGCCGAGCAGCGCGCCGGCCACCGTGCCGACGCCGCCCGCGATGGAGATGCCGCCGATCACGCAGGCCGCGATGATGGTAAGCTCATAACCCTTGGCGACTTCGACAGAACCGATGACGTAGCGGGATACCCAGAGGTAGCCGCAGAAGCCTGAGAGCAGGCCGGAGATCAGGAAGGTCGCGAACTTGGTACGGCCGACGTCGATGCCGGCGTAGACGGACGCCGTCGGGTTGACGCCGACAGCATAGATGGCGCGGCCGAGCGAGGTGCGGGTCATCAGGATGAAGAAAGCCACGGCCACGACGATCGCATACCAGGACAAGGCCGGTAGGCCGAGGAATTCGATGCGAGTGTATTGCACGAAGGCCGGGCTCAGCTTGTCGGCGTTCACCCACTGCCCACCGGCAATCAGGAAGATGATGCCGCGATAGATGGTGAGCGTACCCAGCGTCACGACGATAGCCGGGATGTTCAGGAGCCAGATCAGGATACCGTTGAAAGCGCCAAGAACGAGGCCGCACAGACAGGCAAAGAGCATCAGCGCCGGGATCGGAATGCCCGGGAAGGCGGCATTGATCAGCGCCACGATCATGCCGGTCAAGGCCAGGTTGGAGGCCATGGAAAGGTCGATCGAGCGCGTCAGGATGACCGACATCTGGCCGAGCGCCAGGATCATCAGCATCGCCGTGTCGTTGAAGATGCCGGCGAGCTTGTCCGGTGCTGCAAAGCCCGGAGCGCGAAGATTGGTTGCGATGACCATGACCGCGACAATGGCGGCCAGCCAGAATTCGCGGGACAGGATGACGGTTTTCATGCCGCTTTCTCCCCAATGCCGGCAGCGGCGCGGACGAGTGCTTCCGCATCAAAGCCGTCGTTCTTTTCAATGGTAGTAGCGATGCGGCCTTCGCGCATGACGACGATACGATCGCTCATTCCCATCACTTCGGGCAGTTCGGACGAAACCATGATGACGGCGAGGCCCTGGGCGGCAAGCTCGCTCATGAAGGCGTGAACGGCCGCCTTGGAGCCGATGTCGATACCCTTGGTCGGTTCGTCGAGAATGATGACGCGCGGTTTGGTGGCGAGCCACTTGGCAATGACCACCTTCTGCTGGTTGCCGCCGGAAAGCGTGCCGGCATTCTGGCTGAGCGAGGCGGCGCGCAGATCGAGGCGGGTCGCATATTCACGCGCCAGCGCAAATTCCTCGGCCAGGCGCAGGAAGCCGTTCTTGGACGTGCGGCGCAGCGAAGGAAGCGAGATGTTCTGGACAATCGGCATATCGACGACGACGCCCTGCTTGCCACGCTCTTCGGGCACGTAGACGATACCGTTCTCGATCGCTGCCGCCGGGCTGCGGATGACGGCGATATCCTCGCCGATTTTTACCGCGCCCTTGGAAGGCTTGGTGATGCCGATAAGAGCTTGCATCAACTCGCTGCGGCCGGCACCGACGAGGCCGTAGAAGCCGAGGATCTCGCCCTTGCGCAGCGAAAAGTTGATGTCTGCGAATTCGGTCGGGTGGCAATAGCCGGAAACGGTCAGCACATTTTCACCGAGCGTGGTTTCCTGTTTCGGGAAAACCTGATCGACCGAGCGGCCGACCATCATGCGGACGATCGTATCCTGATTGGTATCAGCGATCAGACCGCTGCCAACCATCTCACCATCGCGGAACACGGTGTAGCGGTCAGCGATACGGTAGATTTCGTCGAACTTGTGGGAGATGAACAGGATCGCCTTGCCGCTCTTCTTCAGGAGCTCCATCAGCTCGAACAGGTCCTGAATCTCCTTGTAGGAGAGGGCCGCCGTCGGCTCGTCCATGATCACCACATCGGCATCGATCGACAGCGCTCGGGCGACTGCGACGAGATGCTTGTTGGCGATGCTCAGGTCCTTTAGGCGGGTATCCGGCGCGATATGGCCGGCGCCGATCTCCTTCAGGAGTTTACTCGACTTCTCGCGCATGGCGGCCCAGTCGAGCGTCTTGAACCGGGTCTTCAGCGCATGGCCGAGATAGATATTTTCCGCGACGCTCAGCTCGTCGAAAAGCACCGTTTCCTGATGGATCGCGGTGATGCCAAGCTTGAAGGCGGCATGCGGAGAGGAAAGCGTCACCAGCTCGCCGTTGATGCGGATCTCGCCTTCGTCGGGCTGGTAGATACCGGTCATGGTCTTGACCAGCGTGGACTTACCGGCGCCGTTCTCACCAATCACGGCTGTTACCTGGCCGGGATAAAGCTCGAGCGCGACCTTGTGCAGGGCGCGTACACCGGGGAAGGTCTTGGTGATGCCGGACAGCGTGATCTTCGGCGTCGAAGAAACAGGCATGCTCTCGGGCTTGCGTTGAGGCAATGTCATTGGATCAGCTTCGTTTCAATCGGTTACGGCAATCGCCCGAAAAGCCGGGGCGCCAAAACAGTCCGTAGACCGCTTCCGCGGATCTGGCCGGCGACATCAGCCGCCGGCCAGATTTATGAGCGGATTAGTAGATCTTCGAGAATTCCTCAATGTTCGACTTGTCGAACGTGAACGGGGCAGCCATGGCGGCCGAGTTCGTGTCGTCGAGGGTGATTTCACCGACCTTGCCGATCGAGAACTTCGCGCCCGGCTTGGCTTCGGTGCCACCGATCAGCTGGTGGCTGAGGTAGACAGCGGAGTAGCCGAGGTCGATCGGGTTCCAGAGAGCAACAGCCTGCGAGGAGCCGTTGTCGATGAACTGCTTGAACTCGGACGGCAGAGCAAGACCGGTGACGTTGACCTTGCCGATCAGGTTGCTATCGGTCACGACCTGGGCAGCAGCAACAACGCCGACGGTGGTCGGAGCGATGATTGCCTTGAGGTTCGGGAAGGACGAGATCAGGCCCTTGGCTTCATTGGTGCTCTTGACCGAGTCATCGTCACCATAGACGACCGAAACCAGATTGATCTTCGGGAACTTCTCCGGAAGGATCTTCTTGGCAGCGTCGATCCAGGCGTTCTGGTTGGTTGCCGTGGAGGAAGCCGACAGGATGGCAACGTCGCCGCCTTCCGGCAGGTAGTCAGCAGCGAGCTTGATGATGGTTTCGCCGATCAGGTTGGTATCGGACGGGTTCAGGTGTAGCTGGCGACCTTCAGCGGCAACGCCGGAATCCCAGGAGATGACCTTGATGCCGCGATCCATGGCCTTCTTCAGAACCGGAACGAGCGCGTCCGGGTCGTTCGACGAAATGGCGATTGCGTTGACGTTCTGGGCGATCAGCGAGTTGATGATCTCAATCTGGCCTTCAGCGGTTGCCGAGGTCGGGCCGGTGTAGATCACTTCGATGCCGCCGATTTCCTTGGCTGCATTTTCAGCGCCCTTGGCGGCGGCGTCGAAGAAGCCGTTACCGAGCGACTTCACCACAAGCGCGATCTTTTCCTGCGCCATTGCCGGTGCTGCCAGCATGGTTGCTGCCAGAGCAGTGGTCAGGGCCAAAGTTTTCAGAAATTTCATTGACGTTCTCCTCCCGATAAAGCCGCGCGCAACCCCTATGGCCCGCCTTGTCCGGCTTAACTTCTCAATTTCATTGGCTGCCTCTCCGGCGAGAACGCCGTCGAATGCAACCGTTGAACTCCCCCCTTCCCCTTCGGCCTCATGCCGTCGAGGAAGCGTTTTCCTTTGCGTCCGACTTCATATTGGCGACGACCAAATTGACGCCGGCACTTTCGAGCATCGCGGCATGTCTGTCCTCGATGTTCGAATCCGTGATCACAGTGGCAATCCGCTTCAGCCCACACAGGATGAGGCTCGACCGCCTGTGAAATTTCGAAGAATCGGCGAGCACGATCAGCTCGTCGGCCTGATCGATCAGCTTCTGCTCCGCCTGGATCAGGAGCGGATCTCCCTCCATCAACCCGAGAGGGCCGAGGCCCTGCGCGCCCATGAACATGCGGCGCGCATAGAAATTGCGCGTCACGTCATTTTCGAAGGGGCTTAGGATGATGTTCTGCTCGCGGTAGATCGTGCCGCCGGACAGCATCACCGTATTCTTCGAGTGCTTCAGCAGATGCTCGGCGATCGGAAAGGAATTGGTGAACACCTGCATGCGGCGGTTCGCCAGAAAGTGCACCATCTGGAAGGTGGTCGTTCCGCCATTGATGATGATCGGCTCGCCATCCTGACAGAGCGCAACGGCTTCGCGGGCGATTGCCTGCTTTTCGCGGGCATGCAGACCTTCATTGACGCTGAAGGGACGACCGGCAAGACCCACGAACTGCGGCGGATTGAGCGCTTCGGCACCGCCGCGCACGCGGCGCAGCTTCTTCTGCACGTGCAGAGCAGCAATATCCCGCCGGATCGTGGCTTCGGAACTATCCGTCAACTCGACCATCTCAGGCACGGTCACGACCGGTTTTTCCTGAACGGCGGACAGAATGATCCTATGGCGCTCTTTTTCGTGCATTCACTCCTCCAATGCTGCCTATCTTCCATCACGTCCGCGCATTGTCAATCATGTACGATCATAAATTTTCATTGTGCAGCGCAATATGATCATTTTTGATCGTTTATGATTGACATCGACGCTTTCTTTATGTGATCTGATCACAACGAATGCGCTCGGGCGATGCTCCGGGCCCAATTTGATCGGGAGGAAATACCAAATGCTCGACAAGCAACAAGGCTCGCGCCTGGCCAATCTGTGGGACGACGCGAAAGCGGCCGGCATGAGCGAGTCCGAACGACTGCTCTATCGCTCCAATCTTCTGGGCTCCGACAAGCGCATCACCAACTATGGCGGCGGCAACACTTCGGCCAAGGTGATGGAAAAGGACCCGCTCGGCGGCGGCGAAGTCGAGGTTCTCTGGGTCAAGGGCTCGGGCGGCGACGTCGGCACTATCAAGATGGACGGCTTCTCCACTCTTTATATGGACAAGCTTAACGCGCTGAAAAACCTCTATCGCGGCGTCGAGTTCGAAGACGAGATGGTCGGCTATCTGCCCCATTGCACCTTCAACCTCAATCCGCGCGCGGCTTCCATCGACACGCCGCTGCATGCCTATGTCCCGAAGAAGCATGTCGACCACATGCACCCCGACGCGATCATCGCGATTGCCGCTTCGATCAACAGCCGTGAACTGACGCAGCAGATCTTTGGCGACGACATCGGCTGGTTGCCCTGGAAGCGTCCAGGCTACGAACTGGGCCTGTGGCTCGGCAAGTTCTGCGAAGAGAATCCGAATGCACGCGGCCTGATCCTTGAAAGCCATGGCCTCTTCACCTGGGGCGATACCGCCAAGGAAGCCTACGAGACCACCATCGAAATCATCAACAAGGCGACCGCCTGGTTTGAAAGCGAAAATACGGCCCCGGCCTTTGGCGGTGCCATCAAGCCGGTGCTGCCCGCTACCGAGCGCCGCGCCATCGCGCAGAAGCTGATGCCGGTCATTCGCGGCATGATCAGCGCCGACGAACGCAAGCTCGGCCATTTCGATGACAGCCAGGCTGTGCTGGATTTCGTGACGTCGAAGAACCTCGAGCCGCTGGCCGCACTCGGCACCTCCTGCCCCGACCATTTCCTGCGCACCAAGATTTGCCCTCTGGTGGTCGATTTCGATCCGGCCAATCCCGATATCGAAAAGACCCTTGCCGGCCTTGAAGCGGCAATCGCGAAATACCGCGCCGGTTACGCCGCCTATCACGAGCGCTGCAAGCGTGACAACAGCCCGGCGATGCGCGACCCGAATGCCGTGGTTTATCTCGTTCCCGGCGTCGGCATGATCACCTTTGCCAAGGACAAGGCGACGGCCCGCATTTCCGGCGAGTTCTACGTCAACGCCATCAACGTCATGCGCGGCGCTTCCGGCGTTTCGACCTATGTGGGCCTTCCCGAACAGGAAGCCTTCGACATCGAATACTGGCTCTTGGAAGAAGCAAAGCTTCAGCGCATGCCGAAGCCGAAGATGCTGGCCGGCAAGATCGCTCTCGTCACCGGCGGTGCGGGCGGCATTGGCAAGGCAACCGCCAATCGCCTGATGGCGGAAGGCGCCTGCGTCATTCTCGCTGATATCGACGAGCCGGCGCTGGCCGACGCTTACGCCGAACTCGGCGGTCGCTACGGCAAGGATTTCGTGCGCACCGTCACCATGAACGTCACGGATGAAGCTGCCGTCGACAAGAGCTTTGCCGATGGCCTGCTGGAGTTCGGCGGCCTCGACATCCTTGTTTCCAATGCCGGTCTCGCCTCCTCTGCCGTGATCGAAGAGACGACGCTTGATCTCTGGAACAAGAACATGAACATTCTGGCGACAGGTTACTTCCTGGTGTCCCGCGCCGCGTTCCGCATCTTCCGTAACCAGAAGGCCGGCGGCAACGTCGTCTTCGTGGCCTCCAAGAACGGCCTTGCCGCCTCGCCGGGTGCATCGGCCTATTGCACCGCCAAAGCCGCCGAAATCCATCTCGCCCGTTGCCTTGCGCTGGAAGGTGCATCGGCACAGATCCGCGTCAACGTCGTCAACCCGGATGCCGTTCTGCGCGGCTCGAAGATCTGGAGCGGCGAGTGGAAGGAGCAGCGTGCGGCGATCTACAACACCGATACGGAAGGCCTCGAAAAGCTCTACCGCGAGCGCTCGATGCTGAAGCTCTCCGTCTTCCCGGAAGACATCGCCGAAGCGATCTATTTCCTTGCCTCCGACATGTCGGCCAAGTCGACCGGCAACATCATCAACGTCGATGCGGGCAATGCCCAGTCGTTCACGCGCTGATCGGGAGACGACCATGACATTGATGATTGCCAAGGACGTTATTGACGCCGAAAACGCCGCACGGACGGCGGCTCTGAAAGAAGATTACAAGGGCCTCGGCGAGCGCCTCGCCCGCCGCGGCATCGATATCGATACGGTAAAGGCGAAAGTCGCCGCTTACGGTGTGGCCGTTCCCTCCTGGGGCGTCGGCACCGGCGGCACCCGCTTTGCCCGCTTCCCCGGCAAGGGCGAGCCGCGCAACATCTTCGACAAGATCGAGGATTGCTCGGTCATCCAGCAGCTGACCCGCGCGACACCGACTGTCTCGCTTCATATTCCATGGGATAAGGTCAGCGACATCAAGGAGCTGAAGGAAAAGGGCAATGCTCTCGGCCTCGGCTTTGACGCGATGAACTCCAACACCTTCTCCGACGCACCGGATCAGGCTCTCTCCTACAAGTACGGCTCGCTCTCCCACGCGGATGCGGCAACGCGCCAGCAGGCTGTCGATCACAATATCGAATGCATCGAGATCGGCAGGGCGCTGGGCTCGAAGGCGCTGACAGTCTGGATCGGTGATGGATCAAACTTCCCCGGCCAGACCAGCTTCACCAAGAGCTTCGAGCGCTACCTCGACGCCATGAAGAAGGTCTATGCGGCGCTTCCGGGTGACTGGAAGGTCTTCACCGAGCACAAGATGTTCGAGCCGGCTTTCTATTCGACCGTGGTGCAGGACTGGGGCACCAACTACCTGATCGCCCAGGAACTTGGGCCGAAGGCCCATTGCCTCGTCGACCTCGGCCACCATGCGCCGAACGTCAATATCGAGATGATCGTCGCCCGCCTCATCCAGTTCAAGAAGCTCGGGGGCTTCCACTTCAACGACTCGAAGTATGGTGACGACGACCTCGATACCGGCTCGATCGATCCCTACCGGCTGTTCCTCGTCTTCAACGAGCTGGTCGATGCGGAAACCCGCAAGGCCGAAGGCTTTGCACCGATGCACATGCTCGACCAGAGCCACAATGTCACCGACCCGATCGAAAGCCTGATGAACAGCGCGACCGAAGTCAGCCGCGCCTATGCGCAGGCGCTTCTGGTCGATCGCAAGGCGCTCGAAGGCTATCAGGATGGCAACGATGCGCTGATGGCGACGGAAACGCTGAAGGCCGCCTTCCGCACCGATGTCGAACCGATCCTTGCCATGGCGCGGCTGGAAAATGCCGGCGCGATCGCACCGGTTGCGACCTACCGCAAGAGCGGCTACCGCGCCAAGGTCGCGGCCGAGCGCCCGGAATCCAAGAGCGGCGGCGGCGGTATCGTCTGAGCCGGTTGAACAAACGAGAACAACAGCAGGCCCTGCGAGTGATCGCGGGGCTTTTTGGTTTTCGGCGATCCCACCCCACACTCCGCGTTATCCTCGGCCTCGTGCCGACCATCCATCAGCCTCTCGTCGAATGGAGAGGCTGATGGATGGTCGGGTCGAGCCCGGCCCATGACGGAGTTAGGATTTTCGCATGACGGCTTGACAAGCCCAGCATCCCTAGCGGGTCTTCGTTATTTCATGACGATGTTTTCTTTCGCAACACGCATTTTCCCCCTGACGCTTTTGCTTTCCCGCTCTATCTTGTCTTCCAGATACAACGGAAAGGAACCATCCATGGGTATCGAAAGCATTCTCGTTTTCCTGATCGTCGGTGCAATTGCAGGCTGGCTTGCCGGGCTCATCGTTTCCGGTTACGGCTTTGGGCTGATCGGCAATATCGTCGTCGGCATCATCGGCGCCTTCCTCGCCGGCGTCCTGTTTCCCTATCTCGGCTTCAGTATCGGCGGTGGCATCATCGCCGCGATCATCCATTCCACGATCGGCGCCGTCATCCTTCTCGTATTGATCCGCATCGTCAAATCCGCCTGAACACGCCACACCATCGGCGCCGGCGACCGTTGCCGCCCGGCGCCGCTTCCATTCGGAGACATTATGACCGCAAGTTTTGAGCCCCGCATTGAGCATGCCTTGCAATCTTTCATAACCGATCATCCCGGCATGACCTCCCGCGAGGAGGCTGTTTCCGCCATCCTCGAAAACTGGTTCACGAACCACGGCTATCTTCCCAGCGATCAACAGGGAACACGCCCGGAAAACCTTGACGCCTCGAACGACGACTGAAAGGATCGGGCTGCTGCTTTCTGCGGCAGCCTGTCCTCTCGCGCACTGCCGCCCGGCATGTCCGCCCAGCCCTTTGGTTTATTGTTCCCGCCATGAGCCTATCCTCCGTCAGAGCTTTCTTCGCCGAACACGCGCCCGATATCAGTGTCATCGAACTGGAACAGAGCACGGCAACCGTGGCACAGGCCGCAGCGGGCCATGGCGTAGCACCCCAGCAGATCGCCAAGACCCTTGCCGTACGCGTCAACGATGAGGTGATCCTGATTGTCGCTCGTGGCGATGCGCGTCTCGACAACAAGAAATTCAAGGCGCTGTTTTCCGCAAAACCACGCATGCTCGCCTTGGATGAAGTAGAGGCAGAGACCGGCCATCCCGTCGGCGGGGTCTGCCCCTTCGGCCTCAACAAGCCGCATCGCATCTATTGCGACGTGTCGCTCAAGTCCTTTGACGAGGTCGTGCCTGCAGCCGGTGCGGTGCATGCAGCCGTGCGGATTTCGCCGGAACGGATGGCAACGTTGACGGGTGCAGAATGGGCTGACGTCTGCGGCTCGTAGCCACAATGTGGCGCAATTTGCCTTTGAATGAACACAAAAGCCGCCTTCAAGGGGGAAAGATTCGGCGTTCTGCCGCAATCACTCTCTTGTCATGATGATGGAGACGGAATGAAAAGTCTTGCTTGCGGGCTGATCTTGAGCACTACGCTGATAACCCCGGCCGTTGCCATGGACCAATCCCTCGTTCGCCAGTTCAAGAAGCTTGATCCACAAACCCGGCTGGAACAGCGCTGCGATACTGAAGCCATGGACAGGATCAATGCCGACGAGACCGAATACCGGCCGGACAAGGTGATCGCCTATAGTTTCGCTGATCCACTCTATGAGAAGAACCAGATCAAGGCGCCGGGCGCAGTCTTTCGCAGCAAGGGCGAATGGTATCGGCTGAAGTTCAAATGCGTGACCGGGCCGGATCACATCGAAGTGCTCTCGCTGAAATACAAGATCGGCGAGCAGATCCCGCGCGATCAATGGAACGGGCATTACCTCTATCCCTGATAGCTCAGACCAGGGCGATGTAGATCACCATGGCCGTACCCAGCGATAGGGCGGCC
Organism: Pararhizobium capsulatum DSM 1112; assembly: GCF_030814475.1. Classification (NCBI taxonomy): domain Bacteria; kingdom Pseudomonadati; phylum Pseudomonadota; class Alphaproteobacteria; order Hyphomicrobiales; family Rhizobiaceae; genus Pararhizobium; species Pararhizobium capsulatum. The sequence goes on along the minus strand of NZ_JAUSVF010000001.1, from coordinate 1,292,046 downwards.
ATGATATTCAGCAGCATCTTCATCATATACGCAGCCATGATGATGTCCTCACGTCGCAGGCCGACAACCGGCCCGACTGGCTTCTTGTCCCCTAAACGAAGCAAACGGCAATTTTGATCCGTTTTCGGCTGACCTTGCCTTATTTTGCGCCCGATTGATTAAATTTGCGTCACCTCCAAAAGATGGAAGAGGAGGTAGCCGCCTCCCCAATCCGAATCATTCCGCAGCAATTGCCGGGCGGAACTCCTCGTCCTCTTCGAAGAGCGTCATCTGCATCTCCGCAGGCTCATCCTGCGACTTCGGCTCGCGACCGAAGAACAGAGCGTAAGCCGCCGGCAACACAAGAATGGTCAGAACCGTCGCAATAAGAATGCCGCCCATCATCGCATAGGCGAGCGGTCCCCAGAAGACGCCGCGCGAGATCGGGATCAGCGCCAGCACGGCAGTCAGCGCCGTCAGCATGATCGGTCGGAAACGGCGGACGGCGGCGCCGACGATCGCTTCCTTCTTGTGCATGCCCGCCGCAATATCCTGGTCGATCTGGTCGATCAGGATGATCGAGTTGCGGATGATGATGCCGAGCAACGCGATGACGCCGAGAATGGCGACGAAGCCGAAGGGGGCGCCGCTGATCAGCAGCGCTGCCGCAGCCCCGATGATGCCGAGCGGGCCGGTCGCCAACACCAGCATCGCCTTGCCGAAATGCTGGAGCTGAACCATCAGCAGAAGCACGATGACAAGGAGCATGATCGGCGCCTTTGCGGCAATCGAGGCCTGGCTTTCGGCGCTATCTTCGGCGCCGCCCTGGATCTCCACCTTGTAGCCGGGAGCAAGGCCGTCGCGCAGGCTCTGCATCTCGCCATACATCTTCATGGCCACGTCATTCGGCTGGACGTTGTCCGGCAATGTGCCGCGAACTGTGATCGTCGGCAGGCGGTCCCGTCGCCACTCGATACCCTGCTCCATCACGGGCACGACCTTGGCGATCTGCGACAGCGGAATGAAGCCGCCGAGATCGGTCGGGATGTAGACCGAGTTCACCGCCGAGAGCAGCTTGCGATTTTCGTCCGGCTCGCGGGCAACGATCGAGACCGTTTCCTCGCCGTCACGGAAATCGCCGAGCGGTGCGCCGCTCATCGTTGCCTGCAACATCTGACGAATACGCTGCGAGGTGACGCCAAGCGCGCGGGCACGATCCTGATCGATGATCAGCTTCATCGCCGGCACCGGCTCCAGCCAATCGTCATGCACGGCACCCAGCATCGGGTTCTCGTTGAATTTCTGCTTCACCGCATCGGCGATGCGACGGACTTCCGCACGATCCGGTCCCATGACACGCATCTGCACCGGCCAGCCTGTCGGAGGCCCGAGGAACAGCCGATCGACTTTGCCACGAATGGATGGAAAATCCTCAGCAAGAACAGTGCGTAGCTTGACGATCAACCGCTCACGAGCCGCCTCATCCTTCGCCATCACCAGAAGCTGGGCGAAGTTTGGGTTGCGCAGCTGCTGGTCGAGCGGCAGGAAGAAGCGCGGTGCGCCTTCGCCGATATAGGTGGCGATGAAACGCTGGTCCTTATCACCCATCATGTGCTGCTCCAGCGCCTTTGCCTGGACTTCGACTTCCTTGATGCTGGTGCCTTCCGGCAGCCAGAGATCGACAAGGATTTCCGGGCGCGAGGATTGTGGGAAGAAGTTCTTCGGGATGAACTGGAACGACCAGAGGCTTGCGGCAAAGGCGACCAGCGTCAACGCAATGACGATGATGCGATGGCGCACGGCCCAGCCGACCGTCGCCCGCAGCTGGCGATAGAAGCGCGTGTCGAAGACGTCATGATGATCGCCGGCATGGTGGCGTTGCTTCAGGATCATGTAGCCGAGCCACGGCGTGAAATAGACCGCCACGAACCACGAGACCACGAGCGCGATGCCGACAACGAAGAACAGCGAGCGGACATATTCACCGGCGGTGGATTCGGCAAAGCCAACGGGGATGAAGCCAGCGGTGGTGATCAGTGTGCCCGTCAGCATCGGGAAGGCCGTCGAGGTATAGGCAAAGCTCGCCGCCTCGATTTTGACCATCCCCTCTTCCAGCTTCCGTTCCATCAGTTCGACGACGATCATGGCGTCATCGACGAGAAGGCCGAGCGCGATGATCAGTGCACCGAGCGAAATGCGCTGCAGGTCGATGCCAAGCTCGTACATGATGGCAAAGGTTGCCGCGAGAACGAGCGGAATGGCGATGGCAATAACGAGACCAGAGCGCCAGCCGATCGAGAGGAAGGAGACGACGAGCACGATGACGAGGGCTTCGCCCAGCGCCTTCATGAATTCGCCGACGGCTTCGGTCACGACTTCCGGTTGGTTGGAAATTTGGTCGATCTGGACGCCATAGGGCAAAGAGGATTCGAAACGCTCATAGGTCGCCTCCACCGCCTTGCCGACATCGACGACGTTGAAGCCCTTGGCCATGACGACGCCAAGCTGGACGCTGTCGTGGCCGTTGAAGCGATACTTGCGGGCAAAGGGATCTTCGAGACCCTGGCTCACGGTGGCAATATCGCCAAGGCGCGTCACCTGATCGCCGGAGCGCAGGCGCAGCTCGCGGATGTCCTCAACCTTGTTGACGTTACCTTCAACGGAGATGCGCACCGAGCGCTCGCCGGTATCGACGGAGCCGGCGGGATCGATATTGTTCTGGCCTGCGAGCGTGTCCCTGAGATCGTTGAGCGTCAGCCCCCGCTCGGCCAACGCCTTAGACGAAACGTCAATGAAGATCTTTTCCGGTTGGTCACCGATGATGACGGCCTTTTCGACGCCCGGCGTCGTCAAGAGCATGTCGCGCGCCTGGATGGCGAACTTCTTCAGCTCCGGGTAGCTGTAGCCATCGCCGGACAGCGAATGCAGTGTGATAAAGGTATCGCCGAATTCGTCGTTGAAATAGGGGCCATAAAGCCCGGACGGCAGATCCGAGGAGATATCGCCGATCTTCTTGCGCACTTGATAGAAGGCGTCAGCCACCTCGGCGGCGTCCGTGTCACCCTCGATCTGCAGCGTGATGATGGCGCTGCCGGCGCGGGTGTAAGAGCGCACGAAATCGAGATTCGGCGTTTCCTGCAGCTTGCGCTCGATCTTGTTGACGACCTGATCCTGCATCTCCTCGATGGAGGCGCCCGGCCGTGCCGTCTGGATGACCATGACGCGGAAGGTGAAATCGGGATCTTCCTTCTGGCCCATGCGCATCAGGCCGAAGACACCGGCAACAATGATCAGGCCAAAGAGAAACCGCGCAATGCTCGGATGGCCGATGGCCCACCGCGAAAGATTGAAGGAACGCTTGTCTGTGTTGGACGTGGTCATGGCGTCGTTCCGCTTTCGAGTGGGATCAGCGTGTCAGGATATCGGCACCGCCGTCTTCGGCGTGCGCTTCCCGCGTCAACGCGTCCTGCGGCAGCTTGACCTTCAGGTCTTCGCGCATGAATTGCGTCCCCGCGGTGACGACGAGATCTCCGGCCTCCAGCCCGTCCGCGATGCGCACGTCGTCCTTGCTGAAATCCGCGACCTTGACCGGGCGGGCATGTACGGTTTCCTTGGTACGATCGACCGTCCAGACCAGATCGGCGCCGTCTTGCCTGGAAAGGGCGCTGAGCGGCACCGAAACCATCGCCGGACCATTGTCTGCCGAAGCTGCCACCGAAGCGGTCATGCCAAGCAGCACACGGTCGTCATTGGGCAGGCTGACGCGAACGGCAAAAGTGCGTGACCGAGGGTCGGCACTGCCGGCAATTTCGCGCACGGTGCCGGAAAGCTTCACATCTTCATTCGACCAAATCGAAACATCGACAGTCTTTCCCGGTTTGAAGGCGAAGATTTCGGTTTCAGGCACCGCGACCTGCACTTCCTTCTCGCCATCGACAGCCACTGTCACAACCGGGCTTCCGGTGGAAACCACCTGCCCTGCCTCCGTATTGACGGCCGTGACGATGCCATTCCTGTCGGCGCGAAGTTCGCTATAGGTGACCTGATTTCGGGCCTGATCGAGCGTAGAGCGGGCAGCATCGCGGCTGGAGACGGCCTGATTGTAGCTGAGTTGCGCCTGCTCTACCTGGGATTTCGGGGTGACGTTGCTTGTGAAAAGCTGCTCGGCGCGCTTCAGCGCGAGTTCGGCCGTTTCAACCTGCCGCTCGGAAGCCGCAAGGGTTGCCTCGGCGGATTTGACCGACAGCGCATAATCCGTCGCATCAATCCGCGCCAGCATTTCGCCTGATGTTACGCGATCACCAATATCGACCAGCCGCTCCGTGATCTTGCCGCTGACCCGAAAGCCCATGGCGATTTCACTGCGCGCACGGATCGAGCCGGAATAATCGAGCGCACGATGGGTCTGGCTTGCAGCAATCTCGATCACCTTCACCGGGCGTACGGTCTCGGTCTTCACCTCGGTTTTCTCCTCCGAGCAGCTCGCAAGGCCGAACGCCGCAACAAGAAGTGTTGCGGAAAAAATGGATGTCTTCACACTCTGTCTTGCGGGCGAAATCATTTTCGCGCTCCCGATAAATAATCTTTGATGAAATTGTCGCGCCTCAAATGGCGCTGCTCGTCTTCAATGCGTTGATCGCAAATTCGATCAGGTCTTCCGGCTGCGCCCGGTTGGGCTTGGCCGCACATTGGGCGACCATCTGGGGATGGCAGAGGGTGACGGTGGCGGCACCGAAACACATGGAAGCAATCTTCGCATCCTGCTCGGGGAATTCCCCGGCCCGAATACCGTCGGCGATGATGTCAGCCAGAACGTCGTTCATACGATCGATATGCTTTTCGATGACATGCCAGTCGCGCTCGATGGCCACGATCACCATCTCGTGGACCTTCTCGTGATCCATCATCGTCTCAGTCGTCATCTTGTACTGATCGAGGGTGTAACGACGCAGACGTTCGCTGGCGCTCAACGGCAAGGCAGCATTGCGGCGTGCCATCTCATAGCTCACGGCCAGCATGCGATTGCACAGTGCCTGGTGGATTTCGACCTTGGAGGTGAAGAAACGGTAGATATTGGCCGTCGACATGCCGAGATCCTTGGCGATATCGGCGACCGTCGTCTTGGCATAGCCATAGTGCAGGAAGAGGCGCTCTGCAGCTTCAAGAATCCGGTTGATATTCTCCTGCCGGCCGGCATCGATTTCGGCGGTCATCATATCGCTCATCGAGTGACACCTTACGAGTGACGTTTTTCGAATTTCGTCAGTCGTAATTCAAAACTCCCCCTTCGTCAACCTTTCGTTCATAAATCGGCTCTTGCTTCGGGAGCCGAAATTCGCACGATACCCGTCGCCGCCGGTCATTCGACAGCAACAATCCAACAATGGTGCGTAAGGTAGGACGTGAGAATGTCGGACAATCCCCGAACGAAAACGAGGCCCACGGGTGCCACCGCGAGCCTGGGACGGACTGGCTTCCCAGGGATTACCTCAGCGACTGGAGGCGAGATCAATACCGTCACCGGCGTGTCGCAGCCGGGTTTCAATCCGCTCGATCTTCTCTATGCGTCGCTTTCCGCCTGCCTTGCCATGAGCGCCCGCATTGCCGCGCATCAAATGGGGCTTCAGGATCGAGTGGAGCGCATCGAAGTTCGGGTCTCGGGAGAAAAGGCAAGCGAAGGGTCTTCGCGCGTCGCAGGCTTCAACGTGACCTTTACTCTTCAAGGTGATCTGGATGACGCATTGCGTCAGCATATTGTCGAGCAAGCCGAGGCTATCTGCACCGTCAGCAATACACTGCAAGGCAAGCCACAATTCGACATTCACGTCACGGCGTGATGGATGCGGCTCAAGAAATACGGCGCGATAGCCCCGGAAAGATTACTTCTTTCCACCGGCCGTCAGAACGCGATTGCTCGCATCGTCCATCGCGGCACTGGCATCCTGTCCGTCGCGCTTCAGCCCGTAGGCCGTATTGGCGCAGGAGGAGAGGACGAGAAGAACGAGGCAGGCCGCTGCAAGGGTTGGTTTGGTCATGTTGGTCTCCACGGGAATGTTTCTCCCAAGTGAACTGATGCGCCAACCGACAAAATCAATCCCGCAGGAACTTTCGTATTCGGCACCTGTTAGCCGCCCAGGCCTTCGTCGATATAAAACAGCGATTGCCAAATTATTGCGCTGCACCCATATATCCGACTATTCCGCCTGCAAGGGCACCAGCGGGCCGGAGGCCAGATGAGCACAGCAGAACACCCCGCGCATGCCGGCACCGACGGCACGCGCAAATTTCTCGTTCTTCTTCTCGGCTCGATCGGCGTCGTCTATGGCGACATCGGCACCAGTCCGCTCTATGCCTTTCGCGAGGCGCTGCGCCCTTTCTCCCATGATGGCGTCAGCCAGGAAGAAGTTGTCGGCCTCGTCTCGCTGATGGTCTGGACGCTGACGCTCATCGTCACGTTCAAATATGTGCTGTTTCTGCTGCGGGCTGACAATGACGGTGAAGGCGGAACGCTGTCCCTGCTGGCACTGCTGATGAAGAAGACCGGCAGCTATATGCCGGTTCTGTTTTTTGCAGGGATCATTGGTGCGGCGCTGTTCATCGGCGACGCGATGATCACGCCTGCGCTTTCCGTCATGTCGGCGTTGGAAGGCCTGAAGCTCGTGACGCCGGCACTTTCCGATTATGTCCTGCCGATGGCGACTGCGGTGATGATCGCGCTGTTCATGGTCCAGTCGAAGGGTACGGCCGCGGTTTCCAACTTCTTCGGACCGATTACCGTCGTCTGGTTCCTTGTCATGGCCTGGGGCGGCCTGATCCATATCGGCGATAACCTCACCATCCTCCAGGCACTCAACCCGATCAACGCCCTGTGGTTCATCACGCATGCGGGTTTCGTCGGCCTGATCGTGCTTGGTGCGGTTTTCCTGACGGTGACGGGTGCGGAAGCACTCTATGCCGATCTCGGCCACTTCGGCCGCAAGCCGATCCAGACCGCATGGTTCGTTTTGGTTTTTCCGGCGCTGGCGCTCAACTATCTCGGCCAGGGCGCCTTCGTGCTCACGCACCCGGAGGGCGCGGATAATCCGTTCTATCTGATGTATCCCGATTGGGCACTGCTTCCGGTCGTCATCCTCGCCACGCTTGCGACGATCATCGCCAGTCAGGCGGTCATCACCGGCGCGTTTTCGCTGGCGCGTCAGGCTGTGCATCTTGGCTTCCTGCCGCGCCTGCAGATCACCTTCACGTCGGAAACCAACACCGGGCAGATCTATGTTCCGGCCGTGAACGTCCTTCTCTTCGTCGGCGTGATCGTGCTGATCTTTTCCTTCGGCGATTCGGAATCCCTCGCTACCGCCTACGGCATTTCCGTGACCGGCGCGATGGTGGTGACGACGCTGATGTCCTTCCAGTTCCTGCGCTCGATCTGGGGCTGGTCGGCGCTGGCTGCCGGAGCGGTTCTTCTGCCGCTCCTCGTCCTCGAGGCTGTGTTCCTTGGCGCTAATCTGCTGAAGATCCATGATGGCGGCTGGGTTCCCGTCATGCTGGCGCTGGCGATCATGCTGATCATGTGGACCTGGACGCGCGGATCACACCTCCTGAAAGAAAAGACCGCCCGCCACGACATCCCGCTCGAAACCTTCATCCGGTCGATCGAGAAATCCAAACATCCGCCAGTTACCGTTCCGGGAACGGCGGTGTTCCTGACCAGCGTGGGCGACAAAGTTCCCGCGGTTCTCCTGCACAATATCAAGCACAATCACGTGCTGCATGAGAAGAATGTCATTCTGACCGTTCAAACCTCGGAGAAACCCTATGTGCCCGAGAATGGTCGCGTCACGCTGACAAAGCTTTCGGACCGGTTTTCCAAGCTCGAACTCTGCTTCGGCTTCATGGACGAACCGAATGTCTCCAAGGCGCTCGGCCTGTGCAAGAAGGCGGGTTTCAAGTTCGAGATCATGCAGACGTCGTTCTATCTCGGCCGACGCACGCTGATCGGCGACCCCAATGTCGGCCTGCCCCGCTGGCAGGACGACCTCTATATCGCCCTCTCCGGCCTCGGTATCGACCCCTCCACCTATTTCAAACTGCCCGCCAATCGCGTGGTCGAGATCGGCGAACAGGTGACGATTTAAAACGTGTCGCGATCTTGCGACACTTCTTGAACGACCTTGGAAAGTCATTCAATCCTATCCGGTCTTGCGCAGGAGCGAGTAGAGGGGAGCCTGCGCGTTCAGCACACGGATCACGTCCTCTGCCGCCGTCGTCGCCATGCGGATGCGGGTCTCCATGACGCTTGTCCCGAGATGGGGTGAGAAAGCGGTGTTTTTCAGTTTCAGCAGCGGGTTGTCCGGCGAGACGGGCTCTTCCTCGAAGACATCGAGGCCCGCGGCGCCGAGCTTGCCGGTCGATAGCGCCTCGTAGAGCGCCTGTTCATCGACAATGCCGCCACGGGCCGAGAGCACGATGACAGCGGTCTCCTTCATCTTGGCGATAGCCCGTGCGTCGATTATTCGCCGGGTCTTTTCCGTAAGCGCGCAATTGACCGAGATGAAGTCGGCGCGCGCATAGAGTTCATCGAGGGATACGAAGGTGGCGCCCAGCTCCTTTTCGGCCTCCGGCTGGCGAATGACGTCGCTGTAGAGCACCTCCATGTCGAAGCCGCGGGCGCGCTTGGCCATATGCTTGCCGATCTTGCCGAAGCCGATGATGCCGATGGTCTTGTAGGAGACGTCGAAGCCCATGAAGCGCTGCGCGACCCAGGTGCCGGCCTCCGTCCAGTTTCCGCCGCGCACGAAGGCGTCGGCGTGGTGGAGCTTGCGGGCCGCATTGATCATCAGACCGAAGGTCAGGTCGGCGATGGTGTGGGTATGCACCGGCGTTACCGTCACCTCCACGCAGCGGCGCTCTGCTTCCTCAATGTCGATATTGTCGTAGCCGACGCCGCGGCGTGCGGCGATCTTCAACTTCGGGGCGTGATCGAAAGCTTCCCTGTCAAGCTCTTCGGTGTGCCAGACGAAGATCACGCCATCGGCATCGTGAATACCGTCGAGGAATTCCTTGCGGGTCAGCGGACGGCTGACGCCACTGCAGACGACTTCGATGCCGGCGTTCTCGAGCATGGTGATGGCCTCCTGCTCCAGAGGCTGGGTGATGAAGACTTTCATGGACTTGTCCTTACGCAGCTGCGGCCTGAATGGTGGTGACGATAACACCAGTCTCGGGGTCGCGACCCCTCACGATATCGACACCATGAACTTCGCTGATGAAGAGATCGAGCGTCGTCAGCGTGATCGTGCCCGGCTCGATATGGCCGCCATAGATCACGTCCTTCTCACCGCTGATCACGGCATGATAGTGGATGTTGAGGCGCCCGGGCTCTTCACCGGGCGAGACTAACCCCTGCCCCGTCAGCAGGCTGAACGGGCCTTCCATGAGGAGCTGTGTCGTGTAGCCGAGCTTCGGATCGGGCTCGACGCGGCTGACATAGTGCAGCGCCACCCGCTTCAGGCTGCCGATCGTCGTGGTGATCTGGCCGCAGGTGATGCCGTGGGCGAGGCAGACTTCCTCGATCGACTGGAGAACGTCACGATCCGGGTGGATGCGGGCCGCAAGGACCCGGCCGCCTTGACCGGCAGCGGAAGAGAAATAGTTCGAGGTCATTGTCATGTCCTTGGGAAACGAGATGTCAGATGGCGGCGACGACGGCCTCGATCTCCTTGAGGGAGAGCAGGCGATAGGGGTCGCGCTTCAAGAGCAGCGGCAGCTCGTGCATGGTGCGTGCGTCATAGGTCGGGTTTTCCGTCGTCAGCCAGTAGCGGGTGCTCGGGATGAGCGTGACGGCCGGGTTGAAGGCCCAGGCAATGTCGAAGATCTTCTCCGGCGTGTTGCCGATGAACACGACTTTGCCATGCATCTGCCCGCGCATCTGGAAGGCCACCGGAACGGCTTCCACGACATCCCAGCCGCGCTTTGCCATGGCTTTCAGCGCCGCAGCGCGGATGAGATCGGGATGCGCCGAGGTTTCAACATTGGCGTGGATATGCACGACGTCGGGATGCTCGTTCAGCTCGCAATATTTCCGGAAGGCCGCGGTCTCGAAGTACCGTTCCAGTTCCGCCTGCTCTTCGGCATTAAGCTCGGTCTTGAACGGATACTTCTTGTAGAAGTCGTCCATGTAGCTTTTGCCCCAGTACTCGACATTGTGCTCGCGCTTGGCGGGCGCCAGGATGGCAGTCGGCGAATATTTCCAGAGCATGTCGAAATGCGGCATGCCGTGGGGTTCGATGCCGTGGATGGAGCCGGAATCGGCCACCTGGCCGGAGGTGAAGATTTCGATCTTGCGATGCACCGGGCGGCCGGTCTTTTCGAAATAGCCCTTAACGATTTCCTCAAGGCTCATCGGGTGGATCTGCGTCTCGATATAGGCATGGGCGTGGTAGACCGGCTCTTCGGTGATGCTCAGCACCTCGATGACCTTGTTCCAGTGCTCGGAACGGAAATAGGCGGCGATGGTCTCGACGAGGTCGCCATTGTCGAGGGCGATGTCCTTGGGTGCGACATTGGTATTCATGTTCATTTTCTCCAGATAGTGGGTGCTTGCACAGGCAGGCATTAGTTCTGCATGGCCCAACGGCGGACGGTGCGGTCTTCAAGCAGCTTGAAGAGGACACCTTCGACGAAGAGACCGATCAGGATGACGCTCAAGAGACCGGCGAAAACCGCGGGGATGTCGAGCATGTTCTTGCTTTGAAAGATGAACCAGCCGAGACCGCCCTGGCCGGACGAGACGCCGAAGACCATTTCGGCGGCAATCAGCGTGCGCCAGGCAAAGGCCCAGCCGATCTTGAGGCCGGTGACGATACTGGGCAGGGCTGCCGGGATCAGGATACGGCTGACGAAGCGCCAGCCTTTAAGCCCATAATTGCGGCCGACCATGCGAAGGGTGCGAGAGGTTGACTGGAAGCCCGAGAAGGTGTTGAGCGCCACGGCCCACAGCACCGAGTGCACAAGCACGAAGACGAGGCTTCCCGAGCCGAGACCGAACCAGATGAGGGCCAGCGGCAGCAGCGCAATCGCCGGAAGCGGGCTGAACATGGCCGTCAGCGTCACCATCAGATCTTCGCCGATGCGCGTGCTGATGGCGACCATCGTCAAGACCGCGGCGGCGAGGATGCCAAGCGCATAGCCGGTGAGCAGCACCTGCAGCGATGCCCAGATGCGTTGAAAAAGTTCGCCCGAGGCAAGCCCTGTCACCAGCGCCGATACCGTCTCCGAAAAGGTCGGGAACAACAGCGAATTGCCGACGCTGCGACCGTAGATTTCCCAGACAAGTGCCAGAAGCGCGAGGATCAAGGCCTTGCGCGCTGGTCCCGACGCGTAAATCTGCTCCCAGATCGTCAGGCGACGTTCTACGACACCGAAAGCATCGGCGCTTGCCGGCTCGCGGCGAATTTCAGGACGGTAGTTGTGAAGCGGGGATGCGGTGATATCAGCCATGATGTTGAACCTCCGCGCCGGCTTTCTCGGCAAACAGCATGTCGTGGATTTCCTGTTCCAATGCCCGGCCTTTCGGCCCCACGGCCTCCTCGCGGCAGAGACCGTTGAGTTCGGCCTTCACCTGGCCCGGATGGGGCGACAGAAGCAGGATGCGGTTGCCGATCTTGACGGCCTCGGCGATGGAATGGGTGACGAAGAGCACGGTGAAATGCGTGTCATCCCAAAGTTCCAGCAATTCGTCCTGCATCTTGACGCGGGTGAGCGCGTCGAGGGCGGCGAAGGGCTCGTCCATCAAGAGAATGTCCGGCTCCATAGCCATGCCGCGGGCAATCGCCACCCGCTGCTTCATGCCACCCGACAGCATGTGCGGATAGTTGTCCGCAAACTTGGTGAGATTGACCTTGTCGAGATAGTGCCGGGCGCGCTGCTCGGCTTCCTTGCGGTTCTTTACCTTGCCGGATTCGATCAGCGGGAACATCACGTTCTGGACGACGGTCTTCCAGGGCAGGAGCTGGTCGAACTCCTGGAACACCATCATACGATCCGGTCCGGGGTTTGAGACCTTTCGACCCCGGAGCCTGATCTCGCCTTCGCTCGGTTTGTGAAAACCGCCGATGGCCTTCAGCAGTGTCGACTTGCCGCAACCGGAGGGGCCAAGAAGGACGAAGCGATCGGCCTCGAACACCTGGGCGCTCACCTTGTAGGTCGCAAGGATCGACAGGTGGCCGGCGGTGTACTGCAGGGTGACATCGGAAATGTCGAGAATAGGCTCGGCTTTCGCGACATCGTCCACCAGAACCCTTGGCGATGACAACATGACTTCATGGTAACCTCCTCATTCTTGGGCAGCGCTCAGTTCGCGGCGGCAGCGCCTTCGGTCGACTGCAGATCCGCGAAGAAGAAGTCGCGCCAGCTCGCCGGGCTATCCTTGATCAAACCGATCTTCGCCATGAACGCGGCCGTCTGGTGTACGCCGAGCGGCATGGACTGGAAGACATTGCCCTCTTCCGCAAACATGGCCGCGAGTTCGTCGACGGTGAACTTTTCCTTGGTCGAAGCGAGATAGAGTTCGGCTGCCTTCTTCGGCTCCCGGTTGATCAACTCCTGCGCTTCCTTGAGGGCCGCAAGGAAGACCTTGATCGCCTCCGGATTGCCGTCGTGATAGGCGGTCGTGGTAAAGGCGAGCAGGTTGGTCGTGGGTCCCGCCACATCCAGCGTCGTCAGGACCGCATGCATGTTCGGCTCCTTCAGAAGCTTCTGGTAATAGGGCGGGCCGGCAAATATGGCATCGGTCGGCCCCTGCGGGTTCATCATCGACTGCACGCCATCGGCAAAGCCCAGCTGCACCATCATCGGATCGAACTTCGTCGCGTCGCCGAATTCCTTGTCGAGTGCCATCTGCAGGTAGATCGCCTGGTTGGAAACCTTGAGTGAGCTCACTGAAATACGACTGGTTTCCTTGAAATCCTTCAGCGTCTTGACGTCAGGGTCCTTGCTGACGAGCACGCTCTTGGTGCCGCTGACGGCAGCCACAGCCTTGACGTCGCCATTGGTGCGCGACCACAAAAGCAGGGCATTGGAAAGGCCGGCCGCCACGACATCGACATTGCCGGAGAGCAGCGCATCGGTGACGGCGCTGCCGCTCGGGAAGCTCAGCATCTCAAGCGTGAGATCCTGCCCCATTTCCTTGGCGTGCTTTTCGAGAAGCTGGGCCTGCTTCATCACATGGATCGGCGCAAACAGGATGCCGACACCGCCGGCGATGCGAAGTTCGGCGGCCTGCGCCAACCCGCCAAGGCCGACCGAAACCGAGACGGCCACGGCCGTGGAAACGAGAAATTTCTTGAAAGCGTTCATGTGGTCCTCCAACCCTTTGCCTGAACAGGTGCGAGTGTCTTGCTAGACCTGCCCGAACTCCTCGTCAGGCGACCTCAAGGACATCCTGCCCCGGCGATCTTGGCTCTTCGCTTGAAATCTCACTGTAGTCGGAGTATCGCGGAGCTATCGATGAAGTCCAATGGATAATATTCCAAATTCGATAACCAAAGGGAATGTATTGAATGAACGAGCGGGATCTTCGATACCTTGTCGCCATCAGCGAATGCGGCAATCTTAGGCTTGCTTCGGCCCGCATGAACATCACTCAGCCGGCGTTGACGAAATGCATCATGCGCATGGAGGAAGAGGCCAGCACCAAGCTTTTCCAGCGAAAGGGCCGGCTCATCGTTCCGACGTCAGTCGGCAATGTGCTGATCCGCCGCGCCAAGCACATCATCCAGTCGATCGACGAAACGCAGCGCGAAATTCATGACTACGTCAACGGTTCGCGCGGCCATGCGCGGCTAGGCGTCGTCGCGACCATCACCGAGTTCCTGATGCCGGATATCCTGCAGAACCTGACGCGCACCCGCCCCGATGTGACGCTGAAGCTGACGATCGGCATGACCGATTTCCTGCTGGACAATCTGCGGCGCGACGAACTCGATGTCGTCATCAGTCCCGTTTACGAGAGCGACGAGTTCGATTGCCTGCCGATCATGAAGGACCAGGTGGTCATAGTCGCGAGCCGCGACCATCCGCTCGCCGGGCGAGCGGTCGCGCTCGATGAGTTGAAGCAGTTCAAGTGGATATTGCCGCAATCGAGCGTCGGCCTGCGCGTCTGGCTGGAGCGCGCCTTCGAGCGGCTGGCGCTGCCGCCGCCGCAGGTACAGGTGGAGATCAGCTCGCTGCCGCTGATGCCGAAGCTGATTGCGCGCACCGAACTCCTGAGCTTCACATCACGCCAGAACTTGACGCGCACCAATGGCGGAGAGAACCTCGTTGAATTGCCTTTTCCGGAGATCACGTGGGAACGGCATTTCGGGATCTTCACCCGCAAGGGCGGTTATATCCCGACGGCAAGCCAGGTGCTTGTCGACCGGATCTTCCAAGCAACCTCCGAGATCGAATAGTCACTCGCTGGCCGGCACGTCCGCAAACGCAGGGCCGGCCTCGTCCTTGAGAACAGCGATGAAGCGCTCCACGACGGGAGAAACATAGCTCGACTTCAGATGCACCACGGCGACCTCGCGCTGCATGGTCGTTTCCGCCAGACGGATTTCGACCAGAGGTTCACCGACGCGGCCGCGGCCGAGATTACGGCGCGAGATGAAGGTCAAAAGATCGGTCGGCGCGATCAGGCGCGGCGACAGCGAGATATTGTTGGTCTGGATATCGACACGTGGCTCGCTCAGGTCCCGTGACGCAAAGGCCGCATCGATCCATTGCCGCGTCACCACCGACCGCGCCGGCAGCACCCATCCATAATCCTGCAGGTCGGCAATGGTCACCGGTCCACGGGTCAAGGCATGGCCCCGCGCCGCGGCCACCACGACAAAATCGTCGCCTACGCTATTAACCGTATAGGTCTCTTCGTCGCCCTTGGCGAGTGGCCCGACGATCACATCGACCTTGCCATCGTTCAACATCGCACGCAGCACGTCATTCATGCCGATGGAGATGTCGAAACGGATACCGGGCGATTCCGTCAGCAACCGGCTGCAGACCTGCGGCAGCAGGTATTCCGCGGTCGTTGCGCCGGATCCCACGCGAATATTGCCGATGGCGCCCTTGGCGATATCCGCCATCTCGCGAAGGTTCTGCTCGACCGACATACGCAGGCTGCGCGCCCGCTCCAGCATCACGCGCCCCGCCGTCGTCAGCTGCACGCCCCTGCCCGACTTCATCAGCAGACGGGTGCCGATCTCGGTTTCGATACGGCGCACGGATTTGCTCAAGGCCGGCTGCGTCCGCCCCAGCTTTTCCGCCGCACGCCCGATATGGCCCGTCGTGGCGATGACCTCGAAATATTGCAGGTCCCGCAGTTCCATATATTCCTCGCAGCTATCAATTCAGGAATTTTATGAATTTGACCAGCGGTAATGGCCGGTGTCAATAGAAGCACAGTCGTGAATGGGAGGATGTGATGGGCCTGAAGGTATTGATGACGGCAAACACGCTGGCTGCGCCGGGCGTTGCCCTGCTCGAGAGAGCGGGCTGCTCCGTCTCCTTCCTGCCCAAGGGTACGGATGCGGAGCTTGCGGACGCGTTGCGCGGCACACCCTATGACGCTGTCATTTCCCGCACGCTTGCCCTGTCGCGCGATCTTATCGAGCATGCCCCGGCGCTGCGCGTCATTTCCCGCCATGGCGTGGGCTACAACAATGTAGATCTCGACAGTGCTACCGAGCGCGGCATTCCCGTGCTGATCGCCAATGGCGCCAACGGCCAG
This sequence comes from Pararhizobium capsulatum DSM 1112, assembly GCF_030814475.1. Taxonomy (NCBI): domain Bacteria; kingdom Pseudomonadati; phylum Pseudomonadota; class Alphaproteobacteria; order Hyphomicrobiales; family Rhizobiaceae; genus Pararhizobium; species Pararhizobium capsulatum. Next base: position 1,276,301 of record NZ_JAUSVF010000001.1, on the reverse strand, counting down.
TCCGTGGCCGAACTCACCGTCGGTCTGGCGCTCGCCGTCGCTCGCAAGATTTCCCATCTCGATGCCCGGATCCGGGCCAATGACTGGGATCGCTCCCGCTCTGGCATCCAGCTTTCCGGGCGCACCGTCGGCATCGTCGCCTACGGCGCCATCGGCCAGCGCGTTGCGGCGATGCTCAAGGCCATGGGCATGACCATCCTTGCCTTCGACCCGCATGTCCGCGACCGCAGCGCTCACGACGTCACCTGGGTAGACACGTTGAATGAGCTTCTCGAGCGGAGCGATCTGGTCTCGCTGCATTGCCCGCTGACGCCGGAGACGCGCAACATGGTTGCCGCACCCCAGCTCGCGGCGATGAAGAAGAGCGCCATTCTCATCAACACCGCCCGGGGCGGGCTGATCGACGAGATGGCGCTGGCGCAATCGGTTTCCGCTGGGCACCTGGCCGGCGCCGGCCTCGATACCTTCGCCGACGAACCCTTGTCCGCGGACCACCCCTTCCTGTCGATCCCGACGATCGTGATGACGCCGCATATGGGCGGCAGCACGGATGCCGCCCTCGACAACGTCGCCATCAGCGCCGCGCAAAACGTGCTGGATGCGCTGATCGACGGCAAGGTGGACCGCCGGCTGCTCGTCAATCCTGCCGTTCTCGAACGGCGCACCATCGGAGCAAAGTAAGACGATGAACACTCCAGTTTCAGCACATGACATCAAGGCCGCATGGCCGACCGGCTTCACGGTCAACCCGCGTGTCTCCACCCTGTCCAGGGACCTGATCGACGGCTTCCGCAACGTCCCCGTTCCACACGCCAGCGACAGCATGGGCCGCCACACCGGCGCACGGGGCCTCATCGCCTATCACGGTGACCAGAGCGAGACGATCTGCGGGCCGGCGGTGACCGTGCGCATCCGCCCCGGCGACAACCTCATGATCCATCTGGCAATCATGACGGCCGAGCCGGGCGACATCATCGTCATCGACGGCGGCGGCGATCTGTCCACAGCCGTCATCGGCGGCCTGATGCGCACCAGCGCGCTTGCCCGTGGCATCCGCGCCTTCGTTCTCGACGGCGCCCTGCGCGACGTTGCGGAATGGAAGGAAGGCGGCGTCGGCGCTTTTGCCCGTGGCAACATCCATCGCGGTCCGAGCAAGGACGGTCCGGGTGAACTGAACGTGCCGATCGCCTGCGCCGGTCTGTCAGTGATGCCGGGCGACCTGATCCTCTGCGATGTCGATGGCGTGGTTTCCGTGCCTGCGGCCGATGCAGAGACGCTGCTGGTCAAATGCCGCGCCCATGCCGAGCGCGAGCGCGTGATCAACGAGAAGAACAGGACCGGCCAGCCCGACTGGGAGCGCTTCAATGGCCTGCTGCGACAAAAAGGATGCCCGGTCTGAGCAAACCGGGCACCTGATGATTGCGATCGACATCGGCAGGCAACCTAGGGGGGAAGCCCCTTCCTAAAAGGTCGGTGGCGTGCAGGCGCTGATCACTTCGCACGGCACCGGGCCGACACAACGGAAACGATGGGGACGGCGGCTTTCGAAATAGTAGGCATCACCCGGCCCCAGGATGCGCCGTTCGTCTTCGACCGTTACCTCTAGCCGACCGGAAAGCACGATCCCGCCTTCTTCTCCGTCATGCACAAGGGGGATCTTTCCCGTATCGGCGCCCGGCTGATAACACTCCTTGAGAATTTGCAGGCTGCGCCCGAACAGATTGTCCCCCACCTGCCTGTAGGAAATCGCGCCCTTGCCGATTTCCACCAGTTCCTCGGAGGCATAGAAAGCCTTTCGCGGACGATCAGGCTCGAAGGCGAAGAACTCGGCCAGCCCGATGGGGATCCCGTCCAGAATTCTCTTGAGCGCCCCGACCGAAGGGTTCGAAGCGTTCGATTCGATAAGCGATATGGTCGAATTGGGCACGCCGGTTCGCTTGGCAAGCTCCCTTTGGGACAGGTTATGCGCAATCCGCAGATAGCGGAGGCGATTGCCGATATCGACTGACATGATGAAGCCTGTTCATGTTGTCCAGAATAGCTAAAACATATCAACTTACGACGTTAAATTTCAATCATTTATGTGTGCAAAGAAAAGGAGTTGTTTGACAGAGTGAAATCGGCCATCTCCTTTCGACCCAAAGGAGGGCAATATGGATCAGATGACGACAAACGCTCCGGTACTGGACAATTTCTGGATGCCGTTTACGGCGAACCGACAGTTCAAGGGCGCACCGCGTCTGCTGGCCAGCGCCGAGGGGATGTTCTACACGGACGTTGATGGCAAGAAGGTTCTCGACGGTACCGCGGGTCTCTGGTGCTGCAACGCCGGCCACGGCCGCAAGCGGATCACCCAGGCCGTGGAGCGACAGCTTGCCACCTTGGACTTTGCGCCCACCTTCCAGATGGGACATCCGCTCGCCTTCGATTTTGCCGCAAAGCTGGCCGCGAACGCACCGGGTGGTGCTTCGGCCAAGCTGGACCGGGTGTTCTTCACCGGATCGGGATCGGAATCGGTCGACACGGCGCTGAAAATTGCCATCGCCTATCAGCGTGCAATCGGACAGGGTACGCGCACACGGATCATCGGACGGGAAAAGGGCTACCATGGGGTCGGCTTCGGCGGCATCTCGGTCGGCGGTCTCGTCAACAATCGCCGCGTCTTCCCGCAAATCCCTGCCGACCACATGCGCCATACCCTCGATATCGAGCGGAACGCCTTCTCCAAGGGTCTGCCTGCCCATGGGGTGGAACTCGCGGATGATCTGGAGCGTCTGGTGCAGCTGCATGGCGCAGAAACCATTGCCGCCGTCATCGTCGAGCCGATGTCCGGTTCCGCCGGTGTCATTCTTCCGCCCAAGGGCTATCTCGAAAAGCTGCGCGCCACGGCTGACAAGCATGGCATCCTGCTGATCTTCGATGAAGTCATCACCGGCTTCGGGCGACTGGGAACGCCCTTTGCCGTAGACTATTTCGGCGTGGTGCCTGACCTCGTCACCACTGCCAAGGGCATCACCAACGGCGCGATCCCGATGGGCGCCGTCTTTGCCAGCCGCAAGGTCCATGACGGCCTGATGGTCGGCTCGGAAAACGTCATCGAACTGTTCCACGGCTATACCTATTCCGGACACCCGGTCGCTTGCGCTGCCGGTCTCGCAACCTTGGAAATCTACCAGGAAGAGGGTCTGCTTACCCGTGCTGCCGAGCTCGCCGACTATTGGCAGGATGCGCTTCATTCGCTGAAGGGCCAGCCGAATGTAGTCGATATCCGCAACCTCGGCCTTGTCGGCGCAATCGAACTCGCACCTCGCGACGGCGCACCGGGCACCCGTGCCTACGACGTGTTCGTCGACTGCTTCCAGAACGGCCTGCTGATCCGGGTAACCGGCGACATCATCGCCCTTTCGCCGCCGCTCATCATCGAGCGTGAGCAGATCGACACGATTGTCTCGATCCTCGGTGACGCCCTGAAGCGCGCCGCCTGACCTCTTGGCAGTAGGCCCGGATGATCTTCGGGCCTACTCCTTATCGCCGTCCCTTCGCGCGGGTCGCAAGGACATTGCGGATCGAAAAACTCGAATGAATTCGCAGGACCCCTGGCAGGGTCGAAAGTATCTCCTTGTGGATACGTTCGAAGTCGCCGGCAGTGGCGACTTCCACGCGCAGCAGGTAATCGGATCCTCCCGTCATCAGGAAACATTCCCGGATTTCCGGATGCTTGCGCACCGCCGCCTCGAAACGATCCAGGTTCTCCTCCGTCTGCCGCTCCAGCGTGATATTGATGATCACGGCGATGGTAGCATCCGCACCGGACGCATCGATAAGCGCGGTATAGCCGCGGATGACGCCTGAATTTTCCATCAGTTTTATCCGGCGCAGACACGCCGACGGTGAGAGGCCGACTTCGACAGCGATTGCCGCATTGCTCATGCGCGCATCGACCCGGAGAAGCCTCAGGATATTGCGGTCTATCGCGTCGAGTGCGCTCATGATCGATTGTTCCAATTTCTCGTCGATTACTCCAATTATGAAGGTTATTAGCAACAATCAATCACTCTGTAACGGGAAATTCTGCGATTGTTTCAATATCGTCGCCTGCAACACGATTGGGGAGCACCGTCATGAATAACGTCGTTCTGGCCATGCCGCGGGAGGCAGATTTCACGCAAGGCGCCAGCGGAATTCTGACGATCGATCTGGGCGCCCTGCAACGCAATTATCGCCGCCTGTCTAAGGCGGCATCACCGGCAAAGGCTTCCGCAGTCGTCAAGGCCGATGGTTACGGGCTAGGCGCAACCACGGTATCAAGAGCCCTCTATGCCGAAGGCTGCCGACAGTTCTTCATCGCCCATTTTTCCGAGGCGCTCCTGCTGCGTCCGGACTTGCCAGCCGACGCACAGATTTTCGTTCTGAGCGGCCTGCTACCCGGCACCGAGATCGCCTGCGCGACCAACAACATCATCCCGGTTCTGAATTCGATCGATCAGTTGCGTTGCTGGTCGAACACCGCCCGCGCGATGAAGCACACATTGCCTGCGGCTCTCCAGTTCGACACCGGCATGTCGCGACTTGGCGTGCCGCCGGAAGAAAGAGCTGCGGTCGCTGCGGCGCTGAAGAATTCCAGCTACGTCAATATCATGTTCCTCATGAGCCACCTCGCGGCGGCTGACGATCCCGGCAGCGACCAGAACATCAGCCAGCTTGCTGAAATGACGCGTGCCGCCAACGAATTCCCGGGAATCGATCTCTGCTTTGCAAACTCCGGAGGCCTCTTCCTCGGTGCGGACTATCATGGTGTACTGGTGCGCCCGGGGATTGCGCTTTACGGCGGTCAGCCGGCCGCGGAGATGAAGGAACCGATGGAGCCGGTCATCAGCCTCGACGTCGCGGTCATTCAAACACGCACAGTCCATGCCGGCGCAAGGATCGGCTACTCCGGCACGCATATTGCCGAGAAGGAGATGCGCCTTGCCACCCTGGCCGCCGGATATGCCGATGGCCTTCCCCGCAGTCTCAGCAATCGGGGCGCGGTCTACTACAGGGGCGTTCGGTTGCCCATCGTCGGTCGGGTCTCCATGGACAGCATGACGGTCGATATGTCGGCCCTGCCGAAGGGTACGCTGGCACTTGGCAGCCATGTCGAGGTCATCGGCCGAAACCAGACGCTCGAAGACGTGGCCCGAGATGCCGGAACCATCTCCTATGAAATTCTGACCAGTCTCGGCCAGCGCTACACGCGGCGCTATCGCTAGAGTTTGCCAGGGGAAAACGGGAACCGGTTTTCCCGAAAAACAAACGAAAACAAAAGAATCCAGAGGATATTATGAGAGTCATCGTTCTCGGGGCCGGCATTATCGGCGTAACATCGGCTTATCAGCTTGCCAGGACCGGCCACGAGGTCATCGTGCTGGACCGGCAGCAGGGGCCGGCGCTGGAAACCAGCTTCGCCAATGCGGGAGAAGTGTCCTTCGGCTACTGCTCACCCTGGGCTGCACCCGGTATTCCGATGAAGGCATTGAAATGGCTGTTCATGGAACACGCTCCTCTGATCCTGCGTCCGAAGATAGATGCGGCGATGCTGTCCTGGATGGTGAGGATGCTCTCCAACTGCACCTCCAGGCGCTATGCGATCAACAAGAGCCGAATGTTGCAGCTTGCCGACTATAGCCGCGCTTCTCTGGCTGAACTGCGATCCGAGACGAGAATTGCCTATGACGAGCGCATGCAGGGAACCCTGCAGCTTTTCCGTACGCAACAGCAACTGGATGCCTCGGGCAAGGATGTGAAGGCGCTTGCAGCCGACGGCATCCCTTACGAGGTGCTCGACCGTGATGGCTGCATCAAGGTTGAGCCGGCTCTGGCCCATGCGCGCGAGAAGATCGTCGGCGGGCTGCTTACTCCGAAGGACGAGACCGGCGACTGCTTCAAGTTCACCAATGCCCTGGCGGAGAAAGCGTCGGCCCTCGGCGTCAAATTCGTCTACGGTACATCCATCAAGGGCCTTGATGTCATGGGAGGGCGCGTCCGAGCTGTCGTGACCGATCGTGAGCGTATCGAGGCGGATGCGATCGTGGTGGCGCTGGGCAGCTATTCGCCCCTGCTGCTGAAGCCGCTCGGCATCCGGCTGCCGGTCTACCCTGTAAAAGGTTATTCACTCACTCTTCCCATCACCGACGTATCACGCGCACCGGAATCGACGGTCATGGACGAGACTTTCAAAATCGCCATCACGCGTCTCGGCGACCGTATCCGCGTCGGCGGCATGGCCGAGATTTCCGGCTACACCAATGATCTCGGCCAGGCACGTCGGCGCACGCTCGAACATTCCGTCACGGACCTTTTCCCGGGTGGCGATATCGCCAAGGCAACCTTCTGGTCGGGCCTGCGACCGATGACGCCGGATGGCACGCCTGTCATCGGCCCGACGAAGATTGGTGGCCTGTTCCTCAACACCGGGCACGGCACGCTCGGATGGACGATGAGCACGGGCTCGGCACGGGTCATCAACGACCTCGTGAGCGGCCGCAAACCGGACATCGATGCAACGGATCTGGCTATTGCCCGCTACGCTTGAAGCACCTTCCTTCCGATAAGCCATTGCCATGGCACACATCTCCCGTGCTGGATGCCGGGAAACCGGTTCGTCGAGACGGAGAGCCGGTTGCGCAACCGGCCGATCAGGCGATCAGGATGGCCCGGAAATCGTTGACATTCGTGCCCGTTGGGCCGGGACGGAAGAGGTCGCCAAGCACGGAAAAGGCCGACCAGCTGTCATTGGCGTTAAGCAGCGAGGCGGCGTCGTGCCCCAGCGCCGAGAGCCGTGCGATGGTGCGGCCATCGGCGAAGGCGCCGGCATTGTCTTCAGAGCCGTCGATGCCATCAGTATCGGCGGCAAGTGCTGTGATGTTTCCCGCACCATCGATAGCCATGGAGAGTGACAGCAGGAATTCGCTGTTGCGGCCGCCCCTGCCCTTGCCGCGCAAGGTCACGGTGGTTTCGCCGCCGGAGAGGATGACCACAGGTTTCCTGAAAGGCCGGTTACGCGCCACGACTTCGCGGGCAATCGCCGCATGAACACGGCCAACCTCCGCCGCCTCCCCTTCGATCGCGTCCGACAGCACGACCGCGCCGATACCCGCCCGCTGCGCCAATTCCGCCGCAGCATCGAGGGATACCGCGGCAGACGCAACGAGGCGGACTTCGTTTCGTGCGAAGCGAATGTCTTCGGGAGTGGGTGGCAATGAGGTTGCTTCCGACAGAAGCGTACACACACGGGTTGGCAGGTCCAGCCGGTAGCGCTCGACAATCTTCAATGCATCGGCGCGGCTGCTTGCATCCGCGATGGTCGGCCCGGAGGCCACCAGAGCGGGATCGTCACCGGGAATATCCGAGACGACGAGGGACACCACCTTGGCCGGATGGGCGGCTGCGGCAAGGCGGCCGCCCTTGATCTGCGAAATCTGCTTGCGGATGGCATTCATCGCACTGATCGGCGCACCCGAAGCAAGAAGCGCGCGATTAACCGCGATTTCGTCCTCAAGCGTCAGGCCCTCCGCCGGCAGAGGCAGAAGCGCCGAGCCGCCACCGCAGATCAAAGCGACGACAAGATCATCCGGGCCAAGACCACTGACGGCATCCAGCAGGCGGCGCGAGGCGTTCAGTCCGTTTTCGTCGGGAAGCGGGTGCGAGGCCTCCAGCACCTCGATGCGCTCGCAGGGCGCGCCGTAGCCGTAGCGGGTCACGACGACGCCTTCGAGCGGGCCATCCCAAAGCTTTTCGAAGGCCTGCGCCATCTGGGCGGCACCCTTGCCGGCGCCGATGACCACCGTGCGCCCCTTCGGAGGGGCCGGCAGGTTGGCGGCAAGCACCTTTGCCGGATCGGCCGCCGCGACCGCCGCATAAAACAGGGTTTCAAGAAAAGCCTTGGGGTTGACGATCTGCGGCATTGCCTTCTCCTCCTGAACCTGTGCCGGGTGGTCGGCTCCTCCTCCGACCACCCGGCCCTCCCTTTATGCGACGGCGTGATTGGCCATGCGCTCCAGGGCTGTGACGAGGCCCGAATGGTCGAGCCCGGCATCGCCGTGGGCAGTGCAGCTGTTGAACAGTTCCTGGGTCGCGGCCGTGTTGGGCAGCGAGACGCCCAGCGCCTTTGCTCCCTGCAGTGCAAGGTTCAGGTCCTTCTGGTGCAGCGAAATCCGGAAGCCCGGATCGAAGGTGCGCTTGATCATGCGATCACCGTGGACCTCAAGGATGCGCGACGAGGCGAAGCCACCCATCAGCGCCTCGCGGACACGGGCCGGATCGGCGCCTGCCTTGGAGGCGAACACCAGGGCTTCCGATACCGCCTCGATCGTCAACGCGACGATGATCTGGTTTGCGACCTTCGTGACCTGTCCGTCGCCGCAATCGCCGACCAGCGTGATGTTCTTGCCCATCAGCTGGAGCAGAGGCAGGGCACGATCGAAGCTTTCCTGGGAACCGCCGCACATGATCGACAGGGAGGCGTTACGGGCGCCGACTTCGCCGCCGGAAACCGGGGCGTCGACATATTCCGCGCCGGTTTCGCGCACCTTCTTTGCGAATTCCTTGGTCTCGATCGGCGAGATCGAGCTCATGTCGATGACCAGCTTGCCCTTGCCAAGGCCATGGGCGACGCCGTTTTCGCCGAACAGGACGTCCTTCACCTCGGGCGTATCCGGCAGCATCAGGATGATCGTGTCGACAACCTCGGCAAGCGCCTTGGGGGTCTCGACGATCTTGAGGCCGCCATCGACCAGTTCCTGGCGCGGCGGGATGGCGAATTTCGAGGTGACGACAATATGGCCGGCCTCCTGCAGGTGGCGCGCCATCGGCGTGCCCATGATACCCAGTCCTATAAAACCGATTGTTCCCATAGTCTCAGCTCCTGATCTTGATGATGTCTGCGCTCTTCGGCGCGCGGCTTGCTTCGGCAAACCAGCCGAGGCCTTCCGCCGTCGTCGTGCGCGGCTTGTATTCGCAGCCGATCCAGCCGTCATAGCCCAGCGCACCCAGCGCTCCGAAGACCAAGGGATAGGCGATTTCGCCGGTGCCCGGCTCGTTGCGACCGGGATTGTCGGCCAGCTGCACATGGGCGATCCTGGCCTGGTGCGTCTTGAACGTGCCGATCAGTTCGCCCTCGGTGCGTTGCTGGTGGTAGAGGTCGTACTGGATGAACAGGTTGTCGCTGCCGACATCCCTGATGATCGATGCCGCCTGCTCCACCGTGTTGAGGTAGAAACCGGGAATGTCGAAACGGTTGATCGGCTCTATCAGCAGGCGGATGCCGTGCTTGCCGAGTTCATCGGCGGCCAGCTTCAGGTTGGCAACGAAGGTGTTGCGCAGCACCGCATCGGCGACACCGACCGGCGCGATGCCGGACAGGCAGTTGACCTGTGTGCAACCGAGCGCCGTCGCATAATCGACGGCCGAGGCGACGCCGCGGCGAAACTCATCGATGCGATCCGGCAGGATGGCGATGCCGCGCTCGCCGCTCGCCCAGTTGCCGGCCGGCAGGTTGTGCAGCACCTGCGTCAGGCCGTTGATGTCGAGGGCCGCGCGCAGTGCCTCGGCGTCGAAATCGTAGGGGAAGAGATATTCCACCCCTTCGAAACCGGCTTCGGCAGCAGCTGCGAAGCGATCGAGGAACGGCACCTCGTTGAAAAGCATTGTCAGGTTCGCCGCAAATTTCGGCATGGGAAATCCTCCTTGGTGGCGATCAGGGGATGTTTGGTTCGGATTGAACCAGACATTCTGTGGATTCTTTTGTTTTCGTTTGTCTTTTCGGGAAAACCGGTTCCCGCTTTTGCCTGACAAACTCTAGTCGAGCAGCGCAAGCGTTGCCGTCGGGGCATCCTCGCCGCGCGCGGCAAGGTCCTCGAACTCGACCACGGCGTTGATATCGGCGCCCATGGCGATGTTGGTCACGCGCTCCAGGATGAACTCGATGACGACGGGAACCTGATGTTCCGCCATCAGCGCGCGCGCCTTCTCGAAAGCCTCCTGGAATTCGTTGGGACTGCGCACCCGGATCGCCTTGCAGCCGAGACCTTCGGCAACCGCGACATGATCGACGCCGTAACCCTGTTCCGCATCATCAGACGCATTGATGTTGTCGAAGGCGAGGCTCACCTCGAAATCCATGTTGAAGCCGCGCTGCGCCTGACGGATGAGACCGAGATAGGAGTTGTTCACGACCACATGCAGGTATGGCAGCTTGTGCTGTGCCCCGACCGCCAGTTCCTCGATCATGAACTGGAAGTCGTAATCGCCGGAAAGCGCGACGATCGGCCGATCTGGATCGGCGGCACGCACGCCGAGTGCTGCCGGCAGCGTCCAGCCGAGCGGGCCGGCCTGGCCGCAGTTGATCCAGTTGCGCGGCTTGTAGACGTGCAGGAACTGCGCGCCGGCGATCTGGCTGAGACCGATGGTCGAGACATAGCAGGTGTCGCGGCCGAAGGCCCGGTTCATCTCCTCATAGACCCGCTGCGGCTTCAGTGGCGTCTGGTCGAAATGGGTCTTGCGTAGCATGGTGCGCTTGCGATCCTGGCACTCCTGCGCCCAGGCCGACCAGTCGCGCAGCTTGCCCGCCGATTTCCATTCGGTCGCCACATCAAGGAACAGTTTCAGCGCGGCACCGGCATCGGATACGATGCCGAAATCGGGTGCGAACACGCGGCCGATCTGGGTCGGTTCGATATCGACGTGAACGAAGGTGCGGCCTTCCGTATAGGTCGGGATATTGCCGGTATGGCGGTTTGCCCAGCGGTTGCCGACACCGAGCACGAAATCGGAAGCAAGCAGCGTCGCGTTGCCGTAACGATGCGAGGTCTGCAGGCCGCACATGCCGGCCATCAGTGGATGATCGTCCGGGATCGTGCCCCAGCCCATCAGGGTGGGGATGACGGGGATGCCGGTGATCTCCGCGAACTCGACCAGGAGATCGGACGCATCGGCATTGATGATGCCGCCGCCGGCAACGATCAGCGGGCGTTCCGCCGCGTTCAGCATGGCGATCGCCTTTTCGGCCTGTGCGCGGGTCGCTTCAGGCTTGTAAGGGGCGAGCGGCGCGTAGGTCTCGATATCGAATTCGATCTCGGCGAGCTGGACGTCGATCGGCAGGTCGACCAGCACCGGGCCCGGACGGCCTGAACGCATCAGGTGGAACGCCTTCTGGAAGACAAAAGGCACGAGCGCCGGTTCCATGACGGTGACCGCCCATTTGGTGACGGGAGCCGCGATCTTCGAAATATCGACGGCCTGGAAATCCTCCTTGTCCAGCCGGGCACGCGGCGCCTGGCCGGTGATGCAGAGGATCGGGATCGAATCGGCCGAGGCCGAATAGAGGCCGGTGATCATGTCGGTACCGGCCGGGCCTGAGGTGCCGATGCAGACGCCGATATTGCCGGCCTCGGCTCTGGTATACCCTTCGGCCATGTGGGACGCACCCTCGACATGGCGTGCCAGAATGTGGCGCACGGAACCGCGTGTCTTCAGGGCCGAGTAAAAGGGATTGATGGCGGCGCCCGGCACCCCGAAGGCGCAATCGACGCCTTCCTTCTCCAGCACCAGAACCGCTGCATCGACAGCTCGCATTTTTGCCATGGGATGTTCCTCCGATTTCCAGGAGACGATAATCCATCCGCGGATCGCATCAATAAAAATATGGAATTATTTCCCACGATGTGGAAATAGAGACTTTCAAGAATTTCGTGGAAATCGACGACGGTGTATTCGAGGATGATCGCGGCACCGAAGCAGGAACAGGAGCACCAGATGGAACAAAAAGGACGCGGCAGGCCGGGACGAAAAGCCGGCGAGAACGCCGCTCCTTCATCGGTGCAGGTGCTGGACAGGAGCCTCACGCTGCTTGCAGCCGTCGCGGAGGCGGATGGCGCCACCCTCTCATCCCTGTCCGACCGGACGGGCCTTGCCTCCTCGACGGTGCACCGGCTGCTGACCTCGCTTGCCAATCACGGCATGGTCGATCACGACACGGAGACCGGCGCCTGGACGATCGGCCTCAAGGCCTTCGAAATCGGCAATGCCTTCCTGCGCTTCCGCAAGCTCGGCACGATCAGCCGGCCGTTCCTGAAGAACCTCATGGAAAGCTGCGGCGAGACCGCCAATATCGGCATCGAGGAACAGGGCGACGTCGTGTTCATCTCGCAGGTCGAGAGCCATGCGCCGATGCGCGCCTTCTTCCGGCCCGGCCGGCGCGGCCCGATCCACGCCTCCGGCATCGGCAAGGCGATCCTCGCAACCTGGGACGACGGCGAGATCGAACGACTGCTTGCCGGCCGCACGCTGCAGCATTTTACCGACAAGACCTGCGACAGCCTGCCGAAGCTGCTGGCGGATATCGCAAGCATCCGCACCCGTGGCTGGTCGATAGACGACGAGGAACACACGCTCGGCATGCGCTGCGTGGCGGCGCCCATCTTCGATGAATATGGCGAGGCGGTTGCCGGCATTTCCGTTTCCGGCCCGGCGGTTCGCATGCCCGACGGCAAGATCGATGAGGTGGGTCCCTTGGTGAGAGCGGCGGCAGAGGACTTGACCAAGGCCATGGGCGGGCGGATACAAAATGTCGGCGCGGCAGGATAAGCCCCGCCGCGCGACCAACTCTTAGCAGGTTGCGGAAATAGCGCTAATTTTTCTACCGATCCTCGCTAGACGGTTCGAAGACGAGCGGGGATGAGGCTTTTTCAGCGGCCTTTTCGGTCCTTTTGTCGTCATCCGCCCTGTCTCGGCGGATTGCGGGCGCGATTATGCCGTCGTCAGCAGCTTTGGCAGCCTCACCAGATTATAAGCCGTCGCTGTCAGGGTGAACATCCAACCGACGCGATCCTTTCCGCGATGGCGGGTCTTGCGCATTCCGCCGCTGGTCTTGGCCCAGCCGAATACCTCTTCGATGCGTTTTCGGATGCGCTGACTGACAGCGTAGCCGGGGTGATGGGTGGTACGACCATCGATGGCTGAGCGTCGGTTCGCCGTGTTCTGAGCAACGTGTGGCGTCACCTTGATATCCCGCAAGGCGGCAACGAAGTCTGCCGTATCGTAGGCTTTGTCTGCAGCCAATGTGATGCGATGACGACCATCCATGCGGCCCACCATATCCAGTGCAGCCTCGCGCTCTGCGGTTCCTGTCGCATGGGTCAGCGTGGCGTCGACAACCAGCCCGTTGCGGTTTTCCAGGGTGACGTGGCCCATGTGGCAAAGCTTGGCCGCCTGCCCACGGGCCTTCTTGTAAAGCCTGGCATCCGGGTCGGTGGTCGACGCGTGAGTTGCGTTGCTGCGCTTCTCGCCGTGGAAATCCCGCTCAGGGTTGCGTGCCGTAGCCTTTGCGGGCTTGTTCGCGTCAGCGCCGGAGCCGTTGTTGTCATCACCGTCACCATCAGTCTCGTCCTTGGGCTTGAAGCTCTTCATGCTGGCCCAGGCTTCGATCAAGGTGCCGTCCACCGAGAAGTGCTCGTCTGACAAGAGAGCCTTAACTCGCGGCTGGCTCAGCAATGCGGCCAGGAACTTGGCGGCGATGTCGCCAGCCAGGAGCCGCTCACGGTTCTTGGTGAACACGGTGACGTCCCAGATCGGCGCGTCCATCGACAAGCCGACGAACTATCGGAACAACAGATTGTAGTCCATCTGCTCCATGAGCTGGCGCTCCGAGCGGATCGTGTAGAAAGCCTGCAACAACAGGGCGCGCAGAAGCTTCTCCGGCGGGATCGACGGGCGGCCGATCGCTGAATACATCGCCTCGAAATCAGGCGACAGAACTTCCAGTGCCTCGTCGACAATCGCGCGGATTGCCCGCAGCGGATGGCTTGTCGGAACGCGTGCTTCGCAGCTCACATAAGAAAACAGACCCGCCGTCTGGATATCACTGCCCCGCATGTCCTGCTCCTGCCGGCCAATCACTCGGGCATGCAATCACGGCAGTCCGCTCGCAGCAAGCGCCTTTTTCCGCATCCTGTGAGAGCCTCATGATCAAGCGGTTTCCAGAAGTCGTGCTAATGCTCCCTGCCGTGTGATGGCCTTCGCCTTCATCGCCTTGCCGGCGACATAGACTTCGGCCACGCAGCGATCGTCGCCCATCGTCTGCAGGATGAACAGTTCCTCGACCAGCGACTTTGCCGTGCGCATCCGTAGTTCCATCGCCGGCTTGGCGCTGGAATCGAGAACGACGATATCGGCGTCGGCGCCGGCATGGAGCGAGCCGATCCGGTCGTCGAGCCCGAGCGCGCGGGCATTGCCGAGCGTCATGCGGTAGAAGGAGTTGAGCGGCGAAAGCCGCTGCCCCTGAAGGTGCAGCACCTTGTAGGCCTCGTCCATCGTTTCCAGCATGGAGAAGCTCGTTCCCGCCCCGACATCCGTCGCCACCGACCAGCGTGCGCCGAGACGATCGAAACGGTCGCGATCGAAAAGCCCCGAGCCGAGGAAGAGGTTCGATGTCGGGCAGAACACGCCGACGGCGCCGGTCTCTGCCAGAACAGAAACCTCGCGGTCGTCGAGATAGATGCAATGTCCGAGCAGCGTCTTGTCGCCGAGAAGGCCGTAACGGGCGTAGATGTCCGTATAGTCCTTCGCGTCCGGATAGAGTGACGTTGCATAGGCGATCTCGTCGCGGTTTTCGGAAAGATGGGTCTGGACGTAGCAGTCAGGGAACTCGGCCACGAGGGTACGGCTCACCTCCATCTGTTCCGGCGTCGAGGTGATGGCAAAGCGCGGGCTGATCGCGTAGTGCGCGCGGCCGCGATTGTGCCATTTCTCGATCAACTGGCGGGTCTCGTCATAGCCACGCTCCGGGCTATCGCAGAGTGCATCCGGCGCATTTCGGTCCATCATAACCTTGCCGCCGATCATGCGCATGCCGCGCTGTTCGGCTGCGGTGAAATAGGCATCGACACTTTCAGGATGGACGGAACAATAGGCGACCGCCGTCGTCGTACCGTTGGAGATGAGCTCGTCCATGAAGCGGCCGGCGATGAAGGCGGCATGCTCGGGCTGCGCGAACTTCTGCTCTTCCACGAAGATATAGGTGTTCAGCCACTCCAGCAGCTGCGCGCCATAGGAGGCGATCGCCTGGGTCTGCGGAAAATGCAGATGGGTATCGATCAGGCCGGGAAGCACGAGGTTCGGGCGGTGATCGGCGATTTCGGCGTCTGCGGTGGCGAGGCCCTTCACCCTGTCATAGGGTCCGCTCGTCACGACACGGCCCGCGCGGACGAGCACGGCGCCATCTTCGAAATAACGATAAGATGCGGTATCCTCGAGGCCGTTCGGCTCATCGACAAAGGTCAGCACGCGGCCGCGGATCAAAAGTTCGTTCATCGGGTTTCTCCTCCCTTGACGGCGGCCTCATACCAGGCGACGAGCAGGCGCCGCTCGTCGTCGGAAATGGCGGTCACATTGGCCGGCGGCATGGCGTGCGAACGCCCCGCCTGCAGGTAGATTTCGCGGGCATGAGCTGCGATATCGCCATCCGTTTCGAAGATGACCCCCTTGGGCGGAACGACCATACCTTCCCATCCCGGCTCTTTGGCATGGCACATGGAGCAGCGGCCGAGCACGGTGTCGCGCACCTTCGGGAAAGCTTCCGCCGTCACGAAAGGCTGTTGCGCGGCGGAGATCTTCGTCTCTGCCGCCCCGCCCGTCAGCACCTTCGGCACGGTGGAAAGCCACATGATGACGATGAAAAGCAGCACGGTCGCGAGCCACGTCCAGGTCGGGTTGCCGGCATTGGCATGGCGGGTGTTGAAATAGTGGCGGATGGTGACGCCCATCAGGAAGACGAGCGAGGCGATGATCCAGTTGAACTGCGTGCCGAACGCCAGCGGGTAGTGGTTCGATAGCATCAGGAAGAGGACGGGCAGCGTCACGTAGTTGTTGTGGGTGGAGCGCTGCTTGGCAATCCTGCCGTATTTCGCATCCGGCGTGCGGCCGGCGATAAGGTCGGCGACGACAATCTTCTGGTTGGGGATGATGATGAAGAACACGTTGGCTGACATGATCGTCGCGGTAAAGGCGCCGAGATGCAGGAAGGCGGCACGGCCGGTGAACAGCTGTGTATAGCCGCAGGCCATGGCGACCAGGATGAAATAAAGCAGCACCATCAGCCGCGTGTTGTCGTTGCCTAGGGGCGAGCGGCAGATCAGGTCGTAGGCGATCCACCCAAAGGCAATAGAGGCGAGCGATATGGCGATGGCGACGGGCTTGGAAACGTCAAGCACATTGGGGTCGATCAGATAGAGATCGGCGCCGGCATAATAGACGAGACACAGCATGCCGAAGCCGGAAAGCCACGTGACGTAGCTTTCCCATTTGAACCAGATCAGGTGCTCCGGCATGTTGGACGGCGCCACGAGATATTTCTGGATGTGATAGAAACCGCCGCCATGGACCTGCCATTCCTCGCCATAGGCGCCGGCCGGCAGGTTCGGGTGCTTCTTCAGGCCGAGATCGAGCGCGACGAAATAGAAGGACGAGCCGATCCAGGCAATCGCGGTGATGACGTGAAGCCAGCGGACGACGAAGGTCAACCAGTCCCAGGCAATGGCATATTCATACATACAGCTCTCCCCTGTCTTTGGGAGGCTTGTGCCATCTGGCGATTACCACGAAAATCCCGCCTATTCCCCGAACACTATCAAAAAAATCTATAAGATCGGCTCGGCTGCTATCGGCAATCTGGTGTGGTATGAAGAGCCATGTCCTATCTCGATAACGTGCGTGTCTTTGTCCGGGTCGTCGAACTCGGAACCCTGTCAGCAGCCGGGCGCGACCAACGCGTCACGCCCGCCGTCGCCAGCAATCGCATCAAGGAGCTGGAGCGCCATCTCGGCGTCCGGCTATTCAACCGCACCACCCGCAAGCTGACGCCGACCGAGCATGGCCGGGTGTTCTACGAGGGCGCCGTCAAGATCATCGAGGCCGTCAACGAGGCCGAGGGCGCGATCGCTGATCTTTCGCAGAACCCCAAGGGCGCGCTGCGCATCACTGCCCCGCTGGGCATCGGGCGGCGCCTGATCGCCTCGGGCATCCCCGCCTTCCACGACAAATACCCTGACATCGAGGTCAGGCTTCGCCTGTCAGACCACAATATCGATATCCTGAGCGAAGGCGTCGATGTCGCATTCAAGCTCGGCGTGCTGGAGGATTCCAACCTGCGCATGCGCGGCATCCTCAATTGCGAGCGCGTAATCTGCGCGGCCCCCGCCTATCTCGAAAAGCGCGGTACGCCCGCGACCCCCGATGCGCTGATCGATGACAAGCATGACTGTCTTCTGCTGCGCTATCCGGGCTCGAAGGAATATTACTGGACGCTGCAGACGCCGGAAGGACCGCGCAAATTCGAGATCGGCGGCCCTTATGATTCCGACGACGGCGATGTGCTGACCCAATGGGCGCTGGAAGGACGCGGCATCATCAACAAGCCGCTGTTCGAGGTGAAGGCGCATCTGGATTGCGGCGCGCTGGTGGAGATCCTCAAGGACTCGCCGCCGACAAGCGTGCAGCTTGCGGCGATCTATCCGCACAAGCGGTTCCAGGATCCCAAGGTCCGGCTGATGATCGATTTCATGGCCGAGCGCTGTCAGCGACTGATCGGCAGGTTGCTTGCGGATCCGCCCCGCGAGGACGCGGTCGCCACCGGCTGAGGGGCGCGGTCCAGCCGTTCAGGCTTTCACTTCGACACGCGGTTTTTCAGCTTTCCTAGCGAGCGGCCGCCTTACAGCGCCGTGCGTCAGATATGACGCGCCAAGGCTGCTGTAACCCTTTAAATTTTCTGCATAATTTTATCCTTAAATCGATTTCGATTTAAGGAATTATGCAGGAGCGCCGCCGTCAGGATTTCCGCGGCGGCAAGCGTTGCGATGACAGCCGGGCGTTTGTCCTTCACCGTCGTCCCGCCGATCGGGCAGATGAGGCGATCGAAGAGATCGGGCCGGGCGACTTCCCGCGACAGCCAGTTGCGGAATGTCGCGCGCTTGGTCTTCGAACCGATCATGCCGACATAGGCGGCATCCTCGCGCTGCAGGACTTCGGCGGTGATCAGGAAATCGAGCGCATGATCATGGGTCAGCACCACGAAGGCACTTGCCGGCGGCGCATCGCGCACGATCGCTTCCGGCATCGGCGTGAGGCAGGTCTCGATGCCCGCGACCGGGCAGGCCGATAGTTCTTCCTCGCGCGTATCCACCAGAATAACCCGCAGCGGCGCAAGCGAAAGGGCTGCCGCCAGCACGCGGCCGACATGGCCTGCGCCAAACACATAGACATGCGGCCGGCTGGCGATCTCGGCGTCGCTGCGCGCCACAAGCTGCAGGGCCACATCCTTGTCCATACGGGTAAAGGCGATGCCGACATGACCGCCGCAGCATTGGCCGATGGCAGGCCCGAGCGGCACGGCCAGCCCCGCCGCAAGACTATCGGTTCGAAGCGCGCGGCGGGCCTGGTCGATGGCCATATATTCCAGCTGGCCGCCGCCGATCGTGCCGAACAGCCGCGCGCGCGACACCAGCATCCAAGCGTCGGTATCGCGCGGCGTGGAGCCTGCCGCCCCCGTCAACGTAACGAGGATGCAGTCAGGCTCGGCGCGCAGGAAGTCACGAATGTCTTCGCGGAAGGCCAGCATCGTTATCCTCTATACCTTGGCAGCGCAGGCGCTCGACCGCCATCAGAACCCGTTCCGGCGTCGCCGGCGCATCGATGCGCGGCGGTATCAGGTAATCGGCAACGCTCGCCGCCGCCATGGAGATCGCCTCAAGCACGGAGATGCCGAGCATGAAGGGCGGCTCGCCGACCGCCTTCGACCGCCGGATCGTCTCCTCGCGGTTCACCGACCAGTCGGCAAGGCGGACATTGAAGATGCGCGGACGGTCCGACGCAAGCGGGATTTTGTATGTCGACGGCGCATGGGTGCGCAGCCGCCCCTTCGCATCCCACCACAGCTCCTCCATTGTCAACCAACCCATGCCCTGCACGAAGGCGCCCTCGACCTGGCCGATATCAAGAGCCGGATTGAGCGAGCGGCCGACATCGTGAAGGATATCGGTGCGATCGACCTGATATTCGCCGGTCAGGGTATCGACGCTGACCTCGGAGCACGATGCACCATAGGCATAGTAGAAGAATGGTCGGCCACGGCCTTCGGCACGGTTCCAGTGGATCTTCGGAGTCTTGTAGAAACCCGCCGCCGAAAGCTGGATGCGGGCGCCATAGGCAGCCTTGATGAAATCCGGGAAGGGAATGCGCTCGATCCCGGCGCGCACGACATTGGGTTCGAAAGCAACATCGCTTTCGGCAACACCGAACCGTTCGGCCGCGAACTTGACCAGCCGCGCCTTGATCTGCTGCGCCGCATCGGCCGCCGCCATGCCGTTGAGGTCGGAACCCGAGGAGGCCGCGGTCGCAGATGTGTTCGGCACCTTGCCGGTCGAGGTCGCCGTGACCCTGATGCGATCGAGATCGACCTGGAACTCGTCTGCCACCACCTGCGCGACCTTGGTATAGAGCCCCTGCCCCATCTCGGTTCCGCCGTGGTTCAGCTGGATCGAGCCATCGGCATAGACATGCACCAACGCGCCGGCCTGATTGTATTCCGTCTTGGTGAAGGAGATGCCGAACTTCACCGGCGTCAGCGCGATGCCCTTGCGGATGACGCTGCTCTTGCGGTTGAAGGCGACGATGTCGGCACGCCGCGCCGCATAGTCCGCCGACTGCTCCAGCTCCTCGATGATGCGGCCGATGATGTTGTCCTCGACCGTCTGATGATAGGGCGTCAGGTTCCGGCCCTCACCGCCATAGAAATTCAGCTTGCGGATCTCCAGGGGGTCCTTGCCGAGCGTATAGGCGATGTCCTCGATGAAGCGCTCACCGCCGACCATGCCCTGCGGCCCGCCGAAACCGCGGAAGGCGGTGTTGGAGACGGTGTTGGTCTTCACCGGCCGCGAGCGCAGGCGAACATTCGGGTAGAAATAGCAGTTATCGGCATGGAACAATGCGCGGTCGGTGACCGGGCCGGACAGGTCGGCGGAAAAGCCGCAGCGCGCGGCAAACACTGCGTCGACAGCATCGATATGCCCCTCATCGTCGAAGCCGAGCTTGTAGTCGACATGAAAATCATGGCGCTTGCCGGTGGCAGTCATATCGTCGTCGCGGTCCGGGCGGATTTTCACCGCGCGGCCGTATTTTTTCGCTGCAAGGGCAGCGACGGCCGCGAAAATGTTCGCCTGCGTCTCCTTACCGCCAAAGGCCCCGCCCATGCGCCGCACATTGACGGTCACGGCATGGGAGGGCACGCCGAGCACCTGACCGACCATGTGCTGTGTTTCGCTGGGATGCTGGGTGGAGGCATAGACCGTCACCTCTTCATCTTCGCCGGGAATGGCGAGCGAAATCTGGCCTTCGAGATAGAAATGGTCCTGCCCGCCGATTCGCATCTCGCCTTCTAGGATGTGCCTTGCCCTGGCGAAACCATCGGCGATATCGCCGCGTTCGAGCTTCAAGGGATCGATGACGAGGGGATAGTTGGCTTCGGTCGCCTCGATGACATCGGTCACATGCGGCAGGTCGCGGTAGTCAATCTTCACCCTGGCGGCGGCGCGCCGCGCGTCCTCGCGGCTCTCGGCGATGACGGCGAAGATCGGCTGGCCATGAAACTCGACAAGGCCGGTCGCAAACACCGGATCGTCATGCTTGTGCGCCTGGCTCACATCGTTTTCACCGGGAATATCGACAGCCGTCAGGATGCCGACGACACCGGTGCTTGCGGCAACCGCGTCGAAATCGATCGACAGGATTTCGGCATGGGCCCGTTGCGACAGGCCGAGATAGGCATGCAGGGTGCCTGCCGGTTCCGGCATGTCGTCGATATATTCCGCGGTTCCGGTGACGTGCTTGTGTCCGGATTCATGCCGTTCCTTGTCGTGGACGGCGCCGCGGATGCGGTCGATGGGCTGCATCACATTCATGGCGTTCTCCTCACACGGCGATCTTGCGGTCAAGCCGCACGGGCTCGGTGCCCTGCATTTCCAGATGAAAGCGCTTCAGCAGATTTTTCGCGACCAGCAGGCGATAATCGGCCGAGGCGCGCCAATCGGTGAGCGGCGTATAGTCGGCGCCAAGGGCCTCCATCGCGGCCGCGACGGACGCTTCGTTCCAGCCTTTGCCGACAAGGGCAGCTTCGGCGTTGGCCGCCCGCTTCGGCGTTCCGGCCATGCCGCCGAAGGCGATGACGGCCTTGGCGACATTGCCGGTCTCATCGAATGCCACACGGAATGCGCCGCAGACGGCGGAGATGTCCTCGTCGAGGCGCTTGGTGATCTTGTAGACCGCGAATTGTTCGCCCTTGTTCAGGAACGGGATATGCACCGCTTCGACGAACTCGCCGGGCTGGCGATCCTGCTTGCCATAGTCGATGAAGAAGCTTTCAAGCGGCACACGGCGGCGCTCTCTACCCTTGCGCAGCGAAACGCTGGCGCCAAGCGCAATTAAGGCTGGCGGCGTGTCGCCGATCGGCGAGCCGTTGGCGATGTTGCCGCCGACCGTGCCCATGTTGCGCACCTGCTGGCCACCGATACGGTCCCAGAGTTCGGCAAGCTGCGGGAAGTGCCTGACGATGACGGTATAGGACTCGGTGTAGCTGACGCCGGCGCCGAGCGTGATGCTATCGGCATCGGTCGTGATCGCCCTCAATTCGTCGAGGTGGCCGATATGCACGACCGGCGCGATATCGCGCATGAACTTCGTCACCCACAGGCCGACATCGGTCGAGCCGGCGACGATCCGCGCCGAGGGTTCTGCTGCAAAGACTTCCGAGAGGTCATTGACGGAGGCAGGCAGGATGATCCGGTCCTTGCCCTCGCCCACGACGACGCGGCTGCCGTCGCGAAGCGCTTCAAGCTTTTCGGTGATCGCCGCGCGCTCCGCAATGAGCGGATCGCGGTTGGCATCGCCGATCGTGGACACCGCTTCGGCCGCGCGGATGATTGCCGCGTAGCCGGTGCAGCGACACAGATTGCCCTGCAGCGCCTTCTCGATCGCGGTGATGGAAGGTTTCGGATCTTCCATCCAGAGGCCGTAGAGCGACATGACGAAGCCCGGCGTGCAGAAGCCGCATTGCGAAGCGTGCGTGTCGACCATGGCCTGTTGCACGGGATGCAGCGGGCCGGTCGGCAGGGCCAGAGCATCCACCGTCACAACATGACAGCCATCCAGCGAACCGACGAATCGGATGCAGGCATTGACGCTCTCATATTTCAGGACGCCGTTCAGAAGCCGCCCGACCAGCACCGTGCAGGCACCGCAGTCGCCTTCCGCACAGCCTTCCTTGGTGCCGCGCAGATTGCGCTCCAGCCGCAGGAAATCGAGCAGGGTGCGAACCGGCGAGACGTCGGAAAGTTCGACCGGCTTGTGGTTCAGAAGAAAGCGGATTGTGTTGCGCGTGGCCATGCTCAGCTCCCCCGGTAGGTCGAGTAGCTGTAGGGCGAAACCAGCAGCGGCACGTGGTAATGCGCCGTCTCGTCGGCAATGCCGAAACGGATCGGGATGAGGTCGAGAAAGGCCGGGCCGGAACCGGCGTTCGCCAGATAGGCGCCGGCGTGGAAGCGCAGCTCGTAGACGCCGGCCTTCATGTCGGCGCCGCTCAAGAGCGGCTGGTCGCAGCGGCCGTCGTCATTGGTCTCGGTGGTCCGAACATGCTGGCTGTCGGCGCCTTCAATCCGGTAGAGATCGATGCGCAGGCCGGCGGCGGGGCGGCCCAAGGCCGTGTCCAGCACATGGGTCGTCAGGCGACCGTCATTTCCAGAGTGAGACTTCATAGGACAAACCTCCCGAACGATTGCTGTCCGACTATCGACGAAGCCATTTCCCCTGAATAGCGAGCCTGTTCTTCGAGACTTTCAAAATTTTCGGAGGAATGGGGCCATCGGCTTCTGCGTTAGCATTCAGTCGACATCAGCAATTTGGAGGAACATTCATGAGATATATCAGGGATTTGCACGGCTACGGCGCGACCCCGCCCGACGCCACCTGGCCAAACGGCGCGCGGATCGCCGTGCAGATCGTCGTCAATTATGAGGAGGGTGGCGAAAACTGTGTGCTGCATGGCGACGCGGCCTCGGAAGGTTTCCTGTCCGAGATCGTCGGCGCCCAGCCCTGGGTCGGCCAGCGCCACTGGAACATGGAATCGATCTACGAATACGGCGCCCGCGCCGGCTTCTGGCGTCTGCACCGGCTGCTGAGCGAGCGCGATATCCCCGTCACCGTCTATGGTGTTGCGACAGCGCTGCAGCGCTCCCCGGCCCAGGTCGCGGCGATGCAGGATGCCGGCTGGGAGATCGCCTCGCACGGCCTCAAATGGATCGAGCACAAGGACATGGACCGCGACACGGAACGTGCTGCGATCGCTGGGGCGATCCGCCTGCATACCGCCGTCACCGGCGAACGGCCGCGCGGCTGGTATACCGGCCGCTGCTCTGAAAACACCGTCGATCTGATCGCCGAGGAAGGCGGCTTCGCCTATGTCTCGGACAGCTATGCCGACGACCTGCCCTACTGGCACGCCCATGCCGGCGGCCAGCAACTTGTCATCCCCTATACGCTTGATACCAACGACATGCGCTTTGCAACGGCGCAGGGCTTCAACAGCGGCCAGCAGTTCTTCGACTACCTGAAGGATACCTTCGACGTGCTCTATTCCGAGGGTGCTTCCGGCCAGCCGAAGATGATGAATATCGGCCTGCACTGCCGTCTCGTCGGGCGCCCGGGCCGCGCAATGGCGCTTGCCCGGTTCCTCGACTACGTGAAAAGCCACGACCAGGTCTGGCTCGCCCGCCGCATCGACATTGCCGAGCACTGGGCGAAAACCCATCCGCCCCGGACCTATGAAAGCCGGCCGTCAGGCATGCCGCAAGACGCATTCATCGCGCAGTTCGGCGGCGTGTTCGAACATTCTGACTGGATCGCGCGCCGCGCCCATGCCGGAGAACTTGGCCCGGCCAATGATACGGCAGGCGGCCTGCATGCGGCGCTCACCGCCGTCTTTCGCACCGCGACGGAAAAGGAACGACTGGGTGTCCTTAACGCCCACCCGGACCTTGCCGGCAAGCTCGCCTTGGCCAAGCGCCTGACCGAAAGCTCGACCAGCGAACAGGCCTCGGCCGGCCTTGATGCACTGACGGATGCGGAACGGACCCGTTTCACCACGCTCAACAGCAGCTATGTCGAAAAATACGGCTTCCCGTTCATCATGGCGGTCAAGGGGCGCAGCAAGGACGAGATCCTTGCCGCGTTCGAAACCCGCGTCGCCAACGACCGGCAGACCGAGTTCAACACGGCCTGCCGCCAGGTCGAGCGGATCGCGCTTCTGCGCCTCTGCGACATGTTGCCGGCCTGAGACACCGACAGGACCGGGAGGGTGACCCACGCGGCCATTCTCCCGGTCGCAGTTTCCAAAGCAGCCGTCGCCCAGGCGGGGACTGCAGATTTCACCCCGTTCATTCTTGAGGAGGCATGATGAAAACGATCGAAATCCAACCGCTGACCCGCGAGGCATTCGCGCCCTTCGGCGACGTCATCGAGACCGATGGCGCGCCCAATTTCCCGATCAATGCCGGCAAATGTACGCGTTACCACGATCTCGCCAAGATCGAGACTGCGGGCGAGAAAGCGCGACCGATGATCAGCCTGCTGCGCGGCGAGCCCTATCCGCTGCCGCTGAAGCTCGGCATGGTCGAGCGTCATCCGCTCGGCAGCCAGGCTTTCATTCCGCTCACCGACTACCCGTTCCTCGTCGTCGTCGCCGAGGAAACGCCGGATGGTCCAGCAGAGCCGATCGCCTTTCGCACCGCCCCCGGCCAGGGCGTCAATATTGGCCGCAACGTCTGGCACGGCATCCTGACGCCGCTCGATGGCATCTCCGATTTCGCCGTCGTCGATCGCGGCGGTGAGGGCGTGAACCTGGAAGAGCATTTTTACGACCAGCCCTTCCTCGTCCGCTGAACGGAAAAGGCCCCGGCCCGGAATGTCCGGGCCGGGGCCGATGCTCTCGAAATCAACCCAAAGCAAAAGGGCCGTGTCGATGACGCGGCCCTTTTGCTTGAGCGGTTTTCTTATCCCGCGAAGAAGGCGAAGCGGATGACGAACAGCGCCGCTACGATCTGGGTGGCCGGATGCAGGATGCTCCAGCGGCCGGTGAACACCTTCAGGACGACATAGCTGACGAAGCCGAAGGCAAGACCGTTGGCGATCGAGTAGGTGAACGGCATGGCAAGCGCGGTCAGCGCCGCCGGTGCCGCCTCCGTCAGGTCGTCCCAGTCGATTTCCGTCAGTTCGCGCATCATCAGGCCAGCCACGTAGAGCAGCGCCGGCGCCGTCGCATAGGTCGGAACCGAAGTGGCAAGCGGCGAGATGAACAGGGCGGCCAGGAAGAAGATCGCGATGATCAGAGCAGTCAGGCCCGTGCGGCCGCCGGCCTGTACGCCCGACGCGCTTTCGACGTAGGCCGTCGTGCTGCTGGTGCCCATCAGGGAACCCGCAACGATGGCGGTGCTGTCTGCGAGCAGTGCGCGGCCGAGGCGGCTCGGCTTGCCATCTTCGATCAGGTTCGCCCGCTTGGCGACACCGATCAGCGTGCCGGTCGCATCGAACACTTCGACGAGGACGAAGACGAGGATGACGTGGACGAGGCCGCCATGCAGCGCGCCCATGATGTCGAGCTGCATGAAAGTCGGCAGGATCGACGGGGGCATGGAAACGACGCCGCGGAATTCGCTGACGCCGGTGACCCAGGACAGTACGGTAACGGCGAGAATGCCGATCAGGATTGCGCCCTTGACCCTGAGCGCATCGAGCACTGCGATGACGAAGAAACCGAAGATCGCCAGCAGCGGCCCGGTCTGCTTCAGATCGCCCAAGCCGACGAGCGTTGCCGGATTGTCGACGACGATGCCGGCATTCTTCAAGGCGATGATGCCGAGGAAAAGCCCGATACCGGCGGCGATGGCGCTTCTCAATGAATGGGGGATGCCGGCGATCAGCCAGCTTCGCACGCCGGTCACCGTCAGGATCAGGAAGATGACGCCGGAAATGAACACCGCGCCCAGCGCCTGCTGCCAGGTAAAGCCCAGCGCCGCGACGACGGTGAAGGCGAAGAAGGCGTTGAGGCCCATGCCCGGGGCCATGCCGATCGGCCAGTTGGCGACGAGCGCCATGATCAGCGTGCCGAGTGCCGCAGCCAGACAGGTTGCAACGAAGATCGCATCCCGATCCATGCCCGTTGTCGACAGGATGTCAGGGTTGACGAAGATGATATAGGACATCGTGAGAAACGTCGTGACGCCCGCAATCACTTCGGTGCGGACAGACGTTCCGTGCTCACTCAGCTTGAAAAGCCGTTCAAACATATTCCCTCCCATGGCGGACGTCCCCGACGCCGCCGAACGACGATAAGATCCGATAGCGCGCTCCTCCCGCCTCGGGACTATCCAACCGCAACATCAAACGACGTGGCGGTCGCGCTGGACGGGCGGCGATGCGTCACCGCATTGCTCCCGTTCACAGGATCTGGATTGTGCGTCTTCCAAGCAGGCGGCGCTAGAGCGCCATTTGCTGTGTCTTTGTAAAAGACTTTCAAGATTTTCAAGGGCATTTTTGCCGCAGGCCCGATCCACGACTCATAGTCGTTGTCGCCATGCATCCCGTCAGATTTGCAAATTCGACCGCATTTAACCGCGGTCTCTGCATGAAATCGGGCATTTAAAGAAAAGCAAATTTGGTCACTTGAAGCAAGGTTTTGGAATAGTGCAGCACCACTTTGGATTAGCGAGACTGAGACGCTTCCGCTACCGCCAACTCTGCCATTGCCAGCGCAGCCTCGCGGGTTCTCGCGGCAGCGATGAAGCGACCATTGTGGCAGAAGCTCGCGCCATCGACGCCACAAGCCGTCTCAAGGTCCCGCCCCGTTAAGCCGGCCCAAGCCGCGGGCAGATCCGCGCGCAGGTCAAATCCCTCCTCCGCGCGACGAATGCCGGTCACACACCAGTCCTTTTCGCGCGGATGAACGACGAACAGCAGGTGATCGGCGCCCGACTTCACGACGGCCGAACGGAACGGCATTCCCATGGGAAGCTCAAGAACGCGGCTCTCCCCTGCTTGCCTTATGGCCTGATACACCAACCCTTCAGCGCGGAACTTCGCCGCGCTTTGCCCTATCTTTGCCTCGACAAAAACGCCCGCGACAGCAAGCGCCCTGTGGAATGCACGATCGTCCACCCCCGGGTCGGTCTCGTCGAACACCGGCTTCAAGGTTTCCAGCAGAACGGGCAACGTCAGCGTCGCGAGCGATCCAGCGGTCGAGGGGCTAAGCGCGCCGTTATCGACCAGATCGATCGGCAGCACGAAGCTCGTATCGAACGACGTATGTATCGCCTCGATATCTGCCTCCAAAACACCCAGGGCGGAAAGATAGCGGCGGCCATAATGTTTCCAGACCAGCCCGAACGAACTGTATGGCTGGCCGTCGTCGCGAAGAGGTGCCCCGCGCTGGTGGTGATCGAAGACCTGGGCTGCAGGATCATAAAGGCCGCCCACATCGTAAATGATGCGATCGGCGGCCGGCGTGATCCATTCCGGTGACCGGCTGCGAATGAGGCGGGCCTGCGGGAAGAGGCGGGTGAGAACGACGCTGGACAGCAGCTCATCGGCATGGAAGCCACCGGAATGGGTGACGAGAAAATCTGGGGTCATGCCGGGATTGCCTTATGTTTGCGGAGAACCCGCTTGCGATTGGCACCTGATAGCCTTTGCCCGGTGCCATCTCAACCCGTCAGCCGCTGTTTCCGGCATCTCTTTGGCGGGGCCTATCACTGAACCGAAGCTTGCGGTTGGCATCAACCCGATGTGGTGGATGGCGCTCGCAAACCGTGAGAGAGCCGCCCACCAGGGGGAAAATGACGGCAATTGGTTACGCCCAGCCGACGATACCCTTGATTTCCAGGAAATCATGGATTGCCCAATCCGCATATTCGCGCCCGTTTCCCGACTGCTTGTAGCCGCCGAACGGTGCGAACGTATCCCAGGCCGGATAGTTGAGATAGACGGAGCCGGCGCGCATGCGCTTGGCAACTGCACGGGCGCGTTCGATGTTCGTCGATTGAACATAGGCGGCAAGGCCGTAGACGGTGTCGTTTGCAATGCGAACGGCATCCTCCTCGTCCTTGTAGGAGATGATGGACAGCACAGGGCCGAAGATTTCCTCGCGTGAAATTGTCATGTCCGGCGTCACATTGCCGAAGACTGTCGGGCGGATGTAGTAGCCGCGGTTCAATCCCTCGGGCCGGCCCGGGCCGCCCGTTACCAGCGTTGCACCTTCGCTGATGCCGCTTTCGATCAGCCGCTGAATCTTGTCATACTGGATTTGGCTGACAACTGGTCCGAGATCGATGCCATCGGCCTTCGGAGAGCCTGTCCTGAAGGCTTCCGCAGCCTTCCTGGCAATCGCCAGAACCTCTTCATGGCGGTCGGCTGGCACCAGCATACGCGTCGGCGCATCGCAGGATTGGCCGGTATTGCTGAAGCAGCCCTGGACGCCCTTTGTCACTGCTGTCTCGAAATCGGCATCGGGCAGGATGATGTTCGCGGACTTGCCGCCAAGTTCTTGCGCAACGCGCTTGACGGTGTCGGCCGCGGTCTTCGCGACCATGATGCCGGCGCGCGTCGATCCTGTGAACGAGACCATATCGACGTCGGGATGCCCCGCCATGACCTGGCCGACATCGGGACCGGTACCATTTACCAGGTTGAACACACCCTTCGGCGTTCCAGCCGCCGCCATGACTTCGGCGAATATGATGCCGCTGATCGGCGCGATTTCCGATGGCTTCAACACCACCGTGCAACCCGCCGCTATCGCCGGAGCGACCTTGCACACGATCTGGTTCAGCGGCCAGTTCCATGGCGTGATGAGAGCGCAGACACCGATCGGTTCCTTGATGACCGTCGTCGAGCCGCGTTCTTCGCTAAATGTGTACCCTTCGAGAGCGGCGATGGTTGCTTCCATATGCCCTCGTCCTGCCCATGCCTGGGAATCCCGGGCGAAGGGCAAGGGTGCGCCCATTTCCTGGCTAACCGCCTGCGCAATATCCTCGAAACGGTCGTTGTAGCATTCAAGGATCCGCTTCAGGAGCGCGAGACGTTCTTCCTTGGAAGTCAGCGAAAAGCTTGCGAAAGCGCTCTTTGCGGCGCGGACCGCCTTGTCCACATCTGCAGCGGCGCCTGCGGAAATTGCCGTATAGGCTTCCTCGGTCGACGGGTCGATGACGTCGATCGTCCTTGGGGTCACGGGATCGACCCAGGAACCGTCGATGAAGAATTGCAGATGGTTGTTCATGGGTACTCCACTGTTGTTGGTTGGCTCAGGACGGAAGGATCGGGCAGGAGGCGCCCGGCCGGAGCGATACGAAGATGTGTTCACCGGTCGCCATAGCGGCAGGCTCTGCCTGCCGCGGTATGTCGGCCGTCAGGCTGTCCTTGTCCTCGGTGAGAAGGTGCACGCGCAGGCTGCGTCCATGAAAAACGACGCTTTCCACGCTCGCACCCACGGAGCCTTCGGCTCGTTCGTACGAAACAAGAATGTCCTCGGGGCGCACGCCCAGCGTCGCGCCATCGCCCGGCTGCAAGTCGGTGTTTCCGTTCGAAGGCACGTCAAGGGAAAGTGTCCCTGCGGCGAAGCGCAAGACCGATGCATCGCGACTGACCAGGCGCACCTTCAGCAGGTTGCTCGTGCCGATGAACCCGGCGACGAAGGCTGTTGCCGGCCGGTCGTAAAGTACCGACGGCGAGGCAATCTGCTCGATTGCCGCCTTGTTCATCACCACGATGCGATCGGAGATGGACAGAGCTTCGGTCTGGTCATGTGTGACCATCACAAATGTCGTGCCCAGCTCACGCTGCAGGCGTTTCAGTTCCACCTGCATCTGCTCGCGCAGATGCGCGTCGAGTGCAGAGAGGGGCTCGTCGAGAAGGAGGACTCGAGGTTCGCAGATAATCGCCCTAGCGAGCGCGACGCGCTGGCGCTGACCACCGGAGAGTGCCTGCACCCGCTGGTTAATCTTGTCAGCAAGGCCGACCATATCGAGCGCTGCGGCAACGCGCTTGCGGCGCTCAGAAGCGGCAATCTTCCTCAGCGAAAGACCGAAGCCCACATTCTCGGCAACCGACATGTGCGGAAACAACGCGTAGTCCTGGAACACGGTGTTGACCGGCCGGTCGAAAGCACGAAGCGGCGTGATGTCTTTTCCATCAAGCCGGATTTCACCCTCGGTGGGGGCTTCGAAGCCTGCAATGACGCGCAGCGTCGTGGTCTTGCCGCAGCCCGAGGGACCGAGAAGGCTCAGGAATTCCCCTTCTGCGATCGAAAGATTGATGTTGTTCAGGCCGACAATGCCGCCTGAAAAATGCTTGGACACGCTATCCAGACGAAGCAGAGCATCAGTCGCCATCACGCGTCTCCGAAGGCTTCGTGGTGTTCACCCACACGATGGTGCAGTGCTCCGTTCCCGGATTGCTGAAGGAATGCAGCAACGTGCTCTTGAAGGCGAAGCTGTCCCCGGTCTTCAACATGTAGCGCGTGGAATCGACCACGAGTTCGACCTCGCCGGTCGTTACGACACCGAATTCGTGGCCAGTGTGAGCATAGGCATCCGTGCCGCCGCCGGGCTCGACAGTCACCAACATGCCGGTCAGGAATGCACCGGGTGGTGACAGCAGATCCTTGGTGATCCCTTCGGAATGGACTGGCAGGGGACGGCGAATGTTTGCCCGCACGCAATAGAGGTCGTTGACAGGCTGGCTGCCATCGGCAATCAGCGCGGATGGTTCCACATCGAGGGCTGCGGCCAGCGGCCAGATGACCCGAACACGCAGGGATGACATGCCGCGCTCGATCTGGCTCAGCGCCCCGATCGATATTCCGGCTTTGGAAGCAAGATCCGCCAGAGACAGGTTCTTCTCGAGCCGCAGGGCCCGCACGCGCCGTCCTACGCGAACATCGGCCTCATCGGCCTCCCGTTCGGCTTTGCTCGTCACATCATCCGCGTCCATCGGCACTCCACATCGATACATTGGAAAATGGCCCGGACAATCGCATCCGGGCCACGGATAGCAAGCTCAGCCCCCTGCCTTGACCTTCTCGAACATCTTCGCAAGGTCGTCGTTCTGCTTCATCGGACCGGTAAAGACGGTCGACTTGAGCATGGTTTCAGGATCGGACGGGAGCTGCAGATTTTCCAGTTCATCTTGGGGAACGGCGGCGAAGGCGGACGTTGTCGATGCGCCGTAACCGTAGTTCTCGATCAGCGCCTTGCCCGATTCCGCCTCAAGCCGGCTGTTGATGAAGTCATAGGCAAGATCGATATTCTTCGCATCCTTCAGCATGACGAAACCGCATGCCCAGGTCAGCATGCCTTCCTTCGGCTTCATGAATTCCACTGGTACGCCCTGTTTCTTCAGGGCAACCGCCGATGCGTTCCAGGTCATTGCCGCGACCAGCTGGCCGCTGGCGAGCGATTGTTCGACCGAGGTCATGTCGGTCGTATAGGCCGAGACGAGCGGACGCTGTTCCCGCAGCTTGTCTGCGACCTTGTCGAGCTGCTCCGGCGTCATGTCGAAGGGGCTGACGCCGGCCAGCAGCGCGGCGACGACAGGCGTATCATGCACGGCATCGATCGTGGCGATACGGCCGGCATACTGTTTGTCCCACAGAAGGTTCCAGCTCTTTTCAGGGTCCTTCACGAGATCTGTGCGATAGAGGATCGACGTGTTGCCCCAATCCCAGGGAACCATCCACACCTTGCCATCACCGGCTTGAATATCAAGCAGGTTCCGGAAGACCGGGAAGATCGAGTCCCAGTTCTTGATCCTGGCGGTCTCGATCGGCTGCAGCAGGCCCTCCTTGTTCCAGCGGGCAATCTTGTCGTAGCACGGATGTGCGACGTCCGGACGGAACCCGGCCTTTACCTTGGTGAAAGCATCATCGTCGTCGCCGAAGACGGAGATATCGATGCTGTCGGGATGGGCTGCATCAAATGCCTTGTGAAAGTCGGGAAGCTCATAGCCTGACCAGGTGAAGTAGGTGAGCTTGTCGGCAGCCTCGGCCGGCAGGCCGAGCGACAGCAAAAGAGCCATCGCGGTCAAGGCACCTGATGTCTGTCTGGCGAAACGGCCTCGATGATCATGTTTCATAGCAGTTCTCCTCTTTGATTATTCTTGTTTCAGGCACGGGAAGACATTGATCTCGACAGTCCACGCTGCCGCAAAAGCTCGGCGCAGCCGGCGATGATAATCGACACCACAAGGATGGCGGTACCAAGGGCCATCACGGTGGGCAGCGACTTGGGGAAACGCAGCTGGCTCCAGATATAAAGCGGCAAGGTCGGCTGCGTACCAGCCAGGAAGAAAGCGACGATGAATTCGTCGAACGAGGTGAGAAAGGCGAGCATGAATGACGAGCCAATTGCAGGCAGCGCCAGCGGCAGCATGACGCGCCGGAAAACGATCATCTCCCCTGCCCCGAGATCTTCCGCAGCCTCGGGAATGCTGCGCGGAATGGATGCGAAGCGCCCGCGCATGATGATGACCGTCGTGGGCAGGCAGACGAGAACATGGCCAAGCACGATCGCGAGCCGCGAGGGACCGAACCCCAGCAGGTTCACAAGGATCAGCAGCGAAATGCCGACCACAACGCCAGGAATGAGAATGGGCAGTCGAGCGATACCGGAGATAAGCCTGGCGACGGAGGAGCGGACCTGCGTATCCATGTAGGCAATGGTGATGCCACACAGGGTCGCAATGGCCGCGGCGGCGAGCCCGATCGAAAGGCTCGTTATCAGCGCGCCGATCAATGTCTCGTTTCCGATCAGCGTTTCATACCAGGCGAGGGTGAAGCCCTTCAGCGGAAAGGCAGCCTGAACGGAATCGTTGAACGAAAAGAGCGGTATCAGGGCGACGGGCAGATACAGGAAGACAAGATAGAGCCCGACATACCAACGCAGCCACCCGCTGCCCGCAGTTTTTATGTTCCGGCGGCTCATGTGCGGCTCCCAAACAGCCGGTCGGCCTGGCGGACGATCAGAACAACGGCCAGAATGACCAGCATGACCATGACGGCCAGGGCTGCGCCGAAGGGCCAATCATTTGCCTTTCCGAACTGGGCCTGCACCAGAGAGCCGATCATCGTGCTGGTCGGTCCGCCGATCATGGCCGGGGTGACATAATCCCCGACGGTCGGGACAAACACGACGACGGCTGCCGACAGCACCCCCGGCATCGAATTCGGCAGTATGACACGCCGGAATGTCGTGAAGGGCCTGGCGCCGAGATCGGACGCCGCCTCCATCAGAGATTTCGGTATGGTCTCAAGCGCAACAAAGATCGGCAGGATCGCAAAGGGGGCGTATGCATGAGCAAGCGTGAGGACGACCGCCGCCGGCGTATTGAGAAACAAGGTCGATGGCTCGGCTGAAAGTCCGGTGAGCATCAGCACCGAATTCAGCACTCCATTGTAGGCAAGGACGATTTTCCAGGCGAAGACGCGCAGGAGATAACTCGTCCAGAACGGCAGCGTGACAAGAAAGAGGATCAGGCTCCGGCGTGGACCGGCGTGAAACGCCAGATAATAGGCAACGGGATAGGCGGCGACGACAGTGGCAAGCGTGACCAACCCTGCGATCGTCAGAGACCTCAACACCACGAGCCCGTAAAGCGGCTCGGTAAAGATCGTAACGAAGTTCTGGAGGGACACGCCAGCACCGAGCAAGGAATCGTCATTGACGCGAACTGACAGGAACACGACGAGGAAGAGGGCGAAGAGCACGAGGACGAGAGTTACGATCGCGCCCGGCGTCAGCATGAAACCGCGGAAGATCCGCGTCCTGTCAAATGCCCGGAGCGAAACGCCTTCATTGTTCATGTGATCGCCCGCACCATTGTGAAATTAACTTCATAATTTTCATTTTTATGAAAAATGTCAAGCGCGACGTTTGCCTTGCCTCATTTTTCAAGCGCATCCAGCAGCCGATACCAGGCAATCATCGCGGCGACGCCGACCTGGCGGAAAGCGTGAAATGGAATGGGCAGGATGGCGGTGACCGGAAATGGCAACACGGTCCGATCCCCCGTTTCGATGTAACAGGCAAATCGCTGGCCGAGCGCCGTCATCATGCCGACACCGCGCCCCTGACAACCGACGACAGTGAGCAATCCAGGCTCCGGCTCATGGATATGAGGCAAATGGTCGGGGGTCATCGCAACACGGCCAAACCAGCGCCTTGCAATCGGAACGCCCGCGACCTCGGGATAGAGCCGCCGCATCGCGCGTTCGAGATGCTTCCAATCGGCTTGGCTTTTCGGCTCGGCCATACGTCCCCTGCCGCCAAGCACCAGCCGGCCGTCCGCACTTTTGCGGTAATAAACGAGGATTCTGCGGGAGTCGGAAACCGCCTGCTCTCCGGGAAGGATGATCTTTTGCAGCCTGTCCGGAAGCGGCTCTGTTGCGATCTGGAATGAATGTAACGGCACGATGGTGCGCGCAAGCCCCGGCACAAAATCGTCGCTATAGGCGTTCGTGGCAACGACCACAAACCGGGACCGGACCGACCGCCCCCCTTCCGCCTGGACGGTCCAGCCGCCGGCTTCCCGCCTTACGGACAGCGCTTTCGTGCGCTCGGTGACCAGGCCACCCGCCCGCACGACAGCGGCCGCCATCTGACTGACGAAGGCCAGGGGATCGATGATGCCGGCGCGCCGATCCAGCCATCCGCCGAGATAACCACGAGCACCTGTCAGCGATTCGATCTCCTGCGCATCAAGCGTGCGCACGTCAGCTCCACGGGCGCGCCACTGCCCGTCACGGCGCTGGGCTGCTTTAAGCGCATTTTCAGTGTGTGCGGCCTGGATCCAGCCGTTGCGCACCCTGGGAACACTGAGATGCTCGCGATCGATGAGATCAAAGACGCTGTCCGCAGTTGACTGGGCAAACGCGATCATTGCCTCGCCGCGCGCGGGGCCAAAATACTCGATGAGCCAATCGGGATCATATTTCAGGCCGGGAATGACCTGACCACCATTTAACCCGGATGCACCGGTTCCGACTTCATTTGCCTCCAAAACCCTGACGGATTTGCCCTGCCGCACAAGCTCAAGCGCGGTGGACAACCCCATGAACCCTGCCCCAATGATCGTGACATCGACATTTTCCGAGGAAGACATCGGCGTGTGGATTGATCCGGTGCCATCGGCCTTTATCCAGGCAGAGCGAGTTTCAGGACATAGCGGCATTTTCGACCTCTGACAGTGTTTTCTGAAAACTTCTATCTCATTTTCAAATTTATGAAATAGAAAACGCACCACGCACATCCGCGGCCGTGATGACTGTGAACAATTCGGGAAAGTGGAAAACTAAACAAATCCGAGGCGGGCCATGAAGAACAATCCGACCGCAGGAAGGCCGCAGATCTGCTCGACCGAGCCAACCGTATCATCCGCAGACTTCACGAAAGAACAAAGTATTGGGGCCTGTTGGGATGAAATCAGGCAATCAATCGAGAAGACAATAATATTTGCAGGGACCTCCGAAGAGGCTGATCATAAATCCTCGTAAGCAATCTGACCAAGAGGCAGAAGATGAGAACTACAGCAAGCACCCCCACCCATTGTTCGATTTTTAGTCGATGAGCGAGCAGGCTTCCTATTGAGATCAACGAGAAATGAGTGGCGTACAGAGGATATGATAACTCACCCAGCCACTTACCGGGAAAGAATGACCGGGAATGAGCGCCGGCAACAAGGAAAAACGGGCTGAGAAAGAGCGTGAATAGCAGATCGTAAACGGGATGTTTAATAGGAATAACCAACGCCAAGAACAGTAACGATACCAGAATATACGGGTTAATCTGGAAGACGGGTAGCTTGTCGAAGGATCCAAATATCAGAAGTCCAAGCGAGAAGGAAAATACAACTCGGATAAACCCTACATGGAAGGAATTTATCGTCGCGCCGGTTGCGAACAAGCCGGAAATGGCTACCGGAATCAAACATGCCGCAGCAATAAATGTCACGATCATCAAATTTTTATTGGACGCCACGGATACAAATCGTGCGTAGCCAAAGTTGGCAATCACCTCAAACATCAGCGACCAAACCGGCACGTTGAGAAACATCCAACTTCCAACGATAGGCATGGGAAGCAGAACGAGATTTATAGTACTTCCGAGTAATAACTCTTGGAACGATGGTGCATCTGGATGGTTTGCGAAAATCATCGCTGCACCTCGCAACGAAGCCAATGCAAAACCCAGAAAGAGAATTGGGTATAATCGCACAAAGCGGATTTTTATGAAATCGACAAACGACAGAGTCGTGAGCAATCGATTGCGATAGGAATATGCGATGACAAAACCGCTGATAACAAAGAAGAAATCAACAGAGAGATAGCCTGACGGCGCTCGCAGAAAGGGCACTGCATTCATATGGTATAGGACGACCGCGACTGCCGCCATGCCGCGCATGCCGTCTAGCGTCTCGAAGTGTTGCTTTTTCATCTTTCGCCCAAATTTAAATTGACGATCGGGGTATTAAAAAGCCCACTGGAAAATTAAACATGAACAATTCTCCATATATGCCGATCAATACGCCTCAATACATCTCTCCGCCGCCGGAAATGATCTTCGTTGAGAACTTCTGGTACCGCGGACGCACGGTCCTGATTGGCGACGCCCTGATGGTCCCCGCTGTATCAGCACGAGGCCGCCGACACGGCGAGGATAGCGGGGGGCTCGTAACCTCAAATTTTCCAGCAAGATTCAATCCGATACCAACAGTACGTACTTGCCGCGGGTCGTGAGGGAATTATTTGTATATAATGCGGGAACGCGGCATGTTTCGACGGCCGGCGTATCGACGCATAGGCCACGGGAGGAATGGGACATGCGAGGATCGGTGTTTTTGCTGATGACGGTGACGCTTTTTGCCGGACCGGTCGCTGCCGGTCCCGCGGTTTCGACGGCGAACGTCAATTTCCGGGAAGGGCCGGGGACGGGTTTTGCAAGATTTGAAACGATCAAGCAGGGTACGCAGGTAGATCTTATCGAGTGCGACGCCAGCGGAGCGTGGTGCGCCGTGCGCTATGACAGCAAAACGGGGTTCGTCAACGGAAAATATCTCAACGAGATCGAAGCCGACAAGCCGCGTTGGCCACGCACTTACACCATGGAATCGGGCGGGGAAATAACCCTCTATCAGCCACAAATCACCGACTGGGAGAATTTCACCACGCTTTCAGCGCTGGTCGCTTCCGAATACCGGGCGTCCAAGGATTCGACCCCGATCTTCGGCGTCATCGGGGTCAGCGGCCAGACAGTTTCCGATAGCGATTCCGACGACGTTGTCATCAGCGATGTCAAAGTCACGGAGATCAACTTTTCGACGCTCGACCGCACGCATCTCACCGAGCTATCGCTGGAGGTAGGCAAACTCGTGCCTACCGGGATGCTGACGATCAGCGAGGAGCGACTGGCGGCGAGCATCGCCGACTACAAGCGTGTCGATGACGTTCAGGGCCTGAAGGCCGACCCGCCGCCGATTTTCATCAGCAAGACGCCGGCGATCCTTGTGCAGACGAGAGACAAGCCCGTCTTTTCGCCGGTAAAGGGCGTCGAAGGGCTGGATTTCGTAGTCAACACCAACTGGGACCTATTCAAGACGGACGCGGACAACACCTACTATCTGCGCGCCGAAAAATCCTGGCTAACCTCGAAGGAGCTGGACCGAAACTGGGTGGTGACGACCACTCTGCCGCCGCTTCTGTCAAGGCTGCCCGACGACGACAGCTGGAAGGATGCACACGCGGCAATCCCGCCCCAACCGTTCGAAGGCGGACAGCCGCCAAAGGTGATCTATTCGGACAAGCCGGCCGAACTTGTCCAGTTCACGGGAGAGCCAGCACTCGAGGCGGTGACGGGCACGGGATTGAAATGGGCTTCGAACAGCGAGAACGATGTTTTCTACCGCGACGCCGATGCGCACTGGTACGTGCTTCTTTCCGGGCGCTGGTTCTCGGCCGCCTCGCTTGACGGACCTTGGACATTCGCCACGCCGACATTGCCGGCGGACTTCCAGAACATACCGGATGATGTGCCCTATTACACTGTTCGCTCTTCGGTGCCGGGAACTTCCGAAAGCGCTGAAGCCCGGCTGAAGGCAAGCATTCCGAAGATGGCGCGGGTTGCGCTCGACGGATCGGTGAAAGTCGATGTCGTCTACAGCGGTGAGCCAAAATTCGAGCCGATCGAGGGCACGAAGATGTCCTACGCGGTCAACACCAACGAACTGGTGATCAAGGTCAAGGACAAGTATTTCGTCCTCAAGGACGGCATATGGTTCGTCGGCGATACACCGACCGGCCCGTTCGTGGTGGCACAGGCGATTCCCGATGAGGTCTACACCATCCCGCCATCCTCACCGGTCTACAACGCCACCTATGTGCGCATCTACAACACCGAGGACGATGCCGTCTGGTATGGTTATACGATGGGTTATCTCGGAGGTTATCTCGCCTGGGGCAGCTATGTCTACGGCACCGGCTGGTACTATGACGACTACTGGGACACGGGCTGGGACGACGGTGACTGGCCCTTCTATCCCCGGCCGATAACCTACGGAGCTGACGTGTTCTACAATCCGGCGATCGGGGCATTCGGCCGCTACGGCTACGCCTATGGTCCCTATCGCGGGATTATCGGCGGGGCGGCCTACAATCCGCGCACAGGGACCTATGTGCGCGGTGGCGCAGTTGCCGGGCCGGCGGGCGAACGTGGGTTCGTCGCGGCCTACAATCCGCGTACGGGCAACGGCGCGGTTGTCCGGGGCGGCGAGAATGTCTACGGCTCGTGGGGGTCGGTGAGTGTGAAGAACGGCGCAAACTACGCCCGCGTCAGCGGTGGTTCCAACGGCGATTCCGGCGCGGTGCGCTGGCGCAGTTCCGAGGGCGACCGTGGCTTCGTTGCCGGTGAAAAGGGCGGCGACCTTTATGCCGGCCGTGACGGCAGTGTCTATCGCCGTCAGGACGGGCAGTGGCAGAAGCATACCGACGGCGGATGGACACCGGTCGAGAAGCCTTCTAGCGAAAACCTGAAGAAACCCGGCGAAAATTTTGCCGCAAAGCATCCGGACGCGCTTAACAATATCCAGCAGCGGCCCAACGTCGACAATCGGCCCGCCAACAACAGACCGGCGAAGCGACCTGCCGCAAGCCGGACTCGGGACCGCGCGCCCGACCATCTCGCCATCGACCGCGCCGGACGCCAGGTGGGAAATCAACGGTCTCACCAGTTCGACACCTATAATCGGCCGTCGTCAGGCAACTTCGACCGGTTTGAAGGAAGTCGCGGGGGTGGCAATCGGAGTTTCAATGGCGGCGGCGGTGGCGGTCGCAGCTTCAGCGGTGGCGGTGGGCGTGGTGGCGTCACCTTCCGAGGCGGAGGCGGCGGTGGTCGACGGTGATGGCGCGGAAATGTTGATATACTATCTGCGGCACCGGATTGCCGTGCTTAATCAAGGATGACCTTGAAATGGGCTGGAACTTGTTTGCGGTGAGAACCGTCGGCCTGACATGAGCAAGCCGGCGGTCATAAGAAGCGTCGTTTCCCGGCGCGGATGGTTGCTTCTGGAACCCGGCGAATGCTGAAATTCGGCCCGACCTACACAACGCAACTGCGTCGCAGGCAGCCCTGGAGTTTGTCAGGGAAAAGTGGAAAACGGTTTCCCGAAAAGACAAACGAAAAACAAAAGAGTCTAGGTGCGTTGCAGTTCGAGAATGACGCCGCTGTGATCAAGGTCTCCGTCGCCATGATCCACCATGGCCTGGAAGAGCCGGTCAACCTCCTCGCTGACCGGAAGCCTCAATGCGCGCGTTCTGGCGAAGGCGATCGCGGTAGATGTGTCCTTCACCTGATATTTCGCGGGACCGCCGGGCTGGAAGTTGCCTTCCACCATGCGCAGCCCGTGCTGGCGAAACACCGTCGAATCGGCAAAGCCGCCGAGAAGCGCCTCACGCACCGTTGCCGGGTCGGCGCCGCCGCTTTCGGCAAGCGTCAGCGCTTCGGCGACGGCGCAGATCGTCGAGGCGACGATCAGCTGGTTCGCGAGCTTGGTCAGCGCACCGCTGCCAGCCGGGCCGACGTGGGTCGGCCGCCCAAGACAGGCAAAAACGCCGCGCAGCCGTTCGAAAACGGCACCATCACCACCCCGCCATGATGGCGAGCGTACCTTCCCGCGCCCCTTTCTTGCCGCCGGAGACCGGCGCATCGAGACACGCAATGCCCCGGGCCGCAGCGGCAGTCGCGAGCCCCGCGGCCGTTTCGACCGGAATGGAACTCATAACGACCAACACCGCACCGGGCCGCATGCCGGAAATGACGCCGTCTTCCCCTGCCAGCACCGCCTCGCAGACCGGGCCCGAACTCAGCCATGCAGATCACGACGTCGGCAGCGACGGCGGCCTCGACAGCGCCGCCAGCGATGACGATGCCCTTCTCAGCGAGGGACGCGGCCTTTTCCATTGTCCGGTTCCACGCCGTGACAGCGAAGCCGGCATCCGCTAGCCGGCCGGCCATGGGCGCGCCCGTGATGCCGGTGCCGAGAACGGCGATGGTTACCGCGTCGCTCATAATGTCTCCTTCGCGCTCAAGGGTTCTGTCGTTCGGCGAAGCGGACCCGCCGCTTCTCGACGATGAGCGGTGGGAAGGCTTGGCGGAAGCGCTCAAGATGAGGCGTCTCAAGATGGGCGTCGAAGGCGGCCCGGCTGTCATAAACCTCATAGAAGACCACCGTGCCGTCGGTGCCTTCCAGGCAAACGACGTCGAACTGCCGGCAACCGGGCTCGTCGGCAACTGAGTGTTTCGCATCGTCCCGGGCAGCCTCCAG
The DNA here is from genome assembly GCF_030814475.1 of Pararhizobium capsulatum DSM 1112. NCBI lineage: Bacteria > Pseudomonadati > Pseudomonadota > Alphaproteobacteria > Hyphomicrobiales > Rhizobiaceae > Pararhizobium > Pararhizobium capsulatum. The sequence continues at coordinate 1,235,309 of NZ_JAUSVF010000001.1, read as the reverse complement.
GAAGGCCCCCAACTTGCCGGGCTTCACCTGAAACTCCGCAATCACGACAAAGGCTGGTGTGCTCATCTTCGTCTCCGGGTTATTCGGCCGCAATCCGGGCCGGGCGGAAGCGATCTTCCATCTGCTGGCGCAAGGACACGACATCGAGATCGGCGACAAGCTCGACATCGTCGAAGGAGACGATCTGGTCCTTCTTGATCGGCCGCTTGAGCTTGACGTTATGCGCAAGCCCGATTGGCAACGCCTTGAGGTCGAGACTGCGCGTCGCCGGGATGGCGTTTGCCCACACTGCATAGCCGCCCTCGCCGTCCAGCATTTCGCCCGGCTGCATGTCCTTCTTGGCAGTCGCGACGGCATCGCCGCGGAACTCCTTCGATGAGCCGGTCGGCTCGTTGCGCAACACCGCAGAAAGTACGCTTACCGAGGTTTCGAGACCGATGATGGGGAAGGGACGCCACATGGAGGCGTACCAGCCCGACGGATCGGTCAGCAGGCCATATTGCTTGAAGCAGGCGCGGGTATATTCGTTGTGGGCCTTGAAGGTGACAAAGGCCGTAGCGGATGTTGTTGAGGACCTCGCGGCCATCCGGCTCCTGGCTGGCAGCAATGTCGACGAGACCCGAGCGGGCCATGCGGCCGCCATCGGCTGCCGGGCGGAAGACGCGGGCAAGGTCGTGCAGGCCGGCCGGCGGAAAGGCGAGACCGTCGTCCGGGCAATCGAGGCCCGTGCCGTTGGCCACGGCTGCCATTTCGATCGCCGCCTTGGTGCCGTCGGTGAAGGAGTTGTAAAGCTTCGGATTTAGGTTGTCTGCGGCGACCTGTTCTTCCGTCCAGCCGAACAGTCCCCACACCGTATCCGGCGTGGAATAGCGGTAACGCGGTTCGAAATTCATGCCCTTGCCGGCGGCGGTGATCTCGAAGCCGCTGGCGCGTGCCCAATCGACCAGCTCGCAGATCAGCGCCGGCTGGTCACCATAAGCCATGGAATAGATAAGGCCCTTGGCGCGCGCCTTTTCCGCCAGGATCGGGCCGACCATGACGTCTGCCTCGACATTGACCATCACACATGCTTGTTGTGCTCGATGGCGCCGAGCGCATGGCGCGTGCCGGCAATCGGATGCCCGGTCGCCTCGATGATGCACTCGATCTCGCCGCATTCGAAGAGCGCCCCCGCATCGTCGGTGACGAAGGCTCCGCCGGTCCTGATCGCATCGCCGCAGCTGTTCGCGGCATAGCGCTCCTTCGGCCAGCCGAGGCGCTGCAGCGATTCCTTCGCCTTGCCGACATCGAGATCGGCGATCGCGACTATATTCAGGCCTTGAATGCGCTGTGCCTGGGCAAGCACCATCGACCCGAACTTGCCCGCGCCGATCAGGCCTACCCGCACGGGGCGCCCATTGGCGGGCGCGAAGCGAAAGCAGTAAAGGTTCATTTCAACATCCTCGGCTGGGGAAAACACTTGAAGAGCGCCCGGCCGGATCATCGACGCACAAAACCTTCCGGCAAATGGGCAGGGCCGCCCTTCCGGCAAACAGGATCTGCTGATCGATGGTTCTCCTCCGGAAACGCAGCAAGCCGCCGCGCCTCTCTCAGCCGCCTCCCACAGCGGCTTGTGACACACACCGTAGGACTGAAGAGGAATTAGCTCAATTTAGGAGAACAAGAAAATACGTTAGAAAATCTACAATTACTGCCCTCCTGGGCTTTAACGATTTGCCTTAAAGCGCGCCGCGATCTTTCACATTCGCTTCCCCAGCTTCAGCTCTCTGTTTTTCCGCATGTCGTTATCGCAAAACCGCAGCAAACCTTTGGGTGACATGCTTTGGGCGGGCATAAGCTGAATGCCGGCTGGCCTCCGTGTGGCAAAAAATCGCATCGCTGCTTGACGCTTGGGAACCGAAGAGTAGTTAGGGCTCGACTAATTATCCCCTCCTCGGCGCCAAGTGCCATTCTCAGTCACGCACCTAGCCTGAAAGCCCCTCCATGTCGGAAAGAAGCTCCCATCGCAGCCTCGTCGTCGCCGCGATCATGGCAAGCATGGCAATGATCGCCATTGAGGCAACGATCGTTTCGACGGCAATGCCACAGATCGCGGCACAGCTCGGGCAGATAAATCTGTATTCCTGGGTTTTTTCGTCATTCCTTCTGACCCAGACGGCGACGACCGTGGTCTTCGGCAAGCTTGCGGATATTTATGGCCGCAAGCCGATGATCCTCATAGGCATCGCGCTCTTCCTGTTTGCTTCCGTGCTTGCGGGGTTTGCATGGTCGATGCCGTCGATGATCGCCTTTCGTCTGTTGCAGGGGATCGGGGCGGGGGCGATACAACCTGTTGCAATGACCGTGGTTGCTGATCTGTTTCCCGGCAATCAGCGTGGCAAGGTTCAGGGTTACCTGGCAAGCGTCTGGGCGTTGTCCGCCGTGGTCGGGCCGCTTCTCGGCAGCCTTATCATTCACAATCTTCCATGGGCATGGGTCTTCTGGATCAACGTACCGGTCGGACTTCTCGCGGCCTTGGGGTTCGTCCTGTTCCTGCATGAGGAGAAACGGATACGTGTCGTCTCCATCGACATTCTTGGCGCTTCACTCTTTGCGGTCTCCATCTCCGCCCTGATGATTGCCCTGACCGAAATGGAGACCACGATTTCCGGCTCTGCCATGATTGCCCTGCTCGTCTCCATCGCAGCCCTTGTCGCCTTCATCTGGCAGGAGCGTCGCGCCGAGGTGCCGATGGTCGCGCCCGACCTGTGGCTGAAGCGACCGATAGCATTCGCGAACGTGGCTGTCTTTTTTGCAAGCATGTCGATCATGGGCTTGACGACATTCCTGCCAATGTATGTGCAGACGGTTCTCAACGGCACACCGCTCGTAGCGGGCTTCGCGTTGACCATGCTGCTCCTTGGCTGGCCCTGCGGGGCAACAATCGCATCGCGCCAGTTTGCCCGATTCGGCCTGCGGCCCATCATGATCACAGGCAGCCTCTGCATTCCGGTTGGCACGTGCCTTCTCGTCCTGCTCACGCCCTCGAGTTCTGCCGCACTGGCGGGCGCCGGTTCGCTGATAATGGGTTTCGGCATGGGACTGCTCAATATCAGCGCCCTGATTCTCACCCAGGATAGCGTGAGCTGGTCCGAACGTGGCAGCGCCACAGCGTCCAATGTTTTTTCGCGCAACCTCGGCAGCACGCTCGGCGCAGCCGTGCTCGGTGCAGTGCTTACCTATGGTCTGGCGCACTCCACCAACGGCCAGCCGATTACGCCGGAACAATTACGAAGCCTCCTGAATGGCACCGGCGTCGTTCTGGCGGACGGAGAGGCAATCCGGCTTGCTTTGCAGCAGGCACTGCACGCCACCTTCATCGCCATGCTCCTGATCGCCGCATTGATCGTCCCTGCCTGCCTGTTTGTTCCTCGGCCCCAGCCCGTTGGAGAGGCGCCGCAAGAGACCTGAACCGGGCCATCCGGTCATGACTGGCGTCGATAGAGAGGCCGAGAATTGGAGTTGAAACCAGCTCCCTCTTCGTCCATGCGGCGCCCGGTCAATCGGAGTGATTGTGCACAGTTGACGGAGAGCCAGAAGATGACGGTTGAAGTAAGCGCCTTAGAACTCTAGTTTGCGGGTCGCAGGAACGCTTGCGGCTAACATAGGGATTCGAAATGGCTACTGGCACGGTAAAGTTTTTCAACACAGACAAGGGATTCGGTTTCATCACGCCCGAGAACGGCGGAGCCGATGTGTTTGTACACGTATCTGCGCTGCAAGGCGGCAGCGTGCTGCGCGAGGGACAGCAAGTGAGCTATGACGTCGGCCAGGACCGTAAAACCGGAAAGTCCAAGGCCGAGAACGTTCACCCACTTTGATCGCATTGCCTTGCGTTCGAGGATCAGCAATGGAGATTGCTGATCCTCGAACGGACAAACTCGATATTTCGTCGTAAAAATAGCTCGCTCCAGAGCAATTGCCGAATTTAGCGATGCCTTGCTTCGCGAGTGTTTGCGTGGACAGCACGCTGTTGCCGACCACACTGATCCATACGACCAGCTATGCTGTTGATCATCAGGGAAGACACCGGCGCCTGGATGGTCGCGACCTGGGATCGAGACCCAGCACATTTATGCGGCCGCATCGACCAGCAAGATCCACTGTCGGTATTGGCCGATTGATCGCCGCGGGACGGAATTCGCTAACGCGTGTCGCGATCTTTCAGATTCGCTGCCCACGCTTTAGCTCTTTATTCCTGCGCAAGTCGTTATCGCAAAACCGCTGCACACTTTTGCGCACATGCTTTAATGGCGCCAACGCGGATTGCGTCTGGCGTTTCTGAGGAGTTCAGACTCTGTCGCCACAACACCCAATAGACAGGTGAGCCGAAGTTTTTCTTCGTCATCGAGACGATGACGTTTTGCGAAAGCGTCTATGGACCAGACGCGCTGTTCGACGTCGCTTTCGACTTTTTCCAGTTTGGTATTGTCCATGGCAGGATCCTCCATCCAACCAATATAATACTAAAGTATAAATTAGAGGCAAATGAAATGTCTGCCCCCTGAGGCCGACAGAACCTCATGTCAAGGAACCCGTCCGCATTGGGCCGGAGCCGATCGAGCTTGCCATAACCAAGCTCCGCCCCATGCTCGACCGTCCGATGGGGTTGAATTGACTGATCAATCAGCCTTCACAACAGTAGGCGCGCAATAAAGTTTCGCCCCACCTAAGGTATCTAAGGCTTCGTGAGACAGCCAATCGGCGAAGTAAACGGAGCCGGTGGCACGATCGGCGCGAGGGTGGTCATATATCATCGCATACCCAGGCTTGCCAAAGCGATCCAGCCGGCAAAGCCCCTCCGGATTTTCAGAGGAACCAGCGTTTTCAGAACCATGTTGCCATTGATAGATCTGACGGGGATGCTGAATCGTCGAGCTTGTCCTACCGTCCCACTCATAAAGCGCGAACGGCCCTGCAGCCTCGCTTACCGGGCCGGCAATGATCAGAACACCGCCACCGATCCAGGTGAGGTCACGTATCGCCAACCCGCCAAGGTCAAAAAATGAAAGGGCATATTCCTTGATCGAAAGACGATTGCTCAACTGAAGATGAACAACCACTGCGAAGCCGTCGAGAAGAGGACCTCGCAGGCCCAGAAGCGTTTTATCATCCGACACCGTGATCCCCTCAATGTCGAGCCCGTTCTCCTTGCTGGGCAGATCGACGAATGGTCCGATATATGGATCTTTCGCGAGCACCGCTCGAATGGAACCCGGGCCAATTCTCGGTGCTATCGCAATCTTGCCCAGCGAGCATCCATCCGACTTCACTTTAATTCTTGCGAGGAAATGTCGGCTTGGACGACTTCGTATTTCCGGGTTAAGCTGGCCTTCGCGCACCGGTTTTTTTCGGACATTGCAATGTGAGCCACAAAGCCAAAGCAACCCATCGTGGAAGTCGATCGATTCCAGATCGAGCTCATCTCCTTTGATGTCCTTGGCGTTCGGAGCCCCCGGCAAGTCCACACCGAGGTCGTCGATCAGATATTGCTGCCGCAACACGAACCCATCTCCGTCAGCCTTCAGGCATTCGATCGTTCTTCCCTCATCGGAAACCGTCCACATCGTATCGCCATTCACCGCGATACCGGACAGGTTACCGAGCAGTTCGTCTGATGCCGCACGGCCATATTGCAAAGAGATGCGATCCAATTTTTCCGACATGTCGGCTCCGGCAACAAACCTATTTTGCGTATGCATCCTGCATTCCTTGCAGTGGGTCCATCATGCCGGCCTACAAGCGATCTTCCTCAATGCCGGAATATTTCAGAACGGATTGGACGGCCTGCAACCTTGCGAAAGATGGATCCGTCTCCAGGCTCTCCCGATAGGTCGCGAGTGTCGCGCGCTCCAAGCGGAGGGTCTGAAGCAGGCTATCGGGCGGGTCAGGTGCTCTGAGCAAGGCATGAAATTCAATAATATTGTTGATACCAATGCCGCGCATCGCAACCAATCGATCCTCCTTGGCCCATCGATAGAGTTGCGCCTGCGCGATCCAGTCGACGATCAGCGTCAGTTCATAGGGTAACCGGGGCCAGAGAAGAAAGGGGTTCTGGCACGCAAGATATTGAGCGGAATCGATGCCGAGTTCGCTCAGCCGATCGATCTTGTCTCGGCTCATCCCCTCGAGCATCAGCATATTGAGATTGGTCGGGACGGACTCCTCGGAAGGATCACGCTGGCTGCCAAGCATCTTGAGGAACTGGAATGCGCGCCGCGCCATTGTGGCGATGAATAGATCGGGCGCAAATCCGACAATGAATGCTGCGAGAATGAGAACGCTGGGGCTATCTTGCGACAGGGCGCCGAAGACATGCCGCAGAACGATCGCGACTATCGTCGATGAAATCAGTCGCACAGAATAATAATAGAACGTGGCGGGCTGTATATCGATATTCTGCGTGCGGAACAGGATGCTGAAGAGCATGGACGTGTAGCTGCCGAGAAACGCGACGGCGAAGCAGACGAAGGTCTCCTGCTGATACCGAACGCGTGCCGCCTCATCCTTCAGGTTGAGAGCCTCAAACCCACCCAGAAGAAAGCTTTGCGTCTTGAAAACGTCCGTCATGCTTGTCGCGAGGAATATGACGAGGAAGCCTATCGTCAGTATGGTCGCCAGCGTCGCTATAGGCAGTGAATAGACGCTGTTGAGCGAAACCGGTCGTTGGGCCTTCAAGATTGCCGTCGCGGCCCGGAAGTAGGCCGTTTGCGAAAGAGGATGGCCCGCCAGACTGCCGAGCCGCTGGAATTGCTGCTGGCGCGTGCTGCTTTGGCTGTGGCTGATGAGAACGGGCAACCATGCCAAAAGTATGCTCAGGAGTGTGCCAAGCACCACCGGCAGCGGCGAAAATCCTTGCCCCAAAAGCAGCACGGCCGTGAAACACAGGACGACGACGCTGGTCGTGACCAGAACGATCGTCAGGCGATTGAACGTTTCCTTGCTTTCCGCGGTTGCTGAGGCCACGTCCAGTCTAGCGATTTCGTTCATGTCGTTCATCCCGGTGAAGGATGCGTCGTTCGGCCATTCGCCGGAGGCATCCGTGTTGCGTGCATCCTCGGCTTGCCCGCTGTCGGGCGGTATCCAGAGTCGAAGCAGTGCGAAGGTGATGAGAGCAGAGGTGATGATGATGAGACACAGCAAGAGGCTCTCTGTCCATGTCACATCGAGTGTCCACGGATGCCGTTGCCGGAACAATATGTACCAGTATTCATTCCAGTCCGTCTCTGGCAAAGGCAACGGGGCCGGATCAATAAAATCGGATGAAGGCGGCTGAGCCTCCACGCCCGGTGCAACGGGCACGGGAACAGTCATTGCGGAGGCCGCAATGCTGCGCACCAGCTTCTCAACTTGGGGATAGCATACCGTAAAGGCCGCCATGAATATGTAGGGCCGCGCCAGCCGGAATGTATTCGTCGCGAGCAGTGCATTTGCCGCCAGGGCAACCAGCATGACGAAGAGAATGCAGGCTGCGGCGAAAACCAGATCGTAATTCGCCTGGCTATCGGTGTTTGTGAAGTCGACGAGAAGATTTGGCAGTCGGTCGAACCAGAGCGAGACCACGACCACGCATGCGAGTATTTTCAGTGCCCGCCGCGTCAAAGGCCTGGCTGTCTCCGGATCTTCTCCTTGTCCGTCTTTGAAGGTGGGTACGAATAACCTGAACCCCCAGCCTGCAGCGAGGACTGCGATGCCCAGCGTTGCTAGAAGCTCCACAGATGGAAGGGCAGACCAGAGATACTCGAGAAGCTCGGTGACATCAGAAATATCGCCGAACAGAAAAAGAGAAACTGTCCCGAAGAAGGCATTGTATATCGCCAATGAAACCAGTGGAACGTAAATGAAAAACAAGAGCGACAACCACTGATACCTGTCGCGGGCATTCCCCCGGTGAACGAGAAAGGCCCAGAAGAGAACCGCGGGGGCGGCGTAGAGTGATTGGTCAAAGATGCGTGCGGAATCCAGAGGAAAGCCGCGAGCGGGATCGACGACCGCATAAACAAACATGATGGCAAGAACGAACATGCGCCGAGGTCCTTTGCCGGATATTCCCGCGTACATGAGCAACCCCTTCGATAGTAATGGTAGCGGCCAACGCACTGCAATCGGAAACTGCAGAACATATCGACAAGCCTCCCCGTTGATCATATTGTTCGTCCGGGCTCAGGTGAGAGCGCGCGCCGTCCTGAAAAGAGCGGCGGCAGCTTGTTTGCGAGAGCTGAACCAGGTTGTGATGCCTTGGAGGTGCGATATGACTGTGCAGGAGGCCGCCGGTCGGGCCTTGTCCGCAATCGAACCCAAACTGGCGCAAGAAAACCTCGACCCCGAGGAAAAGGCGACGCTTCGCACACTCTACCTGTTGCTTGGGGAAGTGGCCGCCAATGCCCCGGCATATCCCGAACCGGAAATCGGTCCTCTGATCGAGAAGGTGTCGGCCGCCCTGTCCCTCGGCAACGATGAGGGGGGACAGCGCTCTGCATTGTTGAGCGAGGCCAGGGAAGGGCTCAGATCCTTCGCCATAATCCGAAACGGGCATCCGACCGAAACAACCCAGCAAAAGAATATAGCCGTAGAGGAGAAGACGCCGGTTTTGCAGCAGGTGCATGGCACGGACACCGAACAGCGCGACCTGTATTCACAGCACAGCAGGCAATTCTCGTCTACCATGCTCACGATCCTCGCCTCTGCGGCGGCGCTTCCATTCGTGATGATCCTGCTCAGCAGTCTATTGTCTTTGTCCTCAGGCGGATTCAACGAGGGATTTCTGGATGGCATGGTCAAGGTGCTCGCGACGAGCCCCGGCACTTACGGCGGCACCCTGCAACTCATGATACTCCCCGCTGCCGCCGCTCTCTCGGTTGCATCCACCCCCTGGATGTTCTACTCCCGCAATGACTCCTTGCTATTGGGGATTTCCTTCGCGGGCATGTTTTCTGCCTTGCTGGACGGGCTGATTTTTGGCATTGCCTCCGAGTTCGATGAGGCCACCAAGGGCGCGATCACGCAGTATTTCGTTATGAGCGCGGGATCGATTTTCATCTACATCATGCTGTTGATCGGATTGCGCGTGGCGACGCTTCGGCAGCCGTGACTCCGCGAAAACGAAGACGGAGAAGGTTGCCGTCGACCTCTACGCGGTCACCGTGGTCTCATTGAAGATGGGCCCTTACTCAGCTTGCTGATCTCGCGCGCGAGATCCTGTTGAGTGTACGGTTTGCCGAGCCTTGCGACATCGAGATCGACGCCCGGCGGCAGCTCGGCATATCCCGAAGCAATGAGGATCGGTAGATCGGGAAAACGTTCGCGGGCCGCCTTAGTCAAGTCGCCCCCCGTCATTCCCGGCATCGAGTAATCCGTGATCATAAGGTCGAATGCGGCCCCGTTCCCGAGATATTCAAGCGCCTCCTTGCCGGAGTGCGCCTCGACAACCTCATGCCCCAGATCGGTCAACATATCGGCCGAACTCATGGCGATGAGCATGTCGTCATCGACGAGCAATATGCGTCTCGAAGCAGAGTCCTGTTCCGCCTCTCTCGGCACGGCCTCTGTCCGTTCGGCCTCGGTTGCGGCGAATGTTGCCGAGACCGGGATCCAGAGTTCGGCCGTCGTGCCCTGGCCAATTGTGCTCGCCAGCTTGAAGTCTCCGTGCAATTGCAAGGCTAGCCCATGGATCATGGAAAGTCCGAGCCCTGTTCCCTTGCCCAGTTCCTTCGTCGAGAAAAACGGCTCGATGGCTTTCTGCAGCGTCTCCGCATCCATGCCATGTCCTTGATCCGCAACGGACAGAACGACATAGCGGCCCGCCGCAAGGTCTTGCGAGGTCGAGACATGATCGACCTCCCTGAGGTCGATGCGGATCGTCCCGCCATCCGGCATCGCATCACGCGCGTTCACTGCGAGGTTCAGAAGCGCCAATTCTACCTGGTTTGCGTCCGCCGATACGGCCGGAAGCGCATCCGGAACCACGGTCTCGATCAGAATGTTCGATCCGACGGTCCGCCTCAGCAGATCCTCCATATCGACAACAAGCCTGCACAGATCGACGGGGCCGACATGGAGATCCTGCCGACGGGCAAAGGCAAGTAGTCTCTGCGTCAGCGAGGCGCCGCGCTGCGCGCCCTGCAAGGCGCCGTCGATCAGCCGTGTCGCTCTGGGGTCGTCCCCGGCATGCTTGCGCAAAAGATCGAGATTGCTCAGGACAGCCATGAGAAGATTGTTGAAGTCGTGGGCCACCCCGCCCGTCAGCTGGCCGATCGCCTCCATCTTCTGCGCCTGGCGAAGTTGCTCTTCCGCGCGCTCGCGCTGGCTCACCTCCGCCATCACCACGGCATGGGCCTGCTTGAGGTCGCGAGTGCGCTCGGCAACCCGTTCCTCCAGAATTTCATTTATCAGCCGCTGGTGCTCGTCTGCCTTCACGCCGGCGGTGATATCGGCGGAAACGCCGACCAGCCTGATCGCCCTGCCCGATCTATCCCGATAAAGCTGGGCATGAATCTCCGCCCAGTGGACAGAACCGTCGCGCCAGATCGTCCGGTACTCGATGGAATAGTCCCTGCCCGTCTCGACAGTCGCCTTCACCGCAGCCTGCATGCGCTCAAGATCGTCGGGATGAATGCTGTCGAGCAGATCCTGATAGTTGAAAATGTCGTCCCGATCCTTGCCGAAAATCTGCTTGCAGGTCGTCGATGTCGTCAGCCCATAGGTTGCGAGATCGAGTTCCCAGGTGCCAAGCCGTCCTGCCTCGATCGCCGTTTGAAGGCGTCGCTCGCCCTCGTCGAGCGCTTCTATCCGCAACCGCGCCTCATATTGCCGCCGCCGCCCGCGCAATGCCGATCGCGTAACGCTGATGAAGGTTGTTGCATGGAACGGCCGCTCGATGAAACTGACATTGCCCAGAACTTCGGACAGGCGCGCTGCGGCTGGATTGCGCTCGGGACCACCACCTCGGCTGGTGAGCACGATGAAGGGAAGATCGGACCAGCTTGGTTGCGCTTCTATCCAGCTTGAAATCGCCCGAAGATCGGCTGATCGCAGCGCCTCTTCAGTCACGACAGCGAAAGCCACATCGTCCCTCAACCAGCCAACGAAGGTCGCGAGATCCGGCGAAATCTGCGAGCGAATACCTGCTTCCTCAAGCAACGAGGCAGCAATCTGCGCGTCACGTCCGAGAGGTGCATGGATAAGAGCGATGGCAACGCGATTAGGAATTGTCGTCACCTTTGTCTGCAGTCGGAAGCAACGGCTGCCTTTCCCCGACGAAGGTCGGCACCCCGCGAAGCACGCCCTGGAAGCCTGAAAGCGGCTCGCCGAGCGTCAGACCGGTACTGTCAATGCGGAATTCCCGGATGGTATCCTCGTGCTTGCCCGTCCGCTTCTTGATCACCGACACCGCCCGCCGAACCTTGCCCATGGCCTCGAAATACCGCAGCAGGATGACCGTATCCGCAAGGTAGGTGACATCCACCGGCGATTTCATGTCTCCCACAAGGCCATGCTGCGCCACCGTCAGGAAGGTGTTGGCGCCCTGGCGGTTCAGATACTGCAGCAATTCGTGCATGTGGAGGATGAGGGCATTCTCCTCCGGCATCGATGCTTGATAGCCGTTGATGCTGTCGATCACGACGGTCTTTGCGTCGAAACTTGCAACGCGATCCCTGACCCGCTGCGAAAACTCGCCGGGCGAAAGTTCGGCAGCATCCAGCTGTTCGATATGAATGGAGCCATTGTCGCGAAGCTCTTCAAGATCGAGCCCAAGCGTCTTCGTCCGGGAAAACAGCAGCCCGAGTTCCTCGTCGAAGATGAAGACCGCCGCCTTTTCCCCGCGCCTGACTGCCGCATCTACGAACTGAAGCGTAAACAGGCTTTTGCCCGTTCCAGCCGGGCCGATCAGAAGCGTACTCGAACCTCGCTCGATACCGCCGCCGAGCAGATCGTCGAATTCCGGGATACCGCTTTTCAGCGTCGTCCGCTCGAAACCGGTTCGATGCTCGACCGCGCGCAGTCGCGGAAACACCGACACGCCGCCAGTCTTGATAACGAAATCATGGTAGCCGCCGCGAAAGGACTGGCCCCGATATTTGATGACCCGCAGCCGTCGGCGCTCCGCTCCATAGTCCGGCGCGAGCTGCTCCAGATGAATGACGCCGTGAACCACGCTGTGGACGGTCTTGTCGAGATTGTCGGAGGTCATGTCGTCGAGAAGCAGAACAGTCGCATCCGATCGCGAGAAGAAATGCTTCAGCGCCAGAATCTGGCGGCGATAGCGCAACGAGCCCTGCGCCAGAAGCCTGATTTCCGAAAGGCTGTCGATCACCACCCTATGCGGTTTCACCCGCTCGAACGCCTCAAAGATCAGCTTCGTGGTCTCGCCGAGTTCGAGGTCCGAGGAATAAAGAAGGCTCTGCTGCTGGTCCGCATCAAGAAGGCTTTCAGGGGGAACGAGCTCGAAAATCTCGATCGTGTCGCCAAATTCGATGCCGTGAGAACGGGCACTGTCGCGCAACTCTTCTTCCGTTTCCGAAAGACTGATGTAGAGACACCGCTCCTTCAGAGCCGCGCCTTCGAGAAGGAACTGCAAGGCGATCGTGGTTTTACCTGTGCCGGGCGAGCCTTCCAGGAGAAACACGTGACGACGCGTGAGACCACCTGACAATATATCGTCGAGCCCGACAACACCGGTGAGCGCCTTATCGTTCGAGACTTCGTTCATTTTACCTCCTGATTTCAGGAGAAAATAGGACGAAGATTCGGAAAACAAAGACTGCGGTTCAACCGATTGTCATTATCGTTGTCATCTAAGGAGCCAGCCCACTTCAGTGGAAAGGAGACGCACTACGAGCCGGCCCTGACAACAAACAGTGACGACGGTATCAGGCCGATTGCAAATGTGATGACCAACACGGTGGCGTGCAATGGCACTAACACCGCGTCCACTAACCGTCACACCTTCAAATCGCGATGGAGAGAATTGCGCCTTTCGTGCGAGGGCAAACAAATCACCAGCTATCTTCTGACCGCCCGACAGCGAAAGCGGGTAGCGGTTTGCCAAAGAAGTATCGAGCTCCACCTTGGCCGGTAGTTCCCTTACCCGCTCCCGTCGGGTATCGCCCCTCAGACCTTCGTAGAGAGTGACCGGCCGGCCCAAGATCTCTTCTATAGAATGGCGAGGATCGAGGGCCGTATCGGGCATCTGGTGGATAGTCTGAAGCAACCGGCGCTGCTCGAACGTTCGTTTGGCCGTATACGCGTCGAGATGTTCACACCCGGCGAAACAAGACGGGGCGCCCTATCTATCTACCGCTGTTCGAGCCCGTTGAAAGTGCGATAGCCCGCGCACCAAAACACAACGCCCTCGCGCTCTGCGCCAATAGCTGGGCCGTCCCTGGACCTATAACGGTTTCAGTACGAGCTGGGCAAAGGTGAAAGGCAAACTGGAGACCGAAGGTGATCCAGCCGGGCCTTACTTTAAAGGGCCTCAGGCACACGGTAGCGACCATCTTGGCAGAAATGGGCAAAGACAACGGCACGATCGCGCTGATGCTCGGCCACGCCACCGAAGCGATGGCAAAACACTATTCGAGATGGGCCGACATGACGACACGAGCGACGTCTGCGGTCACCGATTTCGAGGCTGAATTGAACAAACGGAAAACGAAAGTTGTCAAACCGACAGTTTGAAATTGTCAAACTAGAAAAATCAGGAGCCAAGAAAAACGTGAAAAACTCGAAACATAACAAGGGCTAAAAATGGTGCCCGGAGGCGGATTTGAACCACCGACACGCGGATTTTCAATCCTGCTGTCTAGAAATACAAATAGGTTGACAGCCCCCTGCCTGTCAACGATGCTATTTGATAAATCCCTTTTCGTTCAAGGACATTGCTAACACTTTGAGCCTGAATATTAGACTTATCTAAGGCAAAAAATCTTGCCACTGAAGCCCTTGTCAACCAATTTTAAAACGGTAGAGAGACGGTAGAGAGTGGCAGGGGTTTCCAAGGGGATACGGACAACATGGGCAGAGTGAAGTTTGCGATAGAGGATCACCACGTCCGCCAGGCAGCGTATAAAGCCGAGAGGGAAGGCTTCGGGAGCGACATCACCACGCTCCCGGATGCCAATGAAACTGGCTTGCGCTTACAGATGCAGGGGCGGACTGCGGCGTGGGTTGTAAGGTTCCGCAACTCATCTGTCACCATCGGCTACGTGTATCCCCAGGGCGACAGGACGCTCACCGCGTTGTCAAAGGTCCGAGGGCTGGCAAGAGCTGTCAGGTCCATGCTCAACGACGGGAAGACCAAGGAGGACGTGAAGACATTCCTCGGCGTCTACCATGGCAATGGAGTTGGGAGCGGCGACGTCAAAAAGGCGGCCGCCGAGATCGTCAAGCGCGAAGCTGAAGAAGCAACGCGCAAGGCTATTGAAGCTGCGCGGCCGACGACATGGACGCTGCGGGAGTGTGTTGAGGAAACAATTCGGGCAAAGACCGATCCGGCGACCAGAGAGACGGACCGCATCGGAGCTAATACGGTCAAGGACTACAAGCTGACATTCAATCGGCCCGCATTCACAAAACTGATGGATACCCATGCAGTGAACATCACACGGGGCGACATCGAAGATGTTCGTGACGAGGTCAGGCGGACCGTTGGAAAGTCACCGGCTGGCGCAATGAAGGTCGTTACGTACTTCCGCGCGGTGATGACGTGGTGCGCCCAGAACAATTCGAGCAAGTCTGGTCTGGTCGGCGACGCATGGTGGAATATGGTCACTGCTCCCTACGAGATCAGGCCACGTGACCGAAGGCCCGAAATCGAGGCGATCGTGTCTACGCTGCTCCTCGCCGAGCAGTATCTCGACAAGCCCCTGCCGGGACGCGCCCAGAGGATCGCGGGCGTAGGACACGCAGCCCTTTCCGGGCTCTGGTGGCTTGTACTGACGTGTCAGCGTGCAAACGCGGGGATGAGCCTACTCGGCCACGACGTTGTCGACGACAAGGTCGTGGGATGGAGGTTGGCCGCATGGTCCAAGGATGTCATGAAGGCCGGGCGCGCGCACGCGCTTCCTATCCCCGCTGAGGCTTGGGAAATGGTCGATCGGTTCAGGTCAAAAGCGAAGCACGGCTTGAGTACGCAAGAATGGGCTTTTCCTTCAGAACGCAAGAAAGGAGACGTCCACGTCTCCGCCTCGGGCGTGTATCGTGTCCTCTACCGTCTCGCAGGCCGGGACGAACTGCTTCAGGACGTAGAACGAGAAAGAACGAAAGTCATTCCCCGGCGGACTGAACGGCGGGACCTCTTGGCCGAGGCCGGTATCGACTGGTGGAGCCTTCAGGACCTGCGTCGCGCCATCACTAAGGCTCTCGACGAGGCGGGTATTCCTGGCGGCGCATCCGTCATCCTAGCCCACGAGGTAAAGGAAAAGGAGGCTATGGCGGTCTCCGCCACCGAACGGCAGCGCGCCGACTTCTTGCGGCAGCGACAGGCAAAGGTGACGCAATTGGCCTATGGCGGTGCGCAGCACCTTGCTCTCAAGCGCGAAGCTATCAAAGTCTGGTGCGATGCCGTTCTCGGTGAGTACGCACGCCAGAAGAAGCTTACAATGTCCAACGAGGACGCGGCCTAAGCCGCCTCCGCGAGCCACTCACGGCACGTAACAAATGCCTTTTATATTAAGTCAGTTCAGCAAACAACGCAGGATACGCTGTCTCGTCAATGGCCTCTTTGAGCCATTCCCCCTCCTTGTAAAGAAGATTGCGTTGGGTATCTAACATCATCTTCACCAGCCCCGACCGTACGATGTGTCGCCAAAAGTTAAAAGACTCAGGCGCATATTCTTCAGTGCCTGGATCGACTACAATTAATGGGCCATAGGTATCTTTTAGACAGTTTAGAGTTCGCTTGGCATTTCCTTGGCCGGGAAAGCGGGAACAAAACTCAAGGATCACACAGCCATCTTGATGGTCTTCAATAACGGCTGTCACTAAGCCGTTATCATAACTCAGCGTGCCGTCACTTTTTAAGTTTATTTCAGGCAAGTGAGCTTCTTTCATAGACCTTAAACTCGCGTATACACTCAGATCGTTGCGATATTTGTCTATTCGATGCCGAAATGCAGGACTTTAGGCCCACAGGCTTCCACCATGGACACGGCGATTGATAACGCGTCATCACCTTTGCAGTTTCCTGTGAAACCGCATACGGCCTGATGAACAGGCATCCCTGAACATTGCGTGCTAGAGCCGCCCAGAGCAAGACATATCCCTTCACCGAGGTCGTCATGGCCTGCACCTGAACATTGGTAGCTTGCGACGCCGCCCGACATACATACGGCGGCTCCCAGCGTCATGCCGCTTGTGCAATTATAGCTCGCGACCCCACCTGCCATACAGACGCCTTGAGCATATTTCATGCCGCTAGTGCAATTATAGCTTGCGACACCACTTGCCATGCAGACGCCTTGTCCGAGGCTCATGTTGCTGGTGCAGTTATAGCTTGCGACGCCACTTGCCATGCAGACGCCTTGTCCGAGGCTCATGTTGCTGGTGCAGTTATAGCTTGCAACGCCGCTTGCCATGCAGATGCCTTGTCCGAGGCTCATGTTGCTGGTGCAGTTATAGCTTGCGACGCCACTTGCCTTGCAAACACTTTCACCAGATATTTTGCCGCCATCAAGAAAGATCGGGATCAACATTTGAGAAATTTTGCAGAATTTCTGAGTTTGCTCAAATGTTTCGCTGAACGAAGAACTGGGTAGCCCCATCAGTAGGAAGGCCGTCCAAACAGCTAGCGCAACTGACTTGTTGTGGGCATGCATCTTTGTGGTCATGTTTTTTCCGCCAATTGTCTCGCAAATTCCTAGACGTTATGCCCGAAACCATCAATTTTAAGAGACGAAAACCCATTTTTCATTGGCATAAAGGGTAAGCGGTGCGGCGACCCGGCGGCTTGGAAGTTATCGCGATAGGAGGCCCGCGCATGATGACCCGCAGTATAACCCATCCATTACCATACTGGAAACGATCCTCGCACCCTCAGTATCGGGCGCAGTCAAGCTTGATGGCCCCACAAGCGCCCAACAAGGGTCTTCGTCATTGTAAGACCGGCGGCGAAGTCGTCCTCGGTCCGGAGGACGAAGCCTTCATTTACGATCTCGGCGTCGGCCACAACCTCGTACCGCTGAAGTCTCCAAGGGCGCAGCGGCACGAAGGCAACCGGATGCATCAATGCATCGGCCCGGGGGCTATACGACGCCCGTCTCGACGACGACGCCTTCCTGTAATTGTCGGTGTGCTTCCGGCCGGCTAACCGCTAGCAACGATAGAAACAAAGACGACAATGTGCGGCAATTCCGCGGCCCCTTCAACGCAAAGCCGGCGAATCACGTCATCGATCGCGTCTGCGGCTTGGCCGGATTTTGGAGCGGTCTCGTCAACGCCGCCGCCGGCCGATTTGCCGCCGACCAATACAGAACCCGGAAGAATTAAAACCGCCGAGTTCATGATACTTGAGGGGAACGATATGAACCGGAGCAATGCGCAGCCCGACACCCAAAACCGCCTCTGCACGCGCCTCCTCGACAAGCTAGTGGTTACCGCCTGACATAAGAGTTCGGTATGGGATTCCTTTTGCTGGGTTGGCATGCGAGTCTGGCGCATGCGCACAGGAATATCGTTCACCGTTTCGCCAACCGATCACAACGCGTCAAACGCTCGGCAGCTTCGCGCCGATACTGTTGAAAAACTAACCGTTGTCGGCATTGGGATGTCATGATTCAATCGTCGCATTGATTTGCGGGGGATTGAGTGATGATGGGATGCCAGACAGCTCCAGCGCAGCTCTTCTACGACTTCTGCCTTGATGATCACGTTCCTGCCGACCACATGCTGCGCGGGATCGACCGCCATCTCGAACTCGACAGCGTACGAGCGCACTTGAAGCCTTTCTACAGCGCCACGGGTCGCCCCTCGATTGATCCCGAGCTTATGATGCGAATGCTGATCATCGGCTATTCCATGGGCATTCGCTCGGAGCGACGGCTTTGCGAAGAGGTCCACCTCAATCTCGCCTATCGCTGGTTCTGCCGCCTCGGTCTGGACGGCAAGGTCCCTGATCACTCAAGCTTCTCGAAGAACCGCCATGGCCGGTTCCGGCAAAGCGACATCCTGCGGCATATGTTCGAAACGGTAGTGGAGCGCTGCCTCTCTCAAGGGTTGGTTGGTACGGAAGGATTTGCAGTCGATGCCAGCTTGATCGCGGCGGATGCAAACAAGCAGCGCTCGGTACCAGGATCGGAATGGGAAGCCAAAGAAGATGCGGGACGCTCGGTACAGGAATATCTGGCTGTTCTCGATGATGCTGCTTTCGGCGCTGCCTCGCCGGTCACGCCGAAGTTCATCTCCTCGTCTGATCCGGCCGCCCAATGGACCGGTGCCCACAAAGGCCACGCCTTCTTCGCCTATGCGACCAACTATCTGATCGATACAGACCACGGCGTCATTCTGGATGTGGAGGCGACACGGGCGATCCGCCAGGCGGAGGTCGGTG
The DNA here is from genome assembly GCF_030814475.1 of Pararhizobium capsulatum DSM 1112. Lineage (NCBI taxonomy): Bacteria > Pseudomonadati > Pseudomonadota > Alphaproteobacteria > Hyphomicrobiales > Rhizobiaceae > Pararhizobium > Pararhizobium capsulatum. Next base: position 1,216,726 of record NZ_JAUSVF010000001.1, on the reverse strand, counting down.
CATCCCGCACAATGCTCGGCAGGACCGAGAACCGCTTCGGCTTGCGGCCCGATTACCTCGCGGCCGACAGTGCCTACGGTTCTGCCGACAACCTCGCCTGGTTGGTCAACGAGAAGGAGATCGCGCCGCACATTCCGGTCTTCGACAAGTCGAAGCGGACGGATGGCACCTTCTCGCGTTCCGACTTCACCTGGGAAGCCGAGAAGGAGCAATACCTTTGCCCTGCCGGAAAGGAGCTGAAACAATTCCAACGCACTTACGACCCACCCAGATCGGGGATCACGGCCGAGGGAACCCGGCTTTATCGTGCCAGCAAGAAGGACTGTGATCAGTGTGAACTGAAGCCTCGATGCTGCCCGAACATGCCTATGCGCAAAGTACCGCGCGATCTCAACGAGGATGCACGCGATGTCGCCCGAGCGATTGCCAAGACACCGGAGTATGAGCAGTCACGGCATCGTCGAAAGAAGGTCGAAATGCTCTTCGCTCACCTCAAGCGCATACTACGGATGGCACGTTTAAGGCTTCGAGGGCCGTGTGGTGCGAGAGACGAATTCCTGCTTGCCGCAACCGCACAGAACCTGAGGAGGCTGGCCAAACTCAGGCCTCAGATGCCGCCATGCGGTGCCATCGCCGCTTGAGGGCGGCATCGACCGATACCCTGCGCTAAGGCGTGGGCAGATCGCAGCATAGTGCACCGCCCAAAAGACCGAAAAGGGCGTGTGAGCGGATAATCCGTCGAGTTTTTCAACGATATCCGCCAATAGCAGTCATCCTAGCATCACGAAGTCACTCGGCCCGAAACCGCAAAGCGTTCATGATCAGCAGGAACGCTGCCGAGTTCTGACGTCGACTAGGATAGTAGAGGTAGTAGCCCGTGAACATCGGGCACCAATCGTCGAGAACCTGGACGAGCTCGCCTTCCGCGATCTGGCGCTCCACGAGGTTTTCGGGAACGTAGGCGATTCCGTAGCCTGCCGCGGCCGCCTCGGCTTGGGCGATCGAGCTGTTCAGCGTGATCTGCCCATCGACCCGGACACGGAGTTCGCGGCCGGCCTTCTCAAACTCCCATGCATAGAGGCCGCCCGATCGGGATTGCCGGGTGTTGATGCAGACGTGCTCCACCAGGTCCTGCGGGACTTCGGGAACGGGATGGTTCATGAAATACGAAGGTGCGCCAACTGCAACGAGCCGCCAATCCGGACCAATGCGCACGGCGATCATGTCCTTGTCGAGGCTCTCGCCCAAACGAACGCCCGCATCGAAGCGTTCTTCGACAATGTCCCTGAACCCGTTGTCGATGTTGAGTTCAAGCTTGATATCGGGATAATCCAGAAGAAGCGGCCGCACCTTCGGCCAAACGACGGTAGCCAGGGCGTGGTCGGAAAGAGTGATCCTGACCGCCCCGGCAGGTTTGTCACGGGCCGACATCAGGTCTTCGAGCTCGCCTTCAAGCTCCCGAAGACGGGGTACGAAGGCTTTGAGCAACCGCTCCCCCGCATCCGTCGGTGAAACACTGCGTGTGGTCCTCGTCAGCAATCTGAGGCCCAGCCGGCCCTCTAGCTGTTTGATCGTATGGCTCAGCGTAGACTGCGACGTCCCAAGCTTTGCGGCAGCCTTGGTGAAGCTCCGTTGCTCGGCCACTGCGATGAACGACAACATGTCGTTAAGGTCCTGCCGCTCCAACCGCCAACTCCCATTCATATTCAACGTCGATAAGTCCTTTCGGATTATGGCATCTAATCATTGGAATGACTACGGCGTATATTCCGATCGTAACGAAGCAATGATGAGGATGAATCGAACCTATGGCATTGACTTACGATCAACGGCCCGTCCGCATAGCAGGAGCGTGGGGTGCGGTATCTTCGATGGCGCTGGCCGCGTTCGTCCTCATCGCATCGGAGTTCATGCCCGTGAGCCTGCTCCCGCTTGTGGCCCACGATCTCGCGATCACCGAGGGGCAAACGGGACAGGCGATCTCGATCTCCGGCGTGTTCGCCGTGCTCACCAGTCTGGTGGTTGCTCACCTAACCCGCCGCATCGACCGTCGCCTCGTCGCCAGCGGCTTCACATCGCTGCTCGTCGTGTCGGGAACGATCGTGGCGTTCGCGCCAAATTATCCGGTTCTGATGCTTGGCCGGGTCATGCTCGGAATTGCCATCGGCGGCTTCTGGTCGATGTCGACATCGATCGTCATGCGCCTGGTCTCGGAGAACGAGGTCCCGAGGGCGCTCGCCTGGATCAACGGCGGCAACGCACTGGCGGCCACGATCTCCGCGCCGCTCGGCAGTCTGCTGGGTGCATATGTCGGCTGGCGCAGCGCATTCTTCCTGGTCGTTCCCATCGCGTTGCTGGCGCTTGTTTGGCAATGGATCAGCCTGCCGCCAATGCGACCTCGTTATCAGAAGTCCGGCGGCAATGTGCTGCGAATCCTCGCCCGCCGTCAGGTCCTTCTGGGCATGGCTTCGACCATGTTCCTGTTCATGGGCCAGTTCGCACTGTTCACCTATCTGCGGCCCTATCTCGAAACTGCGGGCGGCTTCTCGATCGAGGCAATCTCCCTTGTGCTTCTGCTCATGGGCCTTGCGGGCGTACTTGGCACGATCGCCATCGGCAGAGCCTTGCGCACACGCCTGTTCAGCCTCCTGATCGGCATTCCCGCCATAATGGCGCTGCTCTCGATCGGCATGGTCGCACTCACCTCAGCGTCTCTGCTCGTGGCGGCATTGCTCGTTACCTGGGGTTTCTTCGGCACCGCTGCGCCCGTGGGCTGGGGTACCTGGGTGAGCAGGCACATCTCCGATGACGCCGAGGCCGGCGGCGGGCTGAGCGTCGCCGTCATCCAACTCGGCATCACGGCTGGAGCCGCGGGCGGTGGATATTTGTTCGACACCATCGGATGGTGGGGTCCATTCGCTCTTGCGACCCTTATCTTGGCGGCTTCATCCATTCTCGCGCTTGCCGCCATGCGCAACGCCCGGAGAAACGCCGTATGACATCGCAATTGCATCGCCGAACGGTGTTGGCCGGCAGCCTCGCCACCATCATGTTCCCGCCGTTGGCATTCGGCCAGCAGGGCCGCGACCCCGCGAATCAGGAGCCCACAAATATGAAAGTCCGCTTCAGCTTCGACAGGCACACCGTCAACGCGACCCTCTACGACAATCCCTCGGCACGGGACTTCGCATCGATGCTGCCGCTCGACCTAAAGATCGAGGACTATTCCAACAATGAGAAGATTGCCTACCTGCCGCGGAAATTGACGGAGGACGGTAGCGGTCCATTCGGAAACGAGCAGCCCGGCGACGTCTGCTATTACGCGCCTTGGGGTGACGTCATCCTTTTCTATGCATCCTATCGCTATTCCAGCGGTTTGATCCGGCTCGGGCGCGTCGAGGGCGGGATCGAACCGATGCTAACCCGCGGCGAGTTTCCCCTACGCATCGAGCGCGCCGAATAATCAAAGGAAGGACACGATCATGCGTGCAACAGTTCTCTACAGCCCCGGCGATGTCCGCTGCGTGGAAGTCGAAGAACCCAGGATCATCGAGCCCACGGACGCGATCATCAAGCTTTCGGCGTCCTGCATCTGCGGCTCCGACCTTTGGCCGTATCGCGGACTCCAGCCCGTCAATGAACCTGCCCATATGGGTCATGAGTATTGCGGTGTCGTCGTCGAGGTCGGATCGGCCGTGTCGACGGTCAAGCCCGGCCAGTTCGTCGTCGGCTCGTTCGTGCTGTCCTGCGGCAAGTGCCCCAACTGCCTCGGCGGCTGGCCGTCGTCCTGCGTCAATCGTCAGTTCATGTCTGGCGGGCAAGCGCCGATCGCGCGCATCCCGAATGCCGACGGCACGCTGGTGGCGACCGCCGAGATGCCGCCCGAGGACTTGATACCGAGCCTGCTCGCCGCATCAGATGTGCTGGGCACGGGTTGGTATGCCGCGGATGCCGCGCGTGTCCAGCCAGGCTGCACGGCCGTTGTCGTTGGCGACGGCGCGGTCGGCCTCATGGGCGTCCTCGCCGCCAAGCAGTTGGGTGCCGAGCGGATCATCGCAATGAGCCGGCACAAGCCGCGTCAGGAACTGGCGTTGGAATATGGCGCGACGCATATCATCACCGAGCGCGGCGACGAAGGTGCCGCCAAGATTCGGGAACTGACGAACGGCATCGGCGCTGACTCGGTTCTGGAATGCGTCGGTACGCAGGAATCGATGATGCAGGCTGTCAACGCGGCTCGGCCGGGCGGCTCGATCGGCTTCGTCGGCGTTCCGCATGGGGTGTCGCTTGACGGCCAGATGCTGTTCTTCGCCCAAAAGAACCTGCTAGGCGGTCCGGCCCCCGTGCGACGCTACCTGCCGCAGTTCTTCGACCTGATCCTGAGCCGCAAAATCGATCCCGGCAAAGTGTTCGACCTCGAGCTTCCGCTGGAGGACGTCGCCGAAGGCTACAAAGCCATGGACGAACGCCGCGCGATCAAGACCCTGCTGCGCCTCTAGCGCCTTCCGGTCGCCAGCGGGAGATTCGAGCCCGCTGGCTGCCGATTACGCCCAAGACCCCGGATTGCGATGTGGAGACCTCCGGTTTCCGCACCCGCGCCCTCATGTCCGGATCGAACCTCACACTGCAAGTAACTGTCATCAAGGAGAAGCAAACATGTCAGACCATAACGAAGCTCGCCGTACCTTTCTCAAGCTGACCGGAACTGGCGTCGCCGCATTGAGCGTCGCGACCGCAGTCGGCGCACCCGCATTCGCTCAGGACAGTGCTGGCTGGGACAAGACGTTCCCCAAGAGTGAAGCCGTCGACCACGAGAAGATTACGTTCAACAACCGTTACGGCATCTCCCTGTCGGGCGACCTCTACCTTCCGAAGAACCGCGGTGATCGCCGCCTGCCGGCGATTGCCGTGGGTGGCCCCTTCGGCGCGGTCAAGGAGCAGTCCTCCGGCCTATACGCGCAGACGATGGCTGAGCGTGGTTTCATTACGCTTGCTTTCGACCCGTCCTACACAGGCGAAAGTGGCGGTGAGCCCCGCAATGTCGCCTCGCCTGATATTAACACAGAAGATTTCAGCGCGGCGGTGGATTATATCGGCCTGCGCCCTGAAGTCGATCGTGAGCGCATCGGTGTCATCGGCATCTGCGGCTGGGGTGGCATGGCTCTGAACGCCGTCGCCGCCGACAAGCGGGTCAAGGCCGTGGTTGCCAGCACGATGTACGACATGACCCGCGTCATGTCGAAGGGCTACAATGACAGCGTTACGTTGGAACAGCGCACCCAGGCTCTGGAACAGATGAGCCGCCAGCGCTGGGCGGACGCAGAAAAGGGCGGCCCTGCCTATCAGCCGGCCTACAACGTTACTGTGTCGGCAGACTCGCCGCAGTTCATGATCGATTATCACGACTATTACAGCACGCCGCGTGGATACCACAAGCGCGCCGTCAACTCCGGCAACGCCTGGACGCAGACAACCCCGCTCTCGTTCATGAACATGCCGATCCTGTCCTACATCGCGGAGATTTCCCCGCGCCCGATTCTATTTGTCCACGGTGAAAAGGCTCACTCCCTCTATTTCGCCAAGACGGCCTTCGAAGCGGCGGCCGAGCCGAAGGAGTTGATGGTCATCCCGGGCGCGAGCCACACCGACCTCTATGACAAGACGGATGTAATTCCGTTCGACAAGCTGGCTCAGTTCTTCAACCAGCACCTGGCGGCGTAATGCCGACCGAGCCGGTCGCCGTTCGGGCGGTCGGTTCGGTTCCACAAAGGAGATTTGACCATGGATATCATTTTCCTCGGCGGCCAGGCGTCCGGCAAAGGTCCGGCCGACTGGTTCACGGGTTCGGTAAGGATCGACCCGCTGTTCAACGCCAACGAAGCAAGGCGCGGTGCCGCCGCAACGGTAACATTCGAGCCCGGCGCTCGAACGGCTTGGCACACCCATCCGCTCGGCCAGACCCTCATCGTGGTGAGCGGACTGGGACGCGTGCAACGCGAAGGTGGACCGATACAGGAAATCCGCCCCGGTGACGTCGTGTGGTTCGAGCCGGGCGAGAAACATTGGCATGGCGCTGGACCGACAACGGCGATGAGCCACATCGCCATCCAGGAACATCTCGACGGCAAGGTCGTGGACTGGATGGAGCACGTCACCCAGGAGCAATTCGAAGGCTGAAGCAACGGTCTTGGCCGCGAGGCAGCGGTCGGTCTCGGCCTGATGCGAAGCGGATTAAACGCAAGGACAAATAGAATGAAGAGCATGACTTCACTTCTCGCCAAGCCAATCCGGGCTTTGCGCCTGGTGACCAAAGTCGGGATTTCGGCCGCGGTTGCGCTGGGTGCCATGTTGATGCCAGTATCTCCCGCGTCGGCGCACCACGGGTGGCCCGGCTTCCAGACCGATCGGCTCGTCTACATCTCGGGCACGGTCTCGTCAGATGGCGTCTGGGGCAACCCGCACTCGCAGTTCGATGTGATCTTGGACGGCAATCTGCCCGGAGACACGCCCGATCTGACGATACCGGAGCAGTTGAGCGATCCCGAGGACAGTGTCAGGGTGAATGCCGCGTTCGCTTACGGCGGCCCCCACAAGGAGCTTGAGGTAATCATCGCGCCGCCAGCGTGGTCTGGGAGGTGGGGCCTTGCGCGTGCTTTGAAGGTCGGCGAGCGTTTCCAGGCGGTCGGCTACATCAACCGCACGGATGACGGCCTGTTCCGTCCCGTTGTGTTTTGGTACGGCGACGATGCTGTGCCTGTAAACCAAGTGCTTGGGAACGAACTTCCGGTACGGGCACCGTTGCCGAAATAGGCAGCCAACGCTTCTGGGCAAATTCGCACATGAATATTGGAAGGTCGGCGATGTCGATCTTCCACGCAATGCGCCGACCTTATCGCACGGAGTGCACTTGAATGCTCAACTCATTGCTTATGCTGCTGCAGGGCTCAGCGCTGGGCGACATGGTGCGGAATGCCCAGTACCTCTACCCAGTGCTTGAAGCCATCCACATCCTTGGCATCGCCCTTCTGGTCGGCCCCGCCTTCGCATTTGACCTCCGCCTCCTGGGCGTTGCAAACCGCGTCGTGAGCGTGCCCACGGCGGCGCGGCATCTGTTGCCCGTTTCGCATGTGGGGCTTGCCATAGCCTTCGTCACCGGGATCGTCCTGCTCAGCGCGCAGGCGACAGTAGTCGCCAACACCGGAGCCGCGCCATGGAAGCTCGGTCTTCTGATCCTGGCTGGTTTAAACGTCCCGATATTCCACTACGGCGTCTACCGTCAGGTCGACGAGTGGGCCGAAGCCGCGGTGACGCCGATCGCTGCTCGTGCGGCGGCAGTCGTGTCCATGGTGGCGTGGATCGGCGTGATACTTTCGGGGCGGCTTCTCGCCTACACCTGAACGAAGGCCGCTTTGGGCGGCCGAAACCCGTAATGGCCCAAAAGCGCCCGCCATGAGCGGTCATGCCCCCGCGTCGAAGACGGCGCTGGATGCAGCCTGTTGCGCCATGACTTGGCGAAGTCTATCGACACCGCTTGGTATCTGGCGAATGGGCATGGACGCATATCCAAAGATGAACCCGGCACGTCGCTCCACCGGATTGGAGTACAACCGCGAGACTGGATAGACTCCAATGCCGTTGTGCCGGGCGGTGTCCGCAATGTTTTGCTCGTCCCGACGGCCAAACTCATTGAACCAGACAACCACATGAAGACCCGCCGACGTGCCGATGATCTCGATCTTTTCCCCGAAGGCCGCGACCATGGCATCCAGAAAGATGCCCCGACGCTCGGCGTTGGCCCGTCTCATTTTTCGCACATGCCGCTCGTAGCCACCGGACTCGATGAACTTGGCGAGCGCCTCTTGTTCAAACATGGAAGTGTGCCGGTCCATGATTTGCTTGCACAGCACGAACGGCTCGATGAGTGGCTCGGGCAAGACGAGATAGCCCAGGCGCAATGTCGGAGACAAAATCTTCGAGGTCGTCCCGACATAGATCACCCGTCCGCGGCCTGCGAGATAGAGCGGCGGGATCGGGCGTACATCGTAACGGTATTCGCCGTCATAGTCGTCTTCAACGATAAATGCGTCTCCGGCCGTGGCCCATTCCACCAGTTGCCGCCGACGACCGATAGAAAGAACGCCTCCCAGGGGAAATTGATGGCTCGGCGTGACGCAGGCAAGCGCGTAGCCAGCAGGATCAGGCAGGCTGGACGTGTCCAAACCATCCTCATCGCAATTGATGGCGGTGGGCACGGCTCCAAGGGTGACCAAGACGTTGCGGGCCATCGCGTAGCAGGGTTCTTCGAACAGCACTTTGTCGCCCGGATCGACAAGGACCCTCGCACAAAGGTCCAACGCCTGCTGTGAACCGTTGACGATGACGATCTGCTCGGCTGTGCACCTGATGCCACGTGCCCGCCACAGATATCCCTGCAAAGCCTGCCGCAAGGCTGGACTGCCGGCGGGATGTCCGTAGCTCAGCTTGTCCCGATGGGCGAGAACCGCCGACCCCAATGACTTCCGCCATGCCAGTTTCGGGAAGTCGCCGGGCGCGACATCCCCATACCGGAAGTCATGGTCGAGCGGTCCTGTTGCGCTCGGGACAATGGAGGGTAGTTCCATGGCGCGAGCCGCATAGGCCGACAGTCTCCCTGTCGAGCTGGGCCGTGTGAGCCTGGAGATATCGCTACTGGCGGCGACATTGCCCGCGACGACGGCTCGCGCGCCATGCCGCACATGGACATAGCCCTCCGAAGTGAGCTGCTCGAAGGCGGCCGTCACGGTCGTGCGGGAAACGCCGAGTTCCTCCGCCAATGCCCGCGTCGACGGCAGCCTGTCTCCGACAGCATAGACACCCGTTGCGATCTGGTCCCGCAATCCGAGGTAGATGGCGCGCGAGGTTCGGATGTTTTCTCCGTCTCGGTCAAACTGGACCATGATTTTGGTCATGAACTGGCACTCCCTCTCATGCGAGTTGGATGCGATAACAGAGCCAAGTCAAGGGAGACCTTCATGTACACGCCTCCAGCATTCATCGTCGCCGACAGGCTCCAGCTCTATGAGATGATTCGCCAGTGTCATCTCGCCAACTTCATCACCGCAACTGCGAGTGGCCCGATGGCCACGCCGTTGCCGATGTTTCTTGACGAAACCGAAGGCGATATGGGGGTGCTTTATGCGCATCTCGCTCGGCCGAATCCGCAGTGGCAGGCGGAAGTCCTCGGAGATGGACTGGCGGTATTTATGGGGCCGGACGCCTATGTGACACCCTCGTGGTACGCAACGAAAGCTGAGCATGGAAAGGTAGTTCCAACGTGGAATTACGCCGCGGTGCACGCCTCCGGTCCAGTCGACTTTTTCGACGATACCGATCGGCTGCTCGATGTCGTCAGCCGTCTAACAAACTTGCATGAATCGTCGCGCAAAGCGCCCTGGGCCGTAACGGACGCTCCGGAGAATTACATCAAGGCGCAATTGCGCGGGATCGTCGGCATCCGCATGCCGATCGTCAATCTGAATGGAAAGCGGAAGATGAGCCAGAACCGCCCCGAAGAAGATCGCAAGGGCGTCAAGCGCGGTATCGAGGAACGTGGTGAGCGGCATGACGTTGCCGTTGCCGCCATGGTTCCGACCTAACTACGGGCTGGAAGGGAGGCCAGATGTTCGAATTTCCCACAATCGACGACCGCATCGCAACAATAGCACCCGGCTTCAGGGCAGTGAGCATTATCGTCGATGCGACCGCCGCCGCCGAAGGAAATCAGGATCACGATATTCTGAGCGACGCCTGTGCGTTCGTGACCAGCGGCGGGCCTTCATGGGCAGATGCCCATCTGGCAAGTTGGGCGGAAGCCTATCAGCGTTTCGGCGCGAAGCCAAACCGGACGCCCTGTTCGGCGCAGGCGCTGCGCAAGCGCGTTCTCAAGGACGGCCGCATGCAGCCGATCAACCCCGTCGTCGATCTCTACAATGCCGTCAGCCTCCGTTACGCCATTCCTGTTGGCGGCGAGAATGCGGATGCCTATTTCGGGCATCCGTTCCTGTCCATCGCCGACGGCAGCGAGGATTTCGAAACGGTGATGAACGGAGAGGCAGTGCTCGAGCATCCTGAACCGGGAGAGGTCATCTGGCGTGACGATTCGGGCGTGACGTGTCGGCGCTGGAATTGGCGTCAGGGCACGCGGACCCGTATCGAGGACACAGGCGGCCGCATGTGGTTCGTTCTCGAGGCCATGGATACGATGCCGGAGCACGCACTGCTTGAAGCGACATCGATGCTGGCCGACGGTCTCAGGACGCTCATGCCTGGGAGTACCATTGTGTCGACAAGGATTGCATTGCCTTGATCCGGCGCTTCGCTTTGATCCGACACTGATGCACTCAAGCGCGGCGCTGGACGACCTACGTCGACGACCCTATCCGCGACGGTTCGGCCCATGACTGAAATGGGCCTGACAGGTGACGAACTATGATAGTTTTGGACTGCCCATCACGGGCGACGAGGTGGGAGGTGTGGCGGAGACTTGGCCATGGACACCGCCATTTTTCGTACTCGATATCCGTGGAACAAAGGCATTCTGGTCGGCCAGAAGCGCCCACTTCAGCCCAAGAACGTGTGGTCCATCCGCGTTCGCCTTGAGATGAGCGGAGCGATCCGGGAGTTGGCACTCTTCAACCTCGCCATCGACAGCAAGCTCCGTGCATGCGACCTCGTCAGACTAAGGATTGAGGACCTTTGGTCTGGTAGTTCGATGCGAGATCGCGCGACCATTATCCAGAAAAAAACGAAGCGGCCTGTGCAGTTTGAGGTCACTGAACAAACGAAGACCGCAATCGTTGCGTGGCTTCCATTCATACGAAGGAATGGGGGCAGCTATCTGTTCCCGAGCCGCCGAAAAACAACGGGGCATTTGTCGACAAGGCAATATGCCCGGATTGTGCATCGATGGGTCGCCTCTATCGGGTTGGAAAGCAGCGCCTACGGAACCCACTCCATGAGGAGAACCAAGGCTGCGCAGATTTACAAGAAGACTGGAAACCTTCGTGCCGTCCAGATTCTGCTGGGTCACGCAAAACTTGAAAGCACCGTCCGATACCTTGGCGTCGAAGTGGATGACGCCCTAAGGATTGCTGAGCAGATTGAATTATAGAATCCTGACATCCTGACATCCTGACATCCTGACATCCTGACATCCTGACATCCTGACATCCTGACCACCGGCGAACGCCGGTGGTCACCCATGCGCCAATTGCAGCCATCAGGCTCTGGCTGCTACCGTACTGTTTCGTTCAGGATGAGACCAATATGACCGCACCGCTTAGCATCAGTGAAATGTTCGCTCCGCTTTGGCGCATCGTTCCCGACTTCCGCGAGAAATCCGTAGCTTTGTCATTTGCTGGCATAGAAACCCATCAAACACTTCCGTACGCGGTGTTAGGCGAACTAGCATCGTATCTAATCGATCGGCTCAAGAACGGCGACACCGACGGGTTCGAGGAGATATTCGAATTAGTGGAGAAGTGGCACATTCACGGCGATGAAGAAGCCAGAACTGCCGCCACCATAGGACTGCTTGAAGACCTTCAGAACCCGGCTCTTCATGATCAGACAGTTCCTGAACAATTCCGCAAATGGCTTCTGCCAGAGACGGCAATCTGGTGGCAAAGGGTTGAGGACTTCTGGTCCGCCGCCGCAGTGCGAAATTAACATCTGCAATGGGCCGGAAGGCGTCAAGCGATCGGCAGCTTCGCGCCAAAAACGGCAGTCACTTGCGGATAAGGTCTGTCTCCCAGCCATCATATTCACCGCCGAGGCTATTTGCCTTCAATCCAAGATTGGCCGTTTCATCATCGATGTCGATGGGTGCCTGAACCTTCGTGAAGATCACTCCCCAAGGATTATCCCCAGGGCTATCACCGCTTTCGCGCTCAATTTGATAGGCTTTCGATATCAAAAAATCGGCGTAAGCCTTTTCTGCGTCAGCGCTTGGAAAATAAGCGTAGTGCTGGAGTAGTCTTGGTGTTCTGCCGTCGTCACCCTGTTTCCGCAAATCCAGCCGAACTTCTTCATTCTTGGCAAATTCACTTGTCATTTCAGCACCGTTTGCGGATGTTAACGCCGCGAATACGAATGCGCAGCGTAAGATTTTCCAATTCATTTGAGACACCCACCTGACATTTCGTCGTCATAAGAGCAAGTCCGCTGAGGGCCTAAAACCTGCCCATCCTGTAAACCTTGTTTGTCGTCGCACACCCTCATGGTGTACCAAATTCCAATGGCAGATTCGATATTACCGCAGGTACCCGTCGTACACATCAATTTCCAGCTTAGAGCCAACACAATCGGATGGGCGTCATGCGATGTGGCCATTGCGTTTTCCTCTGTCACGATTACGGCCTCCTACTTGGGGGATGCTCTCAAAGAGCTTGTCGATGCAGCATGTCTTGTCATGTCCGGGGAAACTCAATTGGAGGCGCATTTCTGGGAAGAGCCTGGGGAGTATCGATGGGTTATCGACAAAGTCGGCGAAAGTATCAGAATTCGCATAATCGAGTTCGACGAACTCTGGTCCGACAAGCCAATTGAGGCTGGAAAGGTGTTAGTCGACGAAATGTGTGAGATTGTAGCTTTTGGAGCTGCTGTCCTTGAGGCTGCCGACCGCGTCATGGATGAGCATGGTCTCATGGGCTATGCGAAGCTATGGGGCGAAGGAGAATTTCCCGCGAAGTCTGTTACGCATCTGCGAGAGCTCGTGCGATCCCCAACTTAATTCGGTCGCGAGGCGATACGGCAATGACTGCTTTTGGCCCATAAGCGGACGTAAAACTGATCCAACCAAAGCCACATGATCGTCATCTCGCTTTAGCCGGTCGTCCTGGAACGAATGATATCGCGACCGTTTTTGCCCTGATGAAGCCGTCCAAGCCGTAACAAGGTAGGAGTTCAATCTCGATGTCGTCGGCATCCTCTGGCATCGCGTAGTAGCCGAATCGGCCTCGGTCCGTTGCACGTTGAAGGGTAAGGCCTGCGAGGACGTTCTGGCCGCTAAAACCATCTAGTTGAAGGTCCATAACTTCTTCAAACCTGAAAGTCACGACAGCGTGCTTGTCGAGCACAATATACCCATTCGGATCGACTCCGTCGGTCATGATCCAGCCGTGTACCTTCAGTTCGCTAGCTCCGGTTCTGCTGAGACACAGGCTGATAATCTCGGCATCGTGGAAAGTTGGGACCTCTCCGAACCATGCCAACAGCTCATCTCCTCCCGGCACATCTCCGTAAATCATACGTTACCCCACGCAAAATCGGTGAGTCGCACCGTAGCAACCTGAAGGGGTTTAGCAACGCGCGCAGACAGGCAGCGCCCTCACGACCGCAACGGGCCGCCGGGAAGGCGTCATGGTCCAAAAGCGCCAGTAGGAGACGTTGTAGTGTGCGACCTAACGCATTCCCGGTCGATACCGGAAAGCAGTGACGAACGCCGCGAAGGCTGGCGAGGGACTTCGACGGCTTGGATAATATAGGCGATCTGGAAGGTCGGGCACCACTCCGAGAGCCACCTGTCTCGCCCGACCTCGACAACCAGGAAGTTCGTGCTGTAACGTCCAATACCATGGATGGTGACATATGGGATGACGAAACAGCTAGGTCTTACGATACGCCCGGCATCGGAATGTTTTCGACGAGCGTGTTGGGACCCACAGTTGATCGACTTGTTGAACTTGCGGAAGGTGGGCCGGTTCTCGAATTCGCCATCGGAACTGGCCGGGTGGCTGTTCCGCTCAGAGAGCGGGGAATTTCCGTCGTCGGGATCGAAAAATCTCCCGCCATGATTGCTCAAATGCGTACAAAAGCCGGCGAAGAAAACATCCCTGTCACACTTGGTGACATGGCTAAGACCGTCGTTCCCGGAAGCTTTTCGCTAGTCTATCTTGTATACAACACAATTTCGAACTTGCTGACTCAAGCGGAGCAAGTCCGCTGCTTTTGTAACGCAGCGCTCCATCTTCGATCTGGCGGTCGTTTCGTTGTGGAGCTATGGGTGCCCGAGCTTCGCAAGTTGACACCGGGCGAACAAGCAGTGGTCTGGCATTCGGAACCTGGCTATATTGGCCTCGACACCTACGATGTGGTGCTTCAGCAGGTCATTTCGCACCATTTCCGATTTGACGACACCAAGCAGGCACAGGTTTTCCGGTCTCCTCACCGCTACATTTGGCCAGCAGAACTAGACCTAATGGGTCAACTTGCAGGATTCGAACTCGAGTGTCGGCACGCTGACTGGACGGGAACGCCATTCACGTCTGAGTCACGTTCTCACGTCTCAGTCTTTCGCCTTGCCGATTATTAACCAGCAGCCCGATTGCGCTCTCGCGCGATACGCTGAACAGCATCGTGCTCGGTGAGACCAAGCTCGACGCCGCGGTGTCAGACGGGAAGGTCAAGATTACCGGAGATGCTGGAAAGCTTACCCAACTTGTCTCAATGCTCGATAACTTCGAGTTCTGGTTCAACATCGTCACCCCTTAAAAGCCTCGTGGCCGGCCTCCAACCTCGTCTGCAAAGTTCGGCCGGGACGGTTAATCCCCCGGTCCCGGCCGAACTCTTGGGTGTGATGAATTATTAGAAAAATGTTGGAACGTGCCTCGGTGCAGTGAAATGTCTGACGTCGGGCCGGTGCCCGCCGCCAGTGCCGTGGTGGTAATTATTTACGCGCAATCAGTGGACTTGCGAGGCATGTTTGCGCCAGAATCTCTCATGGAAATGTCGACTACCGTTCCAAGGCACCTTTTCCGGCGACGATATGCGGTCGAAATTTTGCGATGCGTAATATCCGCGTTTCGGGCTTCTTGGTAGAACTGAGATTGATAACATAGCTTTTCTGCCGCCCTGGCGTCAGGCTCCGGAAGGCTTCTGCAAGTTCAGGGTCGGAGTCCAGGGCGTCAACCAGCTCATCGGGCAGCTCGATTTCACTCACATCCTTTGGTGGCCTGATCCCAGCCTCCGCATAATCCATCGCCTCCCTCAGGTAAGCCGAGATGACGGCCTTCATCGGTGCGACCTGAGCGTTGTCCACGAAACGGATCATATCGGGATGGCGTGTGTTCGGGCCTTGTCTCTCAAGGACGCCGTGAGGGTCCTTCATCAATGCCGGATTGAAGAACGTTAAGCGGAAACTGTCGCGAAAAGCACCGAAGATGACGATGTTGCGGTCTCGATGCATGTAACATGGATGCCCCCATTTTATTGTCTCGACCAGCCGCGCATCGCGGCAAATCTGGCGCAGGTCGTTCAGCCCTTGTGCCCATTGCCGCGTCGAACAGTCCGGTCCGGCAAAGCGCTCGCAGCGCCCGCATCCCTTGGTAAAATAATCTTCAATCGAGGTGATCATGGTACGGACTGCGAATTCCATCGAATCTCTCGCTGCTAATGGAGGGAAACATCCCGCGTGACTATGCTTTCAATCCGCGCCACCGGATGGCGTAGTGGACGGCGAACATGTACAGGCCGGTAAACATCAGCACAAAAAGTGGTGGTAGCGGCGCATCTACGATCCACGGCGGAGGCTCTCCGAGCCCCATGGCAACAAAGTTTGCAATGACGGCCATCGTGAAGACAATCGACAGCCATCGATGAACCCAGCGAATCCACGCATTCGAACGCATGTGCAACTCCTTTACTTGTCACGGCTGAATGGGCGGGAGAGACTTTCAGTCTGCCCCGTCATTCTGTCCCGGTTAAAACCTGTTCCAGCTTTGCAAGGTGCTCGGGCCAGCCTGCCTTTGCGCCACCATATGCCTGCCGCTGATCCGGCCGGAATCCAGCCTGTTCCATACGCAGCCGAGTGCCCGTCGTCGTGGGCGAGAGCGAAAACGTCACGACGCTATTCAGGTCGAAGGCCGGATCGTCATGCTTGAAGTTCCAGGTATAGGAGAGCGTTGTTTGCGGCTCGACAACGAGCACCTCGCAATCCAGAACGCCACCCCACTCGCCGCGAAGGTTGAACCGGTGACCGACGACAGGGCTGAAGTCATTTTTCATCAGCCACTCCGAGATCAGATGAGGCTGGGTGAGCGCCCGCCAGATTTTCTCTGGTGGATGCGCGATCTCGCGCTCGACGATCACGGTGCGTGTTGCAGTCGATGTTTCGCTCATTGATCCATCCTGTCCAGCAAGTCTTCGAGGTCGTCGAACCGGCCCTCCCAGAATGTTCTCATCTGGTTTGTCCAGTCGATCAACGGAGCGAGGGCACCGAGCTGCGCGCTGTAGTGGGTTTGGCGACCGTGGTGGCGGTCGCTCACCAAGCCAGCCTGCTTGAGGACGGCCAGATGCTTCGATACTCCCGGCTGGGAAATTCCCGCCCGAGCCGTCAGGACTGCGACAGTCTGATCACCCTTGCGGCATAACCCTTCGAAAATGGCGCGCCGCGTTGGGTCGGCAAGCGTCTTAAAAATCATGTCCCGATTTGGGATGGCGATATCTGGCATTGGCAATCCATAACCCGTGAGCTATTGGTTAAATTAATAGCTCACGGGTTATGGGTTCGTCAAGCCGCTTTGAAGAAGAGATTTGCTGGCTGTTATCACCTGACATCAGTTATGTGACTTAGACTGCTTAGGGCCCAAAGGCCGCCCCAGATGCTCTTGCGAAAAGTACCGTGCGGGTCGGTTCTACATATTGTTTACCATCATGTGCGGTGAGTCCCAGTTCGATCTTCACCTCCACCTTGAATTGTGCAAACCATGGGTGCGTCATCCGAGGTAGACACAATGCGCCTGTTACTGCAAACGCTCACGGCTATACTGTTTTTGGCGATCATGGGGATTTGGCTTGGAGGCCTTCGCGTGGTGGTGGTCCCCAGCGTCTCCTTCGCAATGAGCGAGGGCGTCGCGCTTATTGGCGGCGGCCATGGCTACCGGTTGGTCGACAGCACGACAGCCATGTGCCTGAGAACGCGCACTACCGACCCGGAATGTGAACGCGCGGCGATTATAGAAATAGCTCCACAAGTGCTTCTCGCTCTTCCGTACAGCCGGTTTTTACACGATCTAACGCTCTCGGGTCTTCTGCCTTCCGCCGATAGTTTTGACAACTTTGCCCTCAGAGACTAGGCGCTAGGAAATACCCCCCTCTGGGCTCAGCCGCTTCAAGGCCATTGCCCGATTTTGCCGCGTAGGGGCGGCCCGGCAATCGTCCGCGTCGGTTTAACAATCCGGGCCTCAAGGTGGCGTAGACTCAGAACGGTCTAATAGCTGGGCGGTTGGGCGCTTGGTGGCCCCATCGTGATGGAATGGACGCGCGCGTCCGCCGATGACGGCTTAGCGCCAAATTGCGGTCATTCACATCCCCATCAAAGTGAGTTAGCTGTTTTGCTGTAGAGTGCATATTGACAGGGGTGATTTCTTGAAATGGCTTGAGCCTTGGGAGCACGTAAGGGCCACGATGGATGAGACCCATCTGCTGGCTTGGGAAGCAGAGCTGGTTCGGGAAGTCGGTCCAGGTCATCCGTTGTTTCAGATCAATGCGACGCTCATTGCCCGCAGGTTTGACCGAGACGATGCACTTTATTTGCTGGCCGATGGCCGTGTAGCCAAGGTTCATCTGACTTGGCGTCAAAGTCAGGAACCCGATCCTCGTTGGCCAGAAACAGAGATATTTGGTTCGCTCGAGATATGGGAGGATGTCGGGTTGAAAAGAGATCATGCCGATTGGCGTTTTGATCAAGACTAAAGGCCTAAGCTGTCTGCTTTAGGGGCATCTAATCACCCGCCCAGACGGCGGCTGGCTACTCGGCCGCGTTGCGCCCAGAAGCGGGCATCGAGCACCAAATATTCGGGGTCCTTTCGACACGGCGGCAATTCATGCCAACCGGAGAGCATGACTGCTCCGGGCTGATCGCGGCCCCCTCACCCCTTCATCATGTGGTGGGGGACAACCAGCCCCGTTACACCACCAGGCGTCTGCATGACGAGATCGCGAAGGCTCGAGCCTATGGCCTCGAGATGGCGGCGAGCTTGGCTTTGGCGCGTGCCGCCGAATACGACGCGGACTTCGACAACACGAAATACAAAAGTGAGACGTTGGCGGGTAGCGCCGCCCTGCAGGCCATTGCAGTCAAGATACGTCAGCAGATCGTCTCAGAGACCTCGCCCGTTGTTGATGTGGCAATAGCTATAGTCCGCTCGGAAGCGGTGATAGCCAGTCCCTGTGCGCTATCCGAAGACGCTGAACCTCGTCATTTGAGATCGGGAATAGATCGAATCCCCCATCGTAGGGTGCGAAGATTTGACCGTTCTCTTTGCTCATCCAGAATTTCGGCCAAGATTCTTCATTGGCAATTGCGAGCAGCTGCGCGGCCAATCTTTCGCTGGGCTCCCAAATTTCGGATGCCACGTACAAGGTCCATTCTACCTCGTCGTAAACAATGGTCTGCGCTGCAGAAGCCGAAGAGGCAGCGTGCTTACATTGCTCTAGCTCCGCGTCGGCGCGGCATTCGACTTGCCAGCATTCACAGCCTCTGCCAAGCATGGCATCGCCAAGGACAATGGCCCTTTCAACTATTATGTTCTCTTCGCGGACCGTCGCCGGGTAGCGCTCCGACCCGGGCAACGAATGAAATCTCACCCACGGCAGTTGCTGATTTACCCTAAAAGCCTGCTTCATCGGAATTTGGCCGAAATGGGAACGCTCCCAGTCCGTTTGAAACGCGTTCCATATTGCAAGGTTTGGTGTTGTCATTCGCCGTTAAATCCACGCCAAATATCACGATCCCCATATCAGTCTTGATGAAGCGTGGGTACCCCACACCCTCACAGAGGGCGTTGGGGCGTCACGGCAGCGTTGCGCCAATAGGAGACATTGGAGCCTATCACTGTTTCCGCTGTCTATGCCGAAAAGCATCGACGAACGCCGAGAAGGCTGGTGCCTGACCGCCGCGCTTGTTGGCCTCCCTGGCACGGTCGCTCTGATCGCTCTCGCTCTGATCTGCTTCGGGTCTTCGCCGTGGGCCACCGCAGTTCTTCTTGTGCTCTGGAGATTCTTCTCGACCCCGACCCCAGTGGCCTGGAACACCTGGATGGCGAGGTTGGTCCCCGGTGAATTGGAAGCGGCCGGCCGTGTCCAGGTTGCGCTGATTCAGTTGTCCATTGCAGGCGGCGCGTTTGCAGGCGGCGTTCTCTTCGACATCGCAGGCTGGTGGAGCGCTTTCCTTCTGGCCGCCCTCCTCCTTGGGGGTTCCGCCGCGTTCGGAGCGCTCGCCAGCCGACGCGTTTAACCTTTTCCAGAACCTCGAAACAGGAGAACAGCATGTCTCAAGGCATCGAGAACAAAGTTGTCGTCATTACTTGGGGCGAGCAGTAGACTTGGAGAAGCTACGGCGCACCAACTCGCCGAGCGAGGTGCCACCGTGGTGCTCGGTGCCCGCCGGCGTGACCGCATAGATGCACTGGCGGACGAACTCACCACAAAGGGCTACAAGGTCAGGGCGGTCCAGACACATGTCACGGACAGGCAGCAGGTTAGCAACCTGGTGGATACGGCGGTGAGCAAATTCGGCCAAATCGATGTCATGCTGAACAATGCGGGTCTGATGCCGCTTGCCCCGTTCGAACGTCTAAAGATGGACGAGTGGGATCGCATGATCGACGTCAACATTAAGGGCGCGCTTTATGGCATCGCCGCGGTGCTGCCGCACATGAAGGCGGGGAAGTCCGGACACATAATCAACGTTTCCTCTGTCTACGGCCATGTCGTCGATCCGTGTGCCGCCGTCTACTGCGCCACTAAATTCGCCGTCCGCGCTGCATCCATACATCGACCGAAAGCGTTCGCGTGAAGAGGCCGAAGCTCCAGGAAAGCGTCGCGATAGCGACCATCACATCCACCCTCGGGCCCTCTGGCGCTTAACTAGCCAATCACGCCCTCAGCCGTGTTGAGTGCGCCTGCGCCGAACTTTCGTCGTCACCCCACGCCTCACCGGGGCTTCCTGAATGGGGCCGGTGCACGGCCAATAGTTGTTCTTGGCTGCCACAGATTTGCGGTTGGCAGCCAGCAATCTTGTTAACTCAGCATTGAAATGCCATGTGCCGCTGCGAAGGGAGCGATAATTTACCTTCCCCTCAAGCGGACGCCGGCAAGACTGAGCACAAGGGCTGTCGGAACCTGCAGTGAGACCATAGTCGAAACCGGGCTTCGGCCCGGTTACCCACCTCGGGCATGGTGGGTCTGATGATGACTGCCCCAGGGAGAACTACCCCATGAAGACTTTTGTTGCTACCATATTTCTCGCATCGCTGCTGGCCACCACGGTCGCCAACATCGCCGCCGCCACAACCTGCACCACCAGCTGCTACTGGATCGGCGACACGCAGTACTGCAACACCAACTGCTTCTGACGCTAAGGGGACGGCTGCATGCTTTTCGCGGCGGCAGTCCCCACCGCCCACGGTGAACCGTGCCTATTCCCAGACAATTCCTACACCAGCATGGATTATAGCCGATTTCCTCCCCAGCCTCCTCGGCGGATTCATGCTGCTTGGGCTCATCGTCAACACCATCTTCAACTTCTCCAAGCACGAAAAGGGTAGCGAGGCCCTGCTTTCGCAGAACCTCGCGCCTCCGGTAGGGGATCGGTCGAGCCGAAGGCTCTCCCGCAAAAGACTTCCTCCACCCCCATTGCGCCCTTCTCTTTTTGTGCAATCATAGAGAGTAATTTAGTGAAAATTAAATCAATGTGGCCAACGCCGATGATACCTATTTCCATGGATCAATCTCCTATTGTCGTGTGATGTGCGAGAGGCGAGCTTCAACTGTTCCTGTTGTCAGAAGAGCTATGCCTGAACCCGCCACTGGCCACGACCTAAGGTTGTACCGACACGGTTGCGAGCAACCATTTCGTCATCGAAAACGGGTGCTTGGGCCTCCACGAACTGCTTGATCAGGGTGTCCCGAATACTGGCCGCACGCCGACCTGCGTATTTCGGAAGAACGGGACAGTCGTTTCACTAAATCGCGGACAGTCGTTACACTAAGTCCGGGACAGCATGGTGTGGTCGATTTTCGCCTGCCTGGTTGAAGTCATGAGCGATTGATTTCGCCGTTTTCAGCGCCGGTCAAGTGGGATGGTGTTTTTTGCCGTCGCATGCTGTCGCCTTCAAGGGCAATGCGGTGCGCATTGTGGATGATCCGATCGAGGATTGCGTCTGCGATGGTCGGTTCTCCGATCATGTCATGCCACTTGGCGACGGGGAGCTGCGCGGTGATAAGCGTTGCCAATTACGTTCGCCTTAACGGCCGCGGCCACAAAAGCCTTACGGGCTTGCTCCGCATCCAGTCTTCCCGCCATAGCAGACATATATTTAGTTCTTGCGTGTTCATGCTCGTATCCGAAATGCGACGGCCATTGCTGTGTCAAATAGACCGGAGCTTGGGCTGGACCGTCTATTCGCGCCCGAGGACACCCCTGAATTTGCAGGTGCACAGGGTTCAACCATTTGACGTCTGTCGGGTTCCTTGTTTTTGCAATTTGCATGTCAGCCTCCCCGAAAATCGCTTACCAACGATCGCCGGGACGTGTTCCTCATCCGTCACTCTAAATATGCTCCGACCCTCCAATAAGTCGGCGAAGCGCCTGAACGTTTTGAACGCCCTGACGGTAAAGTTCAATGATCAGGGCTGCCATATCCTGGGCCCACGCGATAAAGCCGCACTGCATTGCTCGCTGGACTGTACGATACGGGAATTCCAGCAAACTTTGGCGTATCGACTTTCAGTATCTGATTCAGCCGATCGACATCCCAACGCTCCAGAAACTGATACTCAATCCCGGAGGTTACCTGAATTGGCGGATTGTCCTGTGCCACCGCAGGCGAGGAAACAATAGAAAACCCGCACAGCACTAAAATCGCCGCAAGCGTTGGAACAAGGCGCAGCATTGTTGCCTCCATTGGTTCAACAGTTCTCGTAACAACGTACGGCTATCGAAAGTCGCTTTCGGAAGGTCGACAACTTAGTACCACCACGCCGCACGCCTTCCGCATAAAACATGTGCGTCTCGCTCATCGACGCCGGACTCCGTCAATCCACCGATCAGACCGCCAGCAGCTCCGCCGACAACAGCGCCTGCCACGGCTCCAGCCGCAGTTGCGGCCAACCAACCTGCGGCAACGGCCGGACCAGCACCCGGGATGGCCATAATGCCCAAACCTCCCCTGACTGGTAATTGTCATTATCGGCCAGTGGCTACAGAACGGTATCGGCAAAGCGCCAGCCCCCGTTGGCATCACCTGGCAAATCTTTGGCATCCAAGAGCAAGCGGGTTCCCCAACGGCAGTCTATCTATCGTCACATCGCCCAAGTCTGCCCAACCAGACGCGCAAGGTATGGAAGGTAGCGAATGATCCGGAAGATATTCACGGCAGGTAGCTTTCTGCTTCTATCCAGCACCATGTCTTTTGCAGATATTCAAGACGCATGTAAAGGGATGTCTTTAGTTGCCGAATCTATAATGATCGAAAGGCAAAAGGGGAAATCTCCTGAACAAATAAGAAATTACTGGTACGGAGAACTTGTTAACGAAGGACACAGCAACAAGCCTTCAACCGTAAATACTATCGAATACATTATTGAATCGGCTTTTCAAGCGTCTATTGGAAACACTCTTGCCCAAAGGCAGCAGTTCGTAGATGCCATGAAACAGGGCATCTACCTGAGTTGCATGCGGAATTCCCATTCATAACGTACCGCTAGGAAGTGTGGACGCTGCCTCGTCTGGCCGTTGTTATTATCGGCCAGCCTCGGCACGCTACATTCACTTAACGGCACAATGCTCCCGAAGCGTTTCAAGGACCAGACGCTGGTCGAGTGGCTTGCTTAGAAACCGCGCTGTGTCGGGCAGATCATCAGGTGCGGGCTTAATCGCGCCGGACGCGACCACCACAAAAATATGGGGCCAGTGTTCGCCGACGTACTTGGCCAGCGCTACGCCGTCCATGTCGCGAGGCATCTAGATATCGGTAAACAGCAGCCTTAGCGAGTTGTGCTTTTTCAGGAACTCGAACGCTTCGTCCGCCGTCGCAGCTTCGATAACATGAAAACCCGCCTCTGCGATGATATCCGCAGTGTCCATACGGACTAGCGGCTCGTCGTCCACAACGAGAGCAATCGGTCCAGGCAAGGTTTCGAAGGTTTCACTATCCATGTTTCACTAATCTATGGCGCGGCAATGTGTTCCAACTGCGCGTAATTATTTGCTTTTCGCTTTCCGTCTCATTCCACTACATCGAGTGACAAATGTGCATTGATACGATCCTCATCTTAGAAGACGAGCCGTTTATCTCCCTCGACATCGAATGTAGCTTCCTAGCTGGAGGCTACTCTGACGTATTGATCGTTTCGACTTGCGTTGACGCTCTGACGTGGCTGGAGAGCCATACGCCTTTGGCCGCGGTAATAGACGTCAGTCTAAAAGACGGTAATTCGGCCGGCGTGGCCTCTCTGCTGAATAGACGGGGAGTTCCGTTCATTGTGTATTCTGGCCGCACGCCTGACTCGGTGGACGATGCTGTTTTTCTGGAAGGTGTCTGGTATTCAAAACCCGGCGACCCCTCTCGGATGGTTGAATTGATTTCCAACCTAACGAAGTCGGTCCACCGATTAGACGAACTGAATGTCGGGTAGGGAAAATAGGTCGTTGGATTTACGGGGCCGTGCGTGCACGACCCCGTAAAGTCCTGAATTACAGACCGCGGTTTGCATACCTGTTGCGCTCGGCCTCGATTTCGGCCTGCGAGTACGGATTAGCCGCATCGTCGAATGCAGTCCAACCTTCACGCTCATACGCCGTGCGGCGCGTCGAAAGGTCGACCCAGTTCGATCGCTGAAGAATGGCTTCAGCTTCCGCCGCACGCGACTCGTCAACCTTGGCAGTCACGAGCGTGCCGCCACGACGCACACCTTCCGCATATACATGCGCGTCTCGCTCATCCACGCCGGATTCCGTCAACGCACCGATCAGGCCGCCAGCAGCTCCGCCGACCACAGCGCCTGCCACGGCTCCAGCCGCAGTCGCGGCCAACCAACCTGCGGCGACGACCGGACCAACGCCAGGGATGGCCATGAGGCCCAAACCCGTGAGTAGGCCTCCCACACCGCCGACGGCGGCACCTATCCCAGCGCCAGTGCCAGCGTCTTCGGCTGCATCGCTGTCCCCGTCCTTATAGCGGCCGTCGGCATTCTTCGAGACGATGCTGATGTCGCTGTCCGAAATGCCCGTTGCCTTCAGCTCCGCGACTGCGGAAGTGGCATCAGAATAATGATCGAAAAGTCCGGTTACTGTCTTTGTCATGGTGTTTCTCCTTGGTGTGTTTTTTGGATGTGATTAGTTCGCGACAATGTTGCCCTGATAATCGAGCGAGACGGCGACTGGCTTGCCGTCCTTGGTTGCCTTTCCCTGCCAAACGCCCTTGTCGTCGAGCTTTAGTTCCGTGACATCGGCATAACCGGCTTCGACGATCCGATCCTTGGCTTGGGCCTCGGTGAAGCTGTTCGCGCCTTCAACTGGCGCGGTAGGGTTCTGATCGGAAGGTGTTGCGACTGCCGGCGTATCGCCTTCAGGGTTCGGCGTTGGCGTCGCGGTCTGCGCCAACACCGAAGTTGCCGAAAATGCGATTGCCGCTGCGGTGATAAACAAACTCTTCATGGGGGCTCTCTCCTGTCCTGGATCGCAAATGATCCTTGGGAAGAGAACCGACGAGGGGCCGATTTGTTCCGACCGCAGAATTGGTTGGGTGGCCTGAAAGTTCAATGAAACCTGTACATTAGCGGCAGGCGAACCGAGTAGGTGTCCTTGGATGGCGTGGCGAGAATATGAGATCGCCCTCAGCAACGTTACCGCGCTTTTCATGTTTCGCGGCGCGTGGCTTACGGTTGCAAGGTAGGATGTCCATGCCAGCAATCCTCCGCGGTGAGGCCGGACAGCTCGGTGTTCATTCTACGTCCAGAATTCACCGGAAAAAGGGGGTCCAATTATCTCCGAGGACGACGAATAGCCTGCTTTTTGTTTCTGCTGTCTCTTTGGAGGGCCGGTCTGCCATATGCAGAATAGGTAGCTGGCTCATTCAACCTGATCTGTAAAAGCAGGTAATCCAGCGCCACTTATCGAAACCGACCGGTGGAACGCGTTGTAAATTAAAAGCAGGCAAACCAAAAATATGATTGTCGCCAAGACCGCTAGAACATCTCTTGCTGTCATTCTGGCGGCCTTTCTTTGTCGCGATGACTAGCTACTGCGATTACCCGGCAAAGAGGTTGGGACGCAGCCATCCTTTGTAGTAAATCGGACTTGGCCAGATGCCCATTTCGTCCTTTCCCGGAATCAGATGAGGGCCAATGGATACTTATGGTCAAGGACTTGTCGGGAACATCCTAACTTTCGCAAACGTCTTGGCGTTTCCCGATATGGTTTGAGTAGTCCGTCGTTAAATTGCCGCAAAAGCTCGGGCCGAGCGACCGAATTTTGCAGCCGTCACTGGTATTTGCGGTCGCATAGTACCCGAGCATGCAGAACTTCAGCCGACGAGCTTTTGAGTCCTACTGCGCGACCGAAACCGTCTCACGAACCTGCCTGACAGCATTGAAGACCTCTCCAGGCATGCCGAACCCTGGAGCGCCATAGAGTAAACGGAGCTCTTCCCCATGACGGTCGGGGTCGAGCAGGACCTCCGCCAAGTGATCGAAGCGTCGCAGTTCCTCGGTGCTGATCTCCGCGTCTGGGGATGGCATCGCCCCCCAGTCGTCCCACGGCAGCATCTCGACCTTGTTCAGGCTAGCGAGGTCACGGATCATATTTGAGGCGATGAACCAGAAGCCGCCTTCATCGAAGATGCCAAAGCGATTGGGGTCGTCCTCGCCACGCCGGCAGAGTTGCCAGGCCTGGGCGGCCAGCAGGAACTCACCCGATGGCAAGTCGAGAGTGTCGAAGACCAGTCCCAGTTCTGCACGCTCGCGCGGCTTGTATTTCTGGGGTGTCTTGACCTGCGCAAAAGCGTCAACATCATCGGACACCACTCTTCCGGTCCGTTTTGCGCGAATCTCCTTCGTCGCCCTGATGAGCGACTGATCGCCTAAGCGCGCACCATCGCAGAAGGGAACCAGCTGATGCCGTGAGTTTTCTCGCCGTCGGATCGCGGGGCCCCGTACCAGCGTTCAAATTTTCGTGTTACCTAATTCTGTTTTTTATGGGGCAGAGGGGACCACCTATGGATGCAATACGATTAGCATTGTTTGGCGCTTTACTGGCCGGCCTGGCCTCGTGCAGCGATCCTGAAAAGGACGCAACCGCGCTGTTCGTGGATGCTGCGGCGGAGATACAAGGGGCAAGCACCAAAGGCGAATGGGATCGCTACCAGGCCTATTCGAGCGCGGAGAAGAAACTCGACAGCATCACCAGCCAATTCAAGTCCACTCAGGCCGCTTTGAAGATCGCATCGAGTGAAAAAATCGGCGGCCTCACCGCTGCGGAACTCAAACAGCAGATCGTTGAACTCAAGGACAGCCCAGGCGTATGCCTTGCCTTGAAAAACGCCGACTGCACCATGAAATTGATCAAGGCAAACATCACTAAGATGCTTGCTGTCGATGAAAAGAAGACGGTCGATGGGGTCGGCAACGCTATCGTGAAACTGAAGCTATCGGGACTTGATACGGATGTTGATGAAATCTTGGGCATGATCGCCAAAAAAATTGGCGTTCCATCGATATCCGAGAAGACAAATGCGGTCTATCCGAAACTCGTGGGCGAATTTCTCAACAGCGCCGCCTCCGCCTACAACGAACACGAATTGACCGTGCTCTACGAGAATGTCCTGAAGTGGCCGGCGATCGCCGCAAATCCCAATGGTGCGGACGATATGCGGGTGAAGCTGATCTCAGAGCTCAACCTGCGTGATCACTCAGTCCTTGCTCTGAGGGTTGTCAAAGACGCCGGGGGTGATCAACAGCCGCTGCTCGCTAGCATCGCCATGCGCGGGCTTTCAAACGGATATGAGACGAACCCGCCGGTTGCGATCGTTGAGGAACTCATTGGCTTCGCGCAAGGCGAGGATCGCGTTGACGCGTTGGCTGGCTTTGCGGGTGTCGGTGAAAAGGAACGCGTCGCTGCCTTCAAACTTGCGCAGGATGAGGACGAACGGTCGAAAGTCACAGTCAAGCTGATCGCCAGCGGCATGAAAGCATTTTCGACGGAAGAACGACTCTCCGTCCTGGAAGGAGCTTCTCCCGAAACCCTGCGCGCCAATCCAAGACCTGTGCTTGAATTCGCCCTCGAAGGCAAAGAAAAGAAGGCTGTTGTAGAGGGCTTGCTCGACAAAACGCTTCCGCTGAGCGATCCGGAAAATCAACGCATCGCCCAAACAGTTCGTGAAATCGTGTCAGGTGCAAAGAATGAAAGTGCGCTGGTCGATCTCGTGTATGCCGACAGGCAGCGCGTTTGTGAAATCGCGCCCGGGTTGCTACGTTCTGCCGAGCGTTTCGATCTCATGGTGCCTTTGGCCACGGCGTGCCTCCCCGCAAGCAGCGGCTATGCATCACCCGCCATGCTCACGAATATTGCTGGTGCGGCGGCCCAAGGTGGGGATGGTGGTACCCTAGAGGCGGTTTTGAAAATCCTCAGAACTTCACCTGCCTGGAAGGAAAACCTGTACGACATCCTTTACTCGACTCTTTATCACGGCAAGTTCGAACAAACCTTCGCCGAGGTGAAAGCCGCTGGGCGCTTTGATGGGGGGATATACACGCAATTGCTGAAAACTTCGCTTGAAAAGGGGGTTGGAAACCCTGTCGAGGTCGTAGATGCCGCCATTGCGAATGGAGGCTATTTCGACGCATGGACAGTACCCGACGTAACCGGGCTGTCAAAACAATCCTTGGCGAATTTAGACAAGTTGATTTCCGAACGAGGGGAAGTTCTTGCAGCGATTATGATGCGGGACCCATCCTCGTTTATGAAGCTCGATCCTGACCGCTTGCTAGTGCTTGCATCGAAAGTGCAAGAAGATCATGCGAAACCTGCCATCTTTTCCGCCTTGGCTAAAAAGGCGCGACTGGACTCGAAGCCAGAGGTTTTGGCAGCGGCCTGGACCTTGCCAAGCGATCCGTCAGAAATCGTTGAGCGTCTGACAACGCTCAAATTGAACGAGACGCTGTCGAAGTCGGCCGCAACTCAATGACGGTCAGGAAGGCCTTGTCGTCGCGACAAGGCCTCTCTCGCACTTCATTGCGTTTGATCGTTTGAGGTTAATCTACTAAGGCCGACAGCCCTAAAAACTGCATCAATTGGATCGGAATAAAACGAAGTTTGAAATTTTGCGAACAACTCGCCCGGCACTGTCGTAATGTCTTTCACACTGGCCATGGGGAGCAGGATTTACTTGCCACCTGCATCAAACGCCATTTGCAAGCTGTCTGCGAGATTTTCGAACCGATTTCACATTTCCACCAAGGCTCATGTTTCCTAGAACCACCATCTGAGATTGTATTGGTTTTTGAGTTATTGCCGAACACAAAGCGACAAACGCTGCCATTGTCACAGATGTAAGTGCGCCATTGGTCTGAAGCTCAACGAGATGAAGGTGATAGTCGTGTTCGCCAACGCGAGCGCTGGTGTTTATACGCCCAATGTTCGCCTTAAAATAATCAACTCCAATTTTTGCGGCCTCTTTTGCCGCAGAATTAGACCCGACGGTCATGGCCCAAAAGCGCCGATATCGTTGAAAAACTCGACGGATTATCCGCTCACACGCCCTTTTCGGTCTTTTGGGCGGTGCACTATGCTGCGATCTGCCCACGCCTTAGCGCAGGGTATCGGTCGATGCCGCCCTCAAGCGGCGATGGCACCGCATGGCGGCATCTGAGGCCTGAGTTTGGCCAGCCTCCTCAGGTTCTGTGCGGTTGCGGCAAGCAGGAATTCGCGCACCACACGGCCCTCGAAGCCTTAAACGTGCCATCCGTAGTATGCGCTTGAGGTGAGCGAAGAGCATTTCGACCTTCTTTCGACGATGCCGTGACTGCTCATACTCCGGTGTCTTGGCAATCGCTCGGGCGACATCGCGTGCATCCTCGTTGAGATCGCGCGGTACTTTGCGCATAGGCATGTTCGGGCAGCATCGAGGCTTCAGTTCACACTGATCACAGTCCTTCTTGCTGGCACGATAAAGCCGGGTTCCCTCGGCCGTGATCCCCGATCTGGGTGGGTCGTAAGTGCGTTGGAATTGTTTCAGCTCCTTTCCGGCAGGGCAAAGGTATTGCTCCTTCTCGGCTTCCCAGGTGAAGTCGGAACGCGAGAAGGTGCCATCCGTCCGCTTCGACTTGTCGAAGACCGGAATGTGCGGCGCGATCTCCTTCTCGTTGACCAACCAGGCGAGGTTGTCGGCAGAACCGTAGGCACTGTCGGCCGCGAGGTAATCGGGCCGCAAGCCGAAGCGGTTCTCGGTCCTGCCGAGCATTGTGCGGGATGCACCGACCTCCGCCTGGCGGATCGCCCGTGTCGCCTCCACATCCAGAATGACGCCGTGGTCTGTATCGATCAGATAGTTGGTCGCATAGGCGAAGAAGGCGTGGCCTTTGTGGGCACCGGTCCATTGGGCGGCCGGATCGACGAGGAGATGAACTTCGGCGTGACCGGCGAGGCAGCGCCGAAAGCAGCATCATCGAGAACAGCCAGATATTCCTGTACCGAGCGTCCCGCATCTTCTTTGGCTTCCCATTCCGATCCTGGTACCGAGCGCTGCTTGTTTGCATCCGCCGCGATCAAGCTGGCATCGACTGCAAATCCTTCCGTACCAACCAACCCTTGAGAGAGGCAGCGCTCCACTACCGTTTCGAACATATGCCGCAGGATGTCGCTTTGCCGGAACCGGCCATGGCGGTTCTTCGAGAAGCTTGAGTGATCAGGGACCTTGCCGTCCAGACCGAGGCGGCAGAACCAGCGATAGGCGAGATTGAGGTGGACCTCTTCGCAAAGCCGTCGCTCCGAGCGAATGCCCATGGAATAGCCGATGATCAGCATTCGCATCATAAGCTCGGGATCAATCGAGGGGCGACCCGTGGCGCTGTAGAAAGGCTTCAAGTGCGCTCGTACGCTGTCGAGTTCGAGATGGCGGTCGATCCCGCGCAGCATGTGGTCGGCAGGAACGTGATCATCAAGGCAGAAGTCGTAGAAGAGCTGCGCTGGAGCTGTCTGGCATCCCATCATCACTCAATCCCCCGCAAATCAATGCGACGATTGAATCATGACATCCCAATGCCGACAACGGTTAGTTTTTCAACAGTATCCGCCAGAAGCGGTCACTCAACTTGTTGGAGCGACATGTCGCTGTGCCTAGACAACATGAAAGTTTAGTGCTTATTTTAGGTTTCGGTAATTTGGTGCTCAGCAATATGCAGCCTCAACTCCAATCGGCTCGACAGGCCGACCCAAAGCCGAGAGTGGTGGCAGCCTACGCGGAGGCCAACGCAACGACCTTCAATGATGGCGAGGGTGGATCGCCATCGGCAGAAGGCACCATCTTATATCATCATGGTCGCACGAGGAATGCATTGCATGTGCTCGTCCTTGTCTTGCCGCTCACCATTTTGATCTTTGGAGAGGCGCTTCGTCACCCAGACGCTGACATTGAACTACCTGTAGTGAAGCTCAAGCTTCACGTTGAGGCAATCTTCCCTATTTTTTTTATGATCCTGTCATTTATGCTGTTCCGAGCTATGCGCTACTCACGCATAGTGCTGTGGAATATTGCTCATTTGCCAGGGCAAATACTTAGAATTGGCCAACTCGCTTTAGATGACACAGAAGCGTACAAGATGAATAGCGCCCACTACGAAGAGGCGTTCGATTCAATGGCCGCAGACCTTATTCTGCCAATGCGACATCTGGCGTGGCAGTGGATATATAGTATGACGTGGCATGCGTTTGTCTCGCTCAGCGTCATTGTGTCCTTGGCAATATATAGCGCAATTTGCTTGCTGCTTGGCGTGATGTGCTTCTACGTTTCGGAGCAGTTCATTGTCGTTGCGTCGTCGTTGGGTGCCTTATCATGGGGATCAAGTTGGGCCGTCGACCCCGTCGGTGCGATCGATGCCCTCATTATGGCTCTGTCAGGTGCTTTGTTGTCATTCGCATGGTTTAACGGCGTGATCGCTGTCTTAATTGCCGTTTGGGTGACTTGCAAAAAAATCGGCGAAATGCTGCTCAGCTTCGTGCATTTCGCTCGTCACTTGGTTATCTCAACGTAGCTGGTGAATTGCGAAGCCCATGACTGCTTGGGCCCGAAAGGCGTCATGCTGGCACATTAGAGCATGTGGCAGCCTAAACCGCCTCAGCCAATTAACTCCCGGTACGGATTACAGTCTCGGTTGCAGGGACCATTACTCATCGAAGACGCTTGGCTGCGAAAGTATGGCCTAGCCGTCCGAGTGTTGCCATTGTACCTGACAAGGGTGTAGGTGCGGCATTTCCCGACTGGGCTCGGCCGAAATGTCCAGATCGCCCTGACTACCGCCGTCCTACTGCTTTCGATACTGGACAATATAACGGTCCCGAGAATCTCACGTAAAGCGTGCTTCGATTGATAAACCTGACTTTGTTCGAACTGTATTTTACTTTCCCACAACAGGGAGAGTTGGATGTGTGGTCTCAGGCCAGAAAAGTCCAAACTCGCAGTGACGATTCGAATGGTTCAGTCAGCCGCCATCAGCCATCCGTCACATCCGCACATTCGTAGATCGACGCCGGCGTCTCGGTCGCAGAACTCGCAATATTGACCACACGCTGCATGTCGGCCTGGAAACTGCACGTTGCGTCCGTAAAAATCGAGCGTCGATCGCGGCGCTCCTTGATCTGACGGACAATTGTCTTTTCGTCTGTGACGTCACGAATTTCTAAGCGAGGCTTGCCAACCAAACAGTGCCAGCCAACGCCAACGCCGAG
The DNA here is from genome assembly GCF_030814475.1 of Pararhizobium capsulatum DSM 1112. Lineage (NCBI taxonomy): Bacteria > Pseudomonadati > Pseudomonadota > Alphaproteobacteria > Hyphomicrobiales > Rhizobiaceae > Pararhizobium > Pararhizobium capsulatum. Next base: position 1,184,745 of record NZ_JAUSVF010000001.1, on the reverse strand, counting down.
TGCAACGTCGTCGGGGAGAATATCTCCGGCTTGACGGCGGATTGCGAGATCGTTCTCCAAGCGCATCAGTGCTACCAAGTAACACGGACGACTGTGCCGCTTCGATGATACCCGCGATGCGCATCAGCCCGTCCGTCCGCGTGAGATCAGGCACAGCGCCGATCCCTAAAACGAAACCGCCGTTGGTTCGAATTCCGGTTGATGATGAAGGCTCCAACATCCGTTTGAGGTCGCGGAAGGGTTCCAATGCGATGTGTGCCGTGGGCCAGTGTTCGGGAACCGATACGGATGCCGTGGGGCGGATGATAGAGCCGCAGATGCAGTTGAGGTCATCGCTGGTCATTCGACCATCCCTTTCGTGAGTTCCGCGAACGTGCGCGGGGTAAAATCGACGTCGGGCATGTCCACGCCGACGTCACGAGATCGCCCGACGCCAGACAGCTTTCCGTGCGAGTGCCCGTAGAAGTGGATGGCCCCGTAACCGCTACTTGGCCAGGTGCGCGCAGCGTAATGGGAAAGCCATAGGTCACGGCCGCCATCCTTCGTCCGTAGCCCGTGTTCTGGCCGAGCCGCCCAGTCTAGGTCCGCCAGGGCGGGATGCAGGTCCCCGCGCTTGTTGACGTCGTGGTTCCCGATGATCAAGTACTTGCGGCCGTTCAGGCGGTCGAAAATCTCCCGGACACGCTCGGCGTGCTTGGCGAGGCCGAATGCGAAGTCGCCGAGATGATAGACGTGGTCCGCATCCCCGACGACGGCATTCCAGCGATCGATGATCGTATCGTCGTGCTCCTCGATCGTCTCGAATGGACGCGGCTGCATGCCGAGCAGGCGCTCATGGAGGAAATGGGTGTCCGAGGTATAGAATTTTTTGACGAAAGCCACGGTCATACCGCCTCCGTCAACGTCTTACCTGCTTCATAGGCACGGATCGTTTCGATGATCTTCAAGCCGCTCAGGCGGCCGCGCACGATGAGGAGTTCAACGAGTTCGTCGATGACATCGCGATGGGTTTCGACGATCTTGCGCGCACGAGCAGCTTGCTGTTGGAGCAGCTCTTCGACAGCACGCGCCAACACCGGCTCCATCGTCCGCGCTTGCGCCAAAGCTTGGGGATCGCGAAGACCAGAAGACGACAGCGTATCGCCCATGGCGACGGACGCGATCATGTATGTGGCGAGCGCTGTCGCTTCCTCCAGGTCTGAGATGGAGCCTTCGCCGTGAACGCTGTAGTACATACGTTCGGCTGCCATGCCGCCAAATTTGGTGCAGAGGGTGTCAGCGTGCGATGTAGCTGTGCGATGTTCGAGGGGATCGAGGCGGAAGACCGCCGCTCCGGCAACAGACGCTCCGCCGTTCGGATCGTACTCTTGAGAGATGTCGACGGCCACGAGATGCCCGGCCCCGAGGACGGTGCCAACGATTGCATGTCCGATCTCGTGACGGGCAAGCAGACGCATGTTTTCAAGCGTCCGGCGCAAACGCACCGGTAGCGCCTCGGCGAGGTGGCGATGTTCAATTTCGGTGCGTTCACGGCGCGCAAGGCGACGGGCATCGCGGGCCACGAGCTCGAGATCGGCACCCGACAACCCCTCGGTGCGACGCAGGTATGCGCGGAGATCGAGGTCGACACCAAGATGTTGGCGAAGGATATGCATGCGCGCGCCCGCATCCGGAAGACCGATTTCGATATGACGATCAAGACGACCCGGACGACGGAGCGCATGGTCAATGACGGACGCGTCGTTGCATGCTCCCACAACTACGACACCGTCGCGCGGCGTCGCGCCATCCAGAAGCTCCAGAAGCCCGTTTACGATACCGCGCATCCAATCGTCATAGCGTTTATTGCTGCCGCTGCCGCGCTGCGTAAAATTGTCGATCTCGTCGATCAAAAGCACGCAGGGCGCAAGCTTGCGAGCGAGATCGAAAGCTTCACGCATAGATTTGAGGAAGTCGCCTTGGTGACCGTCTCCGGTCCCCAGCCAGGTAGCGTAAGACCCTTTCACGAGGCCAACACCGCACGTCTCTGCGAGAGCCTTCGCGAAGGTTGTCTTACCCGTCCCAGGTGGCCCGGAAAGGAGCAATCCGTTGTCTACGTCCGACCACTGGATTTTGCCCTCACGGTAGTCAGAGAGATCGCGGGCAAGTTCGAGACCCCATTGCTTCGCGTCGCCATAACCGTGGAGGTCCCCGAGCGGTCGTGCTGGCGTCTTCTTTTTCGCCGAGGCCGTATCGACGGATTTGGCGGCGTCTTCGTTTTCCTGTGCCGCGGCAAGACGCGCGACCGCCGCTGCCGCGGGACGGCCGGACAAGGACACCAAGCGGCGACGCGGTGCAGGCAGCGCGGCGAGAATGGTGGCGTCTGCATGGGATAGATTGCCGCCAGTCACCTCGCGATATGACAACTGAAGAAGCTTCGGGTCGATGCTGGTAATCTCAATGACAGCGTCCGCCGCGGCGATCGTGGTGTTCGCAAGGAACTCATCACGGTCGTCGCTTTCAATCAAAACAACAATACGGTCGCGCGCGACGCCAAGGTCAGTGAGCGCTTTGTCCGTTGCTACCACTACCGGGTCTTTGAAACTCCAACGAGTCTTGTCGCCGTTGGTCGACCACGCGAGTGCAGCGTCCTTCCAGACGAGCGAGGACACCCCTGCCGGCAGAACAACTACGAGGAAGCACGCCTTGGCACGGCGGTAGCTACGGAGATGGCGCTGAATATGATGATCAGCGATACGACGCTCGAATGAAGGCTTTTCTTCAGCCATTTTCTGACCCCTTGCAAACCCACGGAAGCGACCCCGGACTGGGGGTCAGGCAACTATCCGTGGTATTTGCAAGCGGTGCGTCATGGCTTATTCAAGTCCTTCGGCGTCAACTTCCGCAACCATGCCGCGTGCGAACCAGGCTGTCAACGCGGCACCCGGGTATTTTCCTCGGCGTATGCCAGAGACCGATCGCAAGGTTAACGGACTGCGATCGTCAGATATGCAGAAGAGAGTTGTGTTGCAGGACGGGTTTTGGCACCTTCGCACCTTCAGGTCTCGGCATCCGAAGGATGCTAATGCACTCGCCCTCAAGCCCGCCGAGGTCCATCTTCGAAAGGAAGGTAATGAGCCGAAGATAGAGCCGCCGCCGGATGATCTCTGCGTCCATTTCACGAAGCCGCGTCAGTGCGTCGGCCAGTAGGTCGTAACGATCACCACCGATGCAGCCCTTGAGGGCGTGGCCGCCGACCATGTCGATACTGCAATACCCGATAAGCGGAAACGAGCGCATGTGCTCCAGGTTGTGAATGCGAATTTGGCCAGCGTAGAGGCGCATGAATTTCTGTTTGACCGTTTCCATAGGGTTCCCTTCCAATTAGTATTCTTCGCGGTACGGCAGGTGGGCGAAATCGCCGCCGGTCCGTAGGTCTTCGCGCTCGTCTTCTTCGTCGTAGTCGTCGGAGTACCAGACTTCTTCCTCGATCCATGTCTTGGCTATGGTGCCCCGCGCAACTCTCGGAGTGTCGTCGCTGACTACAGGCAATTCGACGACGTCGCCGCCGAACACTACGCACATGTTGATCCACATGCGGAATGCCTGACGCACTCCTTCGTCGTTGAGGACCGATGTCAGAAGAGCACCTGTCAGGGCCCCGAAGCGTCGCTCCGGGTGTAGACGGGCATCGGCGACGTTCATTCTCCAGCGATCGGAAAGCTCGTCCGCATCGATCCTGGTCATCATTTGTGCCTGGGCGAACCACCTCGTCTCCGGGTGTTCTCGCGATGCCAAGGGAGATTGCTGCCGGAACTCGATGCGGTTGATCTGTGTCGGACCGAGGACAGCAGGCTGGTGTTCATACAGGCCCTTCGATGCGGTCGTCGTCTGGAAAAAGAAGGTGCCTTCTCTCCGCCCTCCGCGGCCCGCTCCCCGTCTCGGCTTTACGCATGTGACCTTGAATCGATCCACGTGCTCTTCCAGGTCGACGAGAACCTTATCGATGGCTCTGAGGAAGCTTCCGACGTGAATATCTTCACCGGCTTCCGAATACCCTATGAACTGCGCCAGCTCCTCGATAGTCGGCGTCCATGGCTTACGGACCCGGTAGTCGTAGCCGGCCATCAATGCCAGTTTTGGGTAAATCCGCCCCGTGTACTTCGTTGCGAACTTCGGGAAGGCGTTGATGTCGAGCCACGCCCACGACCGAGATTGCAGGATCGTGTCTCGGATGACGCCGGGGATCGAGTAGTCGATGACGGTTCTGGAGGTCAGGCGATTAGTCGACATCGCGACCTGTTCGATCAGAGGCTTGATTGCCCGTTTCGACGTGCTTGGATCGACAATCCGATATTTGACCAACGTCGCCATCAAGCGCTCAAGGCTCTGCCAAACCCGTTCCGGTTTGGTGATGCCGAGATAGTCGAGCAAGCGCCCAAGCTCTACCTTTTGCTTTGGCTTTTGGATACCTTCTCGTCGCGCCCATGCGATGAGGTATTCGTGGACCGCGATGTCTTGCGCCGTCAGCCTGTCAGCGCCAACAACGCCAAGCGTCTCGACGAGGTTACGGACGCGCTCAACTTGCGGATTGTCGAGCAGGTGGCGCTCAGAGGAGGTTTCCTTCTCAAAGTCTCCAGCCCGGAAGCCGCGGCGGTCCTTGCCTCGACGAATGTCTTTTCCGGTCAGCTGCGACGCCTGAATGACTTCAGTGCCGTCGGATTTGAAATGCAATGTTGAGAGTGCCACGTTCTTGTTCCCGTCTCTTCATCACTATGCTGACTGCCGGCGGTGATCGGCACAAGTACATTTGTGCTCGTTTCTGATTTATTTCACAAATACATTCGATAATCAGACAATGATGCACAATAAAATCTCTACCTTTTCTTAGGGGTTCATGGTCACGTCAGCACAATTGCATGGCGATAGAGACATTCTTCTTATATAAAACCCAAGTCCCCTTAACGATTACCTGTCACCCAGGTTGCAGCAGACTTTTCCTTTCGACAATCGTGCACAATAAAACCCATAGCTTGACCTAGGTCCTGTTGACAAAGTGGGTTTGCAAATCACCTGAAGCATGATTCAACGCTGTCTTTTAGGAGGCTGCTTTGGCTCGTGGCGATCTTTCGGATGTCGAATGGCGGATTATTGAAGGGCTTTTGCCTGCGGAGCGCGGACGAAAATCCCGTCCTGCCCATGATAATCGGCGCTTTCTAAACGGGATGCTGCACGTTCTGCGCGTCGGATGCCCTTGGCGGGATATGCACGAACGATACGGCAAATGGAATTCGGTCTATGTCCGTTTCCGGCGATGGGCTGAGCACGGCGTTTGGGATGCCCTTCTGGAAACATTGGTCGGCCTTGGCCTGACTGACGACTGGCAGCACATGATCGATAGCACCACAGTTCGCGGCCATTCGCAGGCAGCGGGCGCTAAAGGGGGACTCATAAGGAGGCTTTTGGTCGATCACGCGGCGGCTTTACGACAAAAATCCATGCCAGAGCGGACGGTCAGGGACGCCCTCTTGGCTTTATCCTGACGGGTGGCGAGACCTCGGACTACAATGCCGTTCCGGCTCTGTTGGCCATGCCAGTCAACAAGCCCAGGCTATTCCTGGCAGATAAGGGGTATGACGGCGACTCTATCCGGGAAGAGCTTTTGATGCGCGGCATCCGTCCCGTTATTCCGCCAAAAGCGAACCGGAAGAACCCGCCTGCCTGTGACTACCGAGCATACAAGGATCGCAATCGTATCGAGCGGATGTTTAATCGTCTCAAGCAGTTTCGCAGGATCGCCACCAGATACGATAAGACCAGAGCTTCCTTTGAAGCCTTCCTCGCGTTGGCTGCCGCAAAGATTTGGCTACCCTACTTTGTCAACAGAACCTAGTGCCGTCTGATGAAATCAACAGAATTGCATGGGGATATAGAAAACCCTCTATATAGATAGCCTGACCTCTGGATTCAGGGTTCTCATTGTCTGCTTTCGTTTCCCCGAACTCCGCCTGTTTTAAAAAAACCGCTTCGCTTATTTTTGTTATTCCTCACCCGAAGCGGTGCAGCGCTTGTGGTAACAACCGAAGAAGACAGATACGCGGAAGCAACGGGGATAACTGACCTGGTCCCTCCGGGGTTCGGATCGCAAAGCCTATGGGTTTCCGATTTCAACGGCCCTTTGGAGCCCGGTTTCACGTCCGGCGGAGCGGCGGAGCCTCCTAGCTAGCGCGATCAAATCAGGAAATACAGGTAGTTTTAAATCTGCCGAACACATGACAAGAAAAACACAAAACTACATGTAACTTCTATCGATAGAAATACTTGTATTTTTCTTGACGAAGGAAGCGCCGGCACGCACGATATACTTAATTCCGTACACGAGGAGCTGTATATGGCGGAGAGACTTGATGTCGCGATGCTGCGCGAACTGATTAACGAACCACTGCAAGCACCGCAGGTGAAGGCGAACCTCGGGCGTCCTCAACGAGCCGATGTTTCCAGCATGTCGGACGCCGAACTCCGGGCCCATAGAACACAGCAGGCACGTGACCGCCGGGCGAGGATCGCCGCGTCCGAGGAAGAACGAAAGACCGTGATCCGCACTGCGGACACGACCAGGCAGGCACTTGCGGACGCCGCGATGATGATCCTCCACGAGAACGGCCCGGGAGCCGAACGGATCATGGAAGTGTTGCGCGAGGTATACGACGTTCAGATCGGTGCGCCAATGGCTATCCGGGGCCAGTGCCGTGACCGGCGGCTCAAACCGAAGTACGTATCGTATCCGCCGATGACCGCTGGCGAGAGGGTACGCAAATTACGGTCAATCATCTAAAATCAAGGATGGGACATCCGCGTCCCATTTCTAATTTGTAAAGCCTCGTCGATCACGGCGGAGCTTTTGTTTCTTGCGTCGTCGGCACTGATTATCCTCGCGTAGTGATACCGTAGTGATGGGGGATCGGGTCATGCCGAGAGCGAGAAATGCGGAAAACGAAGTGCAGAGGTGTGCGCAGGAGCGCTATCGAGATCGCCTGCGTGGGCAGAAGCGCCCGGAGGCGGATGCCGTAGACACTGCATTAGCAGCGGCGCTTGCCGTGTATCGGCACACGGCGGAGCAACTCGGCTCCGAGAAAGACGTCCGCCGCTCGGACGGTCTGGAACTCATGGCAATCAATTATTTGGTCTCGCGCGGCTACTCGCTCCGAATGGCAGAACGTCAGGTTCGTAGACGTGTACGACGTCTGGATGTCCAGGACGTTGTTCCTTTGGTCTCCGGCGCTTCCCAATCGGCCGTCCCCAACTCCGCATGCAAGCCGTCTTGAACCTGTCGGATTTGGCTGTCCTCTCCCCATTACTTCCTATTTCGGAATCGCCGGACGGCAAAATCGCGTAGTGATGTCGTTCCTTGCATCGCCGGCGGCCACGATCCCCTTAACGACAGTCTGAGGGGACGATCATGGCAAGAGTATCCGGCGTATTTGAAAGCATAGACAGCAAGCTCAAGAAAGCCGTGCGCCTTAACGGCCTCGACATCGAGAAGGCGGCGGCACGTGTTCTAGGCGACGCGATCCTGTCCGTCTGGCGCTACGGCATGGGGCCGGCTCCGATCGTCTTGAAAGGCGGCAGCCTGTTTCCCCAGACGCTGCGCGAGACCGATGACGCTGATCTCTTGACGATCCGTCGGTACGGCAACCTCGAGATTCAGAATGGGTTCAATGTCATCGCCCGGCTCCTCGAAACACGAGGAATCACGCTCGAATTCCTGTCTCCCGAGGCTCAGGAAATGGACGTCGGCTACGGCGACCCGGTCACACGCTACAAAGTGCGTGGCAAAGTCGGCGGCGTCGGCGCGAACACGCACATCGACCTCACGCTGGCCCGGAGACCACACGCCCTGCCGCCGGTCATCATTGATTCAGTATTGCCCTCGTTCGTGGACGGCATCGATCTGCTCCGCATCAAAACAGTGCCACTCTTCACCGTCGGGGCGGAGAAATGGCTCGCGGTACTTACCCAGTCGCCGACGGATTTCAGGGTCAAACACCTGTCGGACTTGTTCCTGCTCGCCGACGTCGCCAACCTCGACGCCGCTTGCATCGCAGAGGAGATCACCCGCGTTGCCCGTCATAGGGGGATGACACTCGCCTGCTGCGTAGCGATGCCTGACACGCTGCGATGGACGTCGCTGGCGCTGCGCGAGCAGGCCTGGAACAAGCTTCCGGAGACTCGTCGATACGGGCGCTCGATGTTCCAGGTGCTCATCGACATCAATGCCATGTGGACCGATCTGCACGCACAGCTCTGCGCGAAGGTCACCCGCCACGTCAGGTCTAATGACGTGTACGAGCCTATGCACCTCGATCGCATTCTTGCCAGCCGCGGATACGACCCCCGACTGAAGCCTGCGGGAGCCGCTTGATGAGCAAGTATGACAATCCGGAATACGCAATCGCTCGCCGAGAATTGGTCTTTGAACTCGATGTCCCCGGACGGATATTCTACCCTGTCCGGCACCTCGTCGAGTGCAGTCTGGTGCGCGTCTTCTACGCACATTGGCTCCGACAGGATGCAATCGACCCCGAGTGGCTCCACGTGATCGAGCAACACGGCGGCGAGGAATGGCAAAGGATTGACGGCTGGCCCGAACAAGGAGGCGATTTCGTCCGACGGAAATGGTCGCGCCGGGCCCAACTCTGGGTCGGTTGGAATAGCGCCCCTGTCCGACATGTCTTTGATTGGCTACAAAACGCCCAGACAGAGGGGCATGCGTGGCTCGGCAACCTTGGCCCTGACGGCTATCCCAAGAAGATCATGAAATGCGGTAGTCTTCAGCGCCTTGTGCACGAGGCGAACAAGGGGTTCCAGGCGCGAAAAGTCGCCGACGTCGCGCTTGGTCCCGACGACGAGGCCTTAGTAGCCGACCTCGGAGCCAGTCATATCCTCGTCGAACTCTTGTCACCGTTGGCGCTCCGAAAAGAGGGCAGCGGCATGCGTCATTTCATAGGGCATGGCGGCTATGACTGGCTACTCGGAAAGGCGGATCGGCATGTCTACAGCGTCCGCGATCCTGACGGCGCTCCGCTGGCGACGCTCGAAGTCCACGATCGCGTGGTGCGGCAATTCAGGGCGGAGCTAAACGAACATCCATCCGCTGCAGTCATCGACCTCGTGTCCAGCATTGTCGATGCCTGGGGATGGCTCGGCCTCGAAGACGCGGCGCGTGGCGGATCATGCGGCTCCGAAGCGCTCGTAGTCCTCCGCGACCTGCCTCTTCCTCGTCGAAGGCCATGAACTTGAGGTTGCGCCGCCGGCGAAAACAACATCGGGACAATAGGGAAAGAGAAGTAGCCGCCCGCTCAAGCGATCGGGGCGGGGCCTGTCAGGCCATGGTTTCTCGCCACCCATTCCCGATGAAGTGCGGTTCTGAAAATTCGACCAAAAATATCAGGGCGTGAAGTCGCGTGTCGTCGCTTTACTCAAGGACACCGTCCATCGCCAGACGTTTCTTTCAGATACCTAAAATTGGATGAATCGGTGCAAGGGTTTGATTCCGAAAGTCGCGATAGAAGCCGATAGAACAACGGAGCGTCCCATGTCGACGATCGAAACACGTAGCCAGGCAATACGTAGCACGACAGCTTGCTACTCGGCCTCCGGATGCCGTTTCGATCCGATGGAAGGACGATAATATGTCTCACGAACTCCGCTACGGCTCGGAACCTACTGCACCTGATCTCACGCGTTTCGCGACTCTCATGCTGGCGATGCAGCTCCACAACCTCGCAAACAAAGACCGTGATCTCGGTGGTAGCTGTCTCTCTGTAGACGACGATGGATATCTCGTGACGCCCAACAAAGTCCGCAAGCCAGGACCGCTCGCGGTCTCGTCAGTATTTCCTGCGGGCGTCACCGTCGGCTCGGTGACGAGCTGCATCACCCGGACCTAATTAACGCCTACGCCGTCATGACGACGGCAAAGCAGGCTTTGGAAGCTGCACAGGCCGAGGCCCAGCAGCACCTGGATGCCTTTATCGCCGAGCTCGCGATGGCGGCTTAACCACCTGGCTGCTCCTTGGCCCCGTCAATATTGGCGGGGCTTCCTTCAGTCAGATGACCGCGGTGGCTCGCACTGGACCGAAATCGTCTAGGACCACCAGAAAACAACACTTCAATAGAATTTTAATGATTCCGTAAGATTTCGATTCACGATTGCCGCGTATGAGCAACGGACAAATTGGTGGGTAAAGGAGAGACCTCATGGCTAAGACAAAGACGAACCTGGCGCTCATATGCCGTGAATATTGTGTTCGCGGATCGAGCATCGGCACTCGTTCTGCCGTCAAACGAAAGGGTCTCGACAATGTCGAACACCAACGTGCCTACGCCGCAGCCTAAGGCGAAAATCAACTGGAATCTGACCTACGACAGCCCGAAAAAGTTCGAGGTGTCACGGTTCCTCCAGCACCAGCTCGAATGTGAGCAGGCAGCCCACCCGGGTACATGGCGCGCGTACTTCGTGGAAGGTCTTCGCGCCGCGACGTGGAACGTCTTCACTCCGCTCGTGCGGAGCCTGAACCTGCGTGCGGACTTCCTGTTGCTCGTGGTCAAGCGTGACGACAAGCTCACGGTCGTGGCCAAGCTGTACCTCCCGCCTAAGGCCGTCGCTCGCTTCGATGCAATCGGCAAGGCGGAATATGCGGCTGCAGATGAGGACTGGCGCATCATCTACGTCTCTCTTAGCGGCGTAGATGATGACGAAGAAGTGCGCCGCATGGTGGCTTATCCGCTTCGCCTCGCAGCCTGGGCAGCTAAGCGCCTCGGCCCCGCCACGCAGGCATGGGCCGAAGAACGCCTCTAAGTCTTGCCCCCGGATGTCTTGACCGACATCCGGGGGTTTTCTCGTTCGTGACAGTCGTGCTCCCCAAGCGTCATCAGTTGCAGGTTAATCGCGCCCGACGCGACCACCACACAAATGTGAGGCCAGTGAGGAACGGCTTTTGATGACGGCCGCGAAGCTCTTTGCCACCTCTTCAGTAATGAGTCCCTCGATCCTGATCACCGCGTCCTGAACGCTGACCGACGTTCCGGAAGCAACTGGCCGGCACGGTGGAGAAGCAAATGAATGTCGCCAGGATCGCGATAGTCGGCACCAGCCGCTCAGTCCGCCTTATAAGTCCGAAAGTCCCATTGCCTGAGCCTGACGGCATCATGCGTTTCCCCCAACTAAACTTCCGTCCTTGTACGTGAACCATATCAGGCGTTCTGAGCAGCGAAGCGATCTTCGTCGATTCGGCGAATGATCCCGCAGGACGCCGACAGGGCGAGCATTGTGTACAGACGATCCGGCGTCGGGACGAAATTTCCGGTCGCGCGCTTTCTCACCCGCATCCAGCCAGCGCCTTCGAGACCGATGCGCAGCCGTTGCTTTCCATCGCCGCCTCGTACGGCCGACCAGTGGACGTGCTGTCCAATAACCCAGGCCTCTATGACTTCGGCCCACATGGATGCGCGGGGCCGATCCGAGATTGCTTGAAGCCGTTTCGACATCAGGTCCATTGGCAATCGGTCCGGCCGCCCGTCCAAAACCCTCCGCAGAGTCTGGGGAATTTCGGTTAGCGAGAGCGCATCGTTGATCGCTTTGACGACTGCGAGGCTACGGGCCGCGAGGCCAGGAACACGGGTGATATCTCTCCGTTGCGCCTCGCGCAGGGCATTCATCAGATCGACAACAGCAGTCCCGCTCTGCGCGGCGCTCGCGGGCCAGCCCGTCGACCGACCTGATAGCTCGATCGACCTGAGATAGTCACCGACGGTCGTGGCTCCGCTATAGGCATCGTCGAGGTTGGCAGCGGCTTCGTCGGCTCGCCCGACGAGTTCCTCTGTGGGGACAGGACGCGAGAGCCCGCCGTCGCTGTCCTCCGATAGAACGCGCTCCGTCCAGAGCAACATTGCCTCCGTGGCAAGCCTCTGAAGCTGTCGCGCCTGTAAAAATGACAGCATGATCGCCGAATGAGTGACGTCCTCGACATTACCTTCGAAATTGACTGGCAACCTGTTCTCGACGAAACGCCTGCGGATTTCGTCCTCTGTCGATGGCCCGATCTCTTTCAGGACTCCCATCAGATAGTCGATGGTTGCCTTGCGTCTCCGCATTGCTGATGACGCGCTTTCAGCCGATCCAAGCGAATGAAACATCACGCGGAAGACCCGCTGCTCCACGTCCGACGGCTTGTCAACGGCGAGTTCCTTTGCGAAATCCGCAATCTCTGAAGCGCTGACCGAGGGCGGCGTGACTGCAAACAGATGCGGCGGCAACACCTTCTGCACGCGCACCTCGAATTCCATGACGGCAGGCATCACCTGGTCCGGCACCACGCTTTCGTCGAGGCGAAGGTAGCGCAGCGCTTTGATCGAGGGACCATATTCCGTCGGGGCCATGATGTTTGTACGGGTCCGCTTGTAGTCATCCCAAATCTTGCCTTCGAAATGGAATGACTGGCCTTCAGGCGTTCGAGCGATGGTCTGCTTCAGCGGCACTGCTCCCCGGAATTGTCGGCCGTCCAGAAGATGTGACCAGGCATAGTAGGCCTCGTATCTCTCCATAAGGTCACTGATGATCTTGGGATCGTCGACCCCTTCCAACTGCGCCTGGCTGGAGGCCTTCCACGCCGCCCAGGCCATGAACGTATAATATCTCACGTGCTGAGTGACGTTGTTGATCCCAGGGGCAACGTGATCCATGAGGTCGAGGTTGATTTGCCTAAGGCCAATTGGATCAACACCGCTTTCCTCGACCGTCAGATTGGAAACGACCCGAACGCCCCTCGCCTCGTCCATCATTTTGTCTATTTCGGCAAGTTTCATCGCACGCTCCTAAAGAGATACGTCTATGACGACACGACCGCAGGTGAAGTTTTCACACGTTGCGATCCGCGTGCGCCTGAACTTCGTTGCCTTGACACCTGGGAAGCGGAAGCCGCATCGAGGACAACCCGGCTTGTCTTCGAACTTGGTTGTTGACCAGTACATGCGATCAAGCCTCCCTTGCCTTGCCGAATAACGAGCTATCGCGGCTTCCTCATCGGAAGTCGCGCCCTCTGGAAGTTCATACGGCCCATCCTTGATTTCCAAGGCCTTTCGGAGATCGTTCATCCTGTTCCAGGGGGTTTTTGTCCCAAGGATCGCCGCCCAGACCTCAGTCCATTGGGCTTGCGTCGTTCCCGGCGCGATAGCCTCCTCGTTTAGCCGCCCAGCGATAGGTTCGCACAGCACAGTAAACTCTTCAGTGACATCTCCTCCGTTCCATCCTTGAAGGAAAGCATGCATATCCTGGGCCTTGGCAGGATCGCCGATAGCCAGCCTGCACACCGTCACGACCACACACTCATCCAGACCGGAGAAATCGACGTCAACGGGTTTCGATCCCGCAGCTGCGTGTAGCCATTTCATCAACAATCGAGGGACCAATTCGTCGCCGAGAGAGCTACGCGGGGCGATTTTAGCGATCATATCGAAGATCAGGAAGAGACCAGGCACGCGGGCTGGCCCCGGCGCAACTTGCGTAAGTGTTTCAAAAAGGCGATTGAAGGCCAGATCGATGACCTTCGGCTTCACCCTTTTGGGCGGTCCGCCGCCGTTCGGTTCCGTGCTTGAACCGCGCTTCTCGGGCGCTGCCGACGGAGAAATATCATCCTCTTCTGCATCATCCCCGCTATCGTCATTCGCGGCGGGAAGCGTCGTCGCGAGCATGCGTACGAGGGCGTCGATCAGTTCGTCGCCGCTGCTGACAACACCCGATCCTTTGTTGTTCCCCTCGGATAACAACAACGCGTCGCCGCCCCCGAACGCACGGCTGACATTCAGGCCGAGCGACTGTTCGCGGTCAGCGCGGCCGCCGCCCGTGCGCTCCGCTGCCTCGATAAAGGCTCGTGGGTCTTTCGACACATAGTCCATGATCGCCGTAAGGTCGTTGAGAGTTTCCAGCCCCGCGATCATCCTTCTGATCGATCTCGCAATAGGACCGCGTCTGTTCATCGCGTCAATGAAGCCGCGAAGAATGAGCCAGCCGCGTATCTCTGCCGTCTCTCGAGACAGGATCACCTGAACCGATGAAGCTACCCGGGCCGGATCGAACGCCGGAGGCGGCCTGAACGCGAAATATCCATCTTCATCGACAAGTACGTCCGGCGCGGCTTCTCTGCGCGCGCCCCAAGCCAATGCGACGGTCCAGGTTCCGGAGTGACTTCCGCTTCCCATGACGCGTCCCCGGATCGCACCGCTGTCGTAGTCTACGGAAAGCGAGGCGCGCTCCTCTTCGTGCGGGGCCTCCTCGCCCGTAGTTTCGCACCGCTGCGCACTGGCCAGTGTCCAACCGAACAACGGCGCGCGGTCATGGATGCGCGCGACGACAGCCTCGACGTTTGCCGTCCCCAACGCCTGGATCGTCGCGTTTGCACTTCCGCTAACGATCAGGCGTCCGCGCCGGCAGCCGATATCAAATACCTTCGAGTGCAGGGATCGCCCATCGTTGAATTCGTCGCACGAAACGGGGCGGGCGTTCAACCCGACCGCAGATGCCGCCGTGAAGTCGAAGACCGACGGCGCTCGCGGCGGAACAGCTACGCTGACGTTCTGACACCCTATAGCTTCGGCCAATGCTGCGACACCGTTGTGGGCCGAGAAGAAGGGCGAGACCACCGTCATGTCTTCAGCGCCGCCCAGTTCCTCAACAAGCGCCGCGATCTGCAAAGTCAGCGGACCCGCCATAGTGTGCAATAGGCGGCCCGTCCCGGCACCCGCTACGAGTGACGCCTTGCGAGCCAAAGATGCGTAGCTATGGAGGTCGGGTGTTCGTAGGCATTCGAGAAACCCGTTAGGCCGAGCCGCCCGTTGAATTGCCTCGATCAGATCGGCGAGACCTGAAAAACACGAGGAATCTCGCCCGGGCCGAAGAACCTCCAAGACCTCGTTGTTGTAACCCCAGCCGCCAAAGGTAAGATTTCCTGACCCTACGGTAGCTCTCACCTCGCCGTCCTTGTCAGCGAATAATCCAATTTTCGGGTGAAAGACCCCTGTCGCGCACTTCACGGCAACCAGATCGTAATCCCGACCGATGCCGACCGCGCCGACATCGGCCAGCGACGAGCGATATCCCGCAACATCCGTGACAACTGTGAAATTGCGATAGCTCTTGTTGACGGCCGCCAGCGGGATCGCTTCAAGAAACGAGAGGCTCAATGAGTACGTCGTGAAGAAGACGGACGACCAAGGGTGCGACGCCAATAGATCGCGCGGCGAAAATGAATGCTCTGCCAATACTCCCCCACCCCCAGACGTCTCCCGCTCGCGGTATATAACTTATTGTCGTATCCGGGAAGGCCTGGGGCGAATACAGGCCAATTTGTTCTAGGCCGATCAAGCCCTTGAGGGAATAATCGACGTTAATGTACTCTACGCCTTCACGGCATATTTGCCGCCGAACTGGATTTCGGAGGTTCTACCCCAGACGACAACGGTTGATCGCGACGGCCCCTCAATCCTATTCATCGGCAAATTTCATCGGTCCCGATCCCGGGTCGAAGACGCCAAGTGTTTCCACCGGCCCATTGAAGAAGGTGAACATCGCGTTCAGATCATTGTAGGAATACATCTGTGTGAGCTTGTCGGTCGTGTAGTCGACACGTGAAGGCTTTCCCAGTAAGCCTTCAACGACCCCAATGGGTGTGCCAATCGATATACCGTGAATCTCTTCGAGATCACCCGCATAGGCGAAGTATCGTACCCTGCCTCCCTTGAACTGGACCAAGTAGATGCCTGCGGGCCGGCCGGTGACTTCGTCATCACCGTAATAGAACCACCGATCGTCGCCTTCCATTCCCTCTGGCGATCCTTTGATTAGCCTGACGTACGACAGGCTCGATTTGAGATAAACCCCGTGAAGGGAGGTTCCGGATATCCAAGAATAGCAAAAGGTCCCTGCAGCAAGGACGGCGAGAGCAAGAGCAATTGCAAGCGTTCGGGTGTTTACAGGAAGCCATTTCAGAGCGTGCAAATAACGTGTCCTCTCGGGAGAAAACGCGGGCGAAGTGTGGGAATTCGAGCTGAGCTTAGGCGGGATTGCATCGCCAGCGCCCCAGAATCATTGACCGCAAACGTGCCATTCCATCTGATATCCGTACTCCCCTTCTCTGCCGTAGCACCAACCCACAGCGTCAAGCTTAGCTCCGACCGCATCCCTTCGATCACAAGCCCGCAGGGTCTCGGCAGAATTGCCAGGACCTCCCCGGCAATCGCCGTTCTGTCTCTCCCACTGCGAGATGATCCGTAGCGGTTCTCGTGCCTTCTTGTCCGTCTGCAACACCTTGCCTGTTTCGGATTCAATCTTTCCCGTCGCGGGGTTCCACGTCAGGGTGAATTCGGCCGCTCCGGAAGACGTCTTCGCACGCTGTGGGCTATGTGTGTACCATTCCACGATAGCGCTGACCGTGCATGTCGAACCGCAGACCGCTTGCTCGGTCCCATGTTTTACGCTGTAGGCGCGTTGAGGCCATCTTTCTGCGAAAACTGTTTTCTCTCGAAGAACATCGGCCCGGGATACGGCGTTGCCATAAAAAACAACGGCGTCAGCATAGGCACTATTCATGAAGGCAAGAGCCCGGGTGTTCGGCCATGACCAAGCCTCATGGTAACGGGTCACGAACTCGAGCGCCTGGTCTCGGGCTGTCGGTGCGATCACCGCCGCCTCCCCGCTCGGTTCGATGGCGGCGGGAATGACTTCTGAGGTAGTTGCAGGTGTCTGTTGGTGCTCCACCGACGAAGACGAAGTGACACTGAACTGTGTCATTTCGCTCGACGTCAGATACCTCATATCCGAGCTCTCGACCGAAAGGCTCAACTGAAGGAGCTTTGGGTCCACGCCCATCTCGACGAGATAGGTCATAATGTCCGCTGTCATAGCCTGAACGGCCGCGACCGCCGATTGCCCGTCAATCTGGGCATCACCAGAAAAGGAAGATTGATGCACGCCGATAGAGCCTGGCTCCGCTGTCCGCGTAACACCGCCCACGAATGCGAGAGCACACGCAGATGCGCATTGCGCCGATCGAATTTGGATTGTCTCCAGTCCAAGGGATCGGATAGCTCGGCCGAACGCCATAGCGGCGTGGATGTTTCCGCCGTTGCTATCGAACGTGACGACGCGCGCACCGGACGCCTTTGCCTCGTTGGCTAACGCGGCCGGGTCGTCTGTGAATTCGAATTCGCCCCTGACGACGAGCACCGAACCACCGCCATCGATCGGCAGTCTTTGAATGGAAACGGCGGCCCTCGCAGATGACATGGACGCAATGCCCATAAGGACAACCAGAAAGGCAGGATAGAAACGCAACACACTTCCCCGATCGTTCTTCACACCGAAGAAGAATATCGAAGTTCGTACCAACCGCAATGGCATACGAGGTCAGCAAACAGCCAACGGAGGGATGGACGGAAAATGATTCCAGACAGCGCAAGTGTGTGACGCCATACGTCATTTTTCTACTCGCTGACAAATATCTAGAGGCCCGTTGGCTGATTGAGTCAGAGAAGGATCGTTGACACCTGACACCTGGTGAACGCCCAGCTTTACGTCCGCAATCCGCGGTTGGCCCGCCAGGGAGATTATTTAACACGCCGAGTGGTACTCGTCCCGCGTTGGTACCGCCGTACTGAGGCCCGCGGCCTTGATCGCGCGGGCGATTAGAAGCGCCGGGAACACGCTACCACCAGGAGTGTGCAGGCTCACCTTTTCCAGAGTTGTACGTCACTATGGATCGCTTTGTCGAAGCTCCGGGCCGATTGACAAACAGCCCCAACTCGTTACCCGGAAGCCATTCTCTTAATCGGTCGAGGGTCCGATATCGAGGGTTCCGGAGCCCGGGTCGCCGTGGTGAGACGTGACACGTTCGAACGGTTCCGGCGCGACACCCGTTATCTCGACGTCCGTATTCGTCATTGCTCCGATCATGCAAGCCCGGCTCAGCCCCGCTTGAGGAATGCTTGAGCCTGAGCCCATCTCGGGGGGTGCGGCGAAAGTTCAAGCAAGGCGGGCGAGCTGAGGCTTGCGGCCCATATCGGCAAGCGCCGTCGTGGTCGGTGGGCTATCCCTTTCGATCAGGCTTTCGTCGCGGATATCGGCGGGGACGCTTGCGGCGCGGACGGCTTGAACCTGTTGATCCTTGGATAGCCCAGTTGGCCTCGGCGGCATCGCGTTGGGTCGGGGCAAAACCACGGCTCCTTGGCATCGCCCCAGAGAGCAGGAAGGACTTGGCACCATTTGCCGTGACACGCACCAACAACCCGAGCACAATGGTGTCGCGGAATGAGCAGCGCTGCCCTTCCGCAGCCGGGGGCAACGCACGGATGGCGGCGTCGGTCATCTTGATTGTCTTGTTGGTCAGCGAAACTGCATCGCCGTCATGCAGGTGTAGGCGATAGCCAGCCGTTGGCTTGCGGGGAACTTCATTGTTTGCCGGTCACATGCCGCCTCCGGAGCATTGCGGAAGTCAGCCAACGCTGCCTTGCAAGCCTTCAGCACATTCGCACGGAGCGCCTTCGGCGCGGCGGGCTTGAGGGTCGTCTGCATGGCTTCGCGGCAAGCATAGTCCCGATGATCGGCGGTGATGGGGGCAGACAATGCGGGCTGTACGAGGAGGGCACCGGCCAGCGCGATAACATAAAACTTTCCAGTCAATTCAGTATTTCCTTTGCTCGGTTGCGGTGTCCAGGACACCGGTGGGAGACACCGCCTTCAGTCGAATTCTTATGCTCCATTTCGAGAGAGAAGGAAAGTCGGAGGATGTCTTAGGAACTCGGCGTCGAGATCGTCGATGCCACGATCATCCAGGCACCAAAGCAGCACAACAGCCAGGATTAGAAGGCAGCCATCAAGGCAGGCGAGACCCCTGAAGCCTGGAAGGACAAGCCCGCCAAGCTTGCGCAGAAGGATCGCGACGCGCGTTGGACGGTGAAGTATTCCAAGGCGAAGCAACCGACAGAAACGCCGACATCAACAGCGACCCGACAGCACGACATCGCGATTCCGATGTTCGGCTACAAGAACCATGCGGGCACCGACCGGGCGCACGGCTTCATCCGCGGATGGACGGTCACGAGTGCGTCTGCTCATGACCGAGCCCAGCTCAGAAACGTTGTGACCAAGGACAACACGGCATCAACGGTCTGGGCTGACAGCGCCTACCGCTCGAAGACCAACGAGGAATGGTTGCAGGGCAATGGCCTGAAGTCGGATAGCGTCGACATCGTCCCCCTAGCTTGCACATCGGGTGGGCGATATCGGATACCCGCTAAGTGCTCCGACGTGCCAGCGGCGCGGGCTTTAGGTTTTCCGTGCAGGTGTCTTCTAGGTGGCCACGTGGGGGCCTCGAAATCCCGTGGAGGAGAATCGAGAACAGGTCGGCCATCCGGTATGGCTTGGCCAGGAAGCAACCGCCATCAGGAAGTTCGTCAGGGCCAACGACCTGGCCGCCCGAGGCGACGATGATGACAGTTTTGCTGTCGCACCCCCTTACGAGGCGGGCAAGGTCGAGACCATTTAGGCTCCCGGGCATGTCGATATCTGTCACCATGGCGTCGATCCTGTCGTGCTTGCCAAGGACCGCGATAGCTTCCAGAACGTTACCTGCCTCGACGACTGCATATCCTTCATCCTGCAAGCACTCGGACAGCGTGAGACGAATAAGCGGGTCGTCCTCGACGACCAGAACCGTATGCTCATACAAAAATATGATCCGACTCCGGGGTTGTGGACATACGGAACGCACGAAATCTCCGCGTGCTCCGCCCACGACCAAAGTCTTTGCCAACAATATTAATAAAATGCCACCAGTCGCGTCGGGCCTTAAACGTTGCCGGCGTCATCGCGGCTCATAGCGGCCGGTTTTCCGCCGGCCCGTATCCTTCAATCGTTTAGGAACCCATGACTATGACCGCAAAAATCTTGCGCGGTCCGCTGCATACGCCCTCGCCTCCCGCTCGGTCCCAAAGCCGCGATGCTCACACAATCCTTGAGATTATAATCGACGCGATCCAAACCGTGCCGTGTGCACGGACCGAGACAGCTACCGTCGCGGGCTTGTCGCGGGGGGTGGAAAATTAACATGGCGGCGAGGCTTATCTTACCGCCCTGATGGTCTGCGAGGCCGTCTTACGCGGTAGCGAAGACGACACGGCCGAAGACGCTCGGGCGGCTTTTATAGAGGCGGCGCATTGAGGGGGGCCTTTCCGTCTCTGGCGACGATGACGGCCCCGATATCTAGGATTTTCGGTGATCTAGTTTTAGGCATTTCCGTTCTGCTATATCGGTGCCATGAAATCAGACAATCCGCCGATCAAGCATCATTACATACCAGCGTTCTACCTGAGCCGTTGGGCCGTCTCGGGCAAGGTAACGGAGTTTGCCAAGGTCTACGGCGGCAGGGTCGTTTCCAAGGGGAAAGCGCCCGAAGCTACAGGCTTTCAAGAACGCCTGTACGAAATGAGGGGGCATAATCCGGCCCATGCTCAACAGTTCGAGGAACACTATTTCAAGCCTGTGGACACGATGGCAGCGGATGCCCTCGAAATGCTCTATCGGCACGGCCACAACGCGCCTTGGACGGCAAAGAGCCGCACGGCATGGACGCGGTTCGTGCTGTCGCTCCTGCTGCGATGTCCAGAGTACATAGAAACGTTTCGGGACTGGTGGCATGATGATTTCGGGCGCACAGCGCCAAGGCCGAAAGCGACTATCTGAAATCGCGAAAGCCTGGCGATCCCGCGACGTTCTCGGAATATCTCGTCGGGCAATCGATCGCAGTCAAAGAGTCGTATATGTTCAAGACGTTGAACACGCTCCTTGAGCATGACAGCGTAGGGACGAACATAAACCAAATGGAATGGCGGATTCTGGAAACGGCCGCCTCCGCTCCGTTGCTTCTCACGTCGGATCGTCCTGTTATCCGCACCAACGGACTTATAAGCGAGCGCGGCCACATCGCCTTGCCGATTGGTCCACGGCTGCTTTTTATCGCCTCGCACGACACGCGCTTTCTGCGCGATCTCCTGCGGGCCGATCAAACGGGCCTCGTCAAGGAATGCAATCGACAGGTGGTCGAGGGCGCGGTGCGCTTCGTCTTCGCGGCCGACGAAAGCCAAGCCCGCTTTATCGAAAATCGGTTCGGCAACGAGCCTCAACCGCGCCTGATGGAGCAGATTATCCATCGTCGGCGCACTGCTGAAGAGGCCGTTTCCTAGCTTCCAATAAGGAATGTTATCGGCACCCAGGCCGTCAAACGAGCATAGGAGCGATGGGAACCGAGAGGCGCTTAGCTTCAACAAAAACCTCAAGAGCCCAGCATTTCCGAAGTCTTCGCAGAACTGCGCTGTAGATAAAGCGGGAAAAGGAGACGCCTTACCCAGGAGTGTATTGGCGAAATTACGTGTCAGTCTTAGGTTGAGACAAATAGTAAGCCGGGATTCGTCGATGGCACACGTGGCAAGAAACTGTGCTTTCGCCTTACCGAGTGAACGGTCTACCCGCTCCCATCTTGTCGGCTCGCGTTCGGCCACAGGGCTCGGATTGTGGACGTGTCCGACCGCTGATGCCAGAGGACCATTGAAAAGCTGGCGGACCTAGTTCCGTCGTCTGCGCACGCTCTAAGACAATCAGGGGAGCCCTCCTTTTGGCTTAGCCCTGCCTTCGTAAGACAGGATTTTAGCGCGAAATGGGTCGTTTCAAATAGCGGAGGTAGCCGCCAGCTGCGCCGCCGATCCTCGCGTTTGCTTCGGATCGACCCTTTCGAACGCGAAACAGTTAGCGCAAATGGCGACGAGGACAGCCCTATCATTCGCTCGCTTTGGGGGCTTCCTTTAGGCGAACCATGATTATTTTATGATTGTCTGCTGCGCGTTCGACAGTGACGAGACCGGACGCTTTGACGAGGTCACTTAACCTGGGGAAACCGTAGTTACGTGCGTCGAAGTCGGGAGCTTGCTTTGCCAAATGGTCGCCCACCCGCGCTAGGTTGGCTCGCCCGTCTTCGTCGGCGGTTGCTATAACCGCCTTAATCAGCATGTTCCGAGCTGCCTTGTTCAAACCCACTTTCTTGGGTGGAACTGTTGCGGCTGCAGGTTTCGCCTCAGCGGGCTTCTGAGGAACCGGAGCCACGGCTTCATCAACTTCTTCGGCCTGTCCACTCAGCACGTCGAAATATACGAATTTGTCGCAAGCGGTAATGAATGGCCGAGGTGTCTTGCGTTCACCGAACCCGTAGACGGTGACCGCCTGTTCACGGATGCGGGCGGCGAGACGTGCAAAATCACTATCGCTGGAGACAATGCAGAAACCCGAAAAGCGTCCCGTGTAGAGCAGGTCCATAGCGTCGATGATCATTGCACCATCGGTCGCATTCTTTCCGCTTGTATAGGCGAACTGTTGGATTGGCTGAATCGAATGCTCGAGCAGGCATTCCTTCCAGCCCTTCAAGTTGGGACCTGTCCAGTCGCCGTAAATGCGTTTAACGCTGGCCGTCCCATAGTCGGCAATTTCCGCCATCAGACCGACAATTATCTTTGGCGAAGCATTATCGCCATCGATAAGAAGGGCGAGCGTTCCCGAGTTGTTTGTTGCCATGATCACTCCCTAAGATGGCAACAGATTACACAATAGTAATCCGTTGGCCACCTCGCCGATGGTCTCTCATCAACCGACCTTCCGTCCAATGGGACTGTTTGCGTGAAGCAGTGACATCAGCATCGGTCCGATCGCCAATTCCCCGGCCGCGGTTCGCCTTGTCAGGTCGCGAAGCTAGCCGCCCGCCGACTTGATGTGACCGCCTCGCTCGAGGATGCAGGCAATCACGGTTGCGACATTTTCGGGTCCCATCGCCGCGCAGCCCGGCTCTTAGGCTGACGGGCTGACACCCAGCATGGATCGCACTACAACAGCGGCGGCCATCAAGTCGCGCCAATTGGTGATCTGTCCACTTGGGCGGTAGTCGGAAATATCCGGGCAAGCCTGCAGGTCCATTCCAAGGGGGAACGATTTCGATGCGCCGCCCTCGCCTATCGGCCTTCTGGTGACCTTCTCCCCTCCCCCGACGTCGCCGGCGGATTTCGAGTTTTCGTTTTCCGCAGCTATCGGTCGCCCAGGTTGTCAGCGATGAAATCGCCAATGCCGCGGCATCCCTTGCTTTCAGCCCAAACGTGTATGCCTTGCCGTCAGCCATGATATCGGCTGAAACGGCTTTGCCCGTCTTGAGGAGTTGATCACAGCCCGGGGAAACACTGCGACATCCGTTTCTGCTCACGTACTCGATTGTCCCATCTTAGCAGGAATATCCCGCGCGGGTTGCTTTCCACCTTTCCGTCACTGGATGTCGCGGGACGGCTGGGGGACACCTACCGAGCGGCAATGCGTCCTGCTCTGAAGTGGCACCGATCGGTATGGATGTTTACATCGCGTGCCGCCGTATGTTCCAATTGTGCGACACCCATGCGTTTATTCAATCTAGGTTCCCCTCGGCTTTTTCCGTTTTAAGGCCGGTTGAACGCGTCATTTAAAAGGCAGATGACGAGCGACACCATGCGTTTTCACCGCTCCTTGATGGTAGTGGTTCGACTATTCCTTGCGCGACCATGTTTGCTCCTTGCGAGGTGCGCGAAGATGATTGCCATGAAACACTAAGGGGGGGAAAATCCATGCTGAGAGCAATCGGTAGAGCTTTGATGTCGGCTTTGAGCGGGCTTTGGAAGAATACATTGGGCGTCGTGAATTGGTGTGAGCAATTGTTGCGCTGGCCTTTTTCGGTGATCGTTGGAAACGGTGGTCGAGCGATGCCAACCCCGGGATACAAGCCGGACGTCAGTTCGACGCAGCTACTCGAGGAATTCGACGAGGCGCGAGCGCGCCGTGCTGCCGTACATACGCTTGACCGCGACGGCGTTGATACCGTTCTTAGCTATACGCGAACCACTCCGGCCGGTCGCGCGACGTTCGACCTCGGTCCGGTAAAAGAGGACCTAAGGACAGCGTTGCTCGACATGAGCGACCTTGAACTCGACGCGCTCGGTCGAGCTGGTCTCTCCGCGATCCGCAAGTTCGTGGACGGAAAGCCGCACGGAGTCTTCGGAGTCCGAGCGTTCACACCCGGGCAACCTATCAAGGCGGTAGTCCCAGAACGGACGGAGCCAAAGACCGTTCAGGAGCGGATGCTCTGGCGAGTGCGAGCGAGAGCCGAAAAGGCCGGACTTCAGTTTCAGATGCCCCGATAACCAGAAGCTCGCCATCTCGGCGGGCTTCTTTCATTTCAGTTCATCGCCTGGATCAGGCGGGACGTCTGGAGCGCGGTCGAGGATAGCCTTGGCCTTTGCGATCGTCTCCTCGACCGCAACGCTTTCGTCGTGATCCCGTTCGGACAAGCCGAGGCGGACGGCGAGACCCTTGGCGAAATTGGCGCGCATCTCCTTTGGCTTTATCCAGCGCCGTATCGAGGTCTTTTGCGTCGAGCAACTCGAGCATTACCGTATGCAGTTCTGGATGTTCGTAGACCAGATCGCCAAAATGTCGGCGGATGCGTTGCCACTGCTCCTCGCTCAGCTCAGGCATTACGCACGCCCCTTCATGCGGTCAATGTAAGCTTGGCGCTGCTGGCATGCGGCGCGGAGCGACTGGTTCTCGGCTTCGAGTTCGGCGAGCATTTCCATAGCGGCGCGCGCCATGGCTTCCATCTCGCCAGCATGGTTGATCGCGGTCGTCAAAGCGTCGTCATAGCGGGCCTGATAGCGAGCCTCCCGTGCAGCGGCAAGTCCGTCCCCGATGGCAGAGGCAAGGCCGACACCCGCGGCGGCGAGGACCATCATCCCGCCGGCATTTCCCATGGCCGCGCTGTATGCCGGGTTTCCGATGTTCGCCATGTCGCGCCTCCGTTGCATATTCGTCGTCATCTATGCCGGGCACGCCGGGCTCCGGCAAGTCGACCTCTTTGCTTTTGGCGATCGATCCGTTAACGGGCAAAGAAATCGAAGCGTAGGAAGCACACCGTGAAATTCAAGCGTCCCCGGATTGTCGAATGGTGGATTGATCTCCATCACCCACCCCCGGTTATGAAAGCGCGACAAGGAACTCGTCGGGGCGACTAATGAGCAGCGCATGCGGGAGTACCGGGAGTCGAAGCGACTGTATCGGCAGACCTATATGGAGTTAGGATTGGCAACCATGGTTGCCACATTGCTGGCTGCCGCAGTCTGGCATGCCATCTC
This sequence comes from Pararhizobium capsulatum DSM 1112, assembly GCF_030814475.1. NCBI lineage: Bacteria > Pseudomonadati > Pseudomonadota > Alphaproteobacteria > Hyphomicrobiales > Rhizobiaceae > Pararhizobium > Pararhizobium capsulatum. The sequence goes on along the minus strand of NZ_JAUSVF010000001.1, from coordinate 1,159,467 downwards.
GTAGCGTGCCTCCGTGCCTGTCAATCGATGTGCCGGGCATCGCGAAGGAGAGCAATGTCTGCCGCCGTCTTTGGCGTGAATGATACAAACTCATCGGCTGTGACAAGGCCGAGGCCAAGTTGGTCGATCAAAGCCCGGTCGCGTTGCCCCCAAAGCAAGGCAATGCCCTTCGGCGCGAGGATGTCTCTCGCTCCGCCATTCCGTCGGATGCGTTTCATGTAGTCGTGCTGCTGAGCCAGGGCGCTGACCTGCTGTCGCGAGATCGGTTTCCCTTGGACCTTTTCGAACAATGCCGCAATGCGGTTGGTACCGCCTCTTGCGGACATGATCTCGTTGCGATCCACGACTGATAAGACTTCCCAGAAATTCGGCGGATACGGATGCTGACGGAGTATCCACCAGATGTTCACGTGCTGCGCCGCCAAAAGCTGGCCCTTGCCATCCTGGTTTGTACTCAGGCGCAAATACTCAGGCCGACAGATCACGACACCAACGTCGCATAGCGCGGTTTTCTCCGATGACCTAACGAGGAGTGCCGGCCTACCGATTACCTCTCTCGGAAGCATCCAGTCGCGTCCGGTTGTGTTTTTGATGTCGATCTCGGTGCCGTCGACCAGCATGTCTAGGGTCGCGCCTTTTGGGACACCGAGGTAGTTCCTGATCAGGATTTCGACTTTGGTGCCGACGTAGGTCTTTTCGGTCTTCTCGGTTTCGCCGAGTGTGAAACGGCTCGTTCTCGGAGCGTCGATGACTTCGTCGAAGGCCTGACGCAGCAGAACGGGGACTTCCACCGCGAATTTGTCGAAGCCGCCGGCATGCCGAAGGAGCGCGGCTACCAGTCTGGAGACGAGCAAATAATCCTGATGTAACGAATCGAGTGGAACCTGCGACATGCCGGCGATGATCGCCGGACATGGTTAGCGGATCGTTAAGATATCAACCTGCGAGTGCCGAAACGGGACGACTCGCGCGTGTCTCAATGGCTTCCCGGATTTTTGAGGCCACGGCCTTGGCAACAGGAGGCGGAAACGCGTTGCCGACCTGGCGGTAGGCGGCGGTTTTCTTCCCGGTGAACTGCCACTGGTCGTCGAAGCCCTGAATGCGTGCGGCCATCCGAACCGTCAGCCGGGGCATGCCGACGAAGTCGCGTTCGGGTGCTTCCTCGGCGATCGACTTGCCGTTAACGCCGAGCGTCGCCCATGCCGTGCGTGCGCGTGTCGGGCCGAGGTCAGGACCACCGTGCTTCTTCGAGCCGCCGACCAGCGTCGGCGCGACGTCATTGGCGCGTTTAGCCCAAGCCTTCGCGCCCTTCCAGCCGTTTGCGGCCATGAGGTCAACCAGCGTCTCGCCGACGGTCGGCGCGTCGAACGGCGACGGGGACGGCCACTCGAAATTGTCCTTGATGTCATCGCGCAGCGCCACGATCAGAACGCGCGGCCGAAGCTGCGGCACGCCGTAGTCCGAAGCGTTGAATAGACGCCAGTGGGCGTCATAACCGAGCTTCTTCAATTCGCCCTTGATGAAACCACGGTAGTCCTCGAAGACGGCACTGAGGAAACCACGAACATTTTCGATCATCACGGCTTTGGGGCGCGTCTCGTCGACGAGACGGATCGCGGCAGGAAACAAGTTGCGTTCATCCTTGTCACCGAGTTGCTTGCCGGCGACGGAGAACGGAGGGCATGGCAGGCCGCCCGCAAGAAGGTCGATTCCCTTGTATCCTGTGCCGTCAAATAACGACAGGTCTTCTTCGTGAACGGTCCACTGCTTGCGATTCAGGCGAAGCGTCTCACAACAATCGCGGTCAATCTCGACGACGCCGGAGTGGTCGAAACCTGCCAGCTCCAGGCCGCGCGCTTGTCCACCGGCCCCGGCGCACATTTCGAGCGAGGTAAGGGACATTGGGGGGCCTCCATACATGAACATACAGGAACAAAAGAAGAACGTACCCGCCATAGCACGCCTACCGACTCGGCGCAACGGTTCATCCATCAAGCTATCCGTACAAGGTTTCGCCAAACTTAACCGGGTGAACGGAGCAAGAACCCACAGGATTACTTTTCGCCGAGGAAGTCGCCTATTTGGATGCGGACCGCTTCCATATCCCGGAGCTGGCATTCCCAGATGACGAGGACCCGCCAACCGGCCGCCTCGAGCAGGGCTAGGTTCTTCCGGTCTCGCTCGACGTTGCGGTCCATTTTCGGCCCCCAGTATGCCCGGTTCGATTTTGACTCCGAACGGGCTTCCCAGCATGCTGGGTCGTAGCGAACGTGGGCGTGCCAATAGCATCCCCTGACTTCGATGATCTTCCGCCGAGGACCGAAGGCGATATCGGGCTTGCCCGGAAGGTCCTTTCGGTGCAGCCGATATCGATATCCCAGTGAATGCACCAGTCTTCGAACGATCATTTCGGGTTTGGTGTTCGTGGAACGGATGCGCGCCATGTTCGCGCTACGCCGTTCAGCAGAGAGGAGTTTCACTTGTGCGCCCAATCAATGTTCTCCGCGAAACCTGCTTTGTTGTTCCCTGTTTTTGCGCTATCCAGCATGAACAGAATTCTATCTTGGGTTGGATGTCTGCATGAGCAGTATAGATAACGTTCTTTTTTCCGGGTTCGAAGAGAACCTGGATACTACGGAACTTGAAGAGGCCGCAGAAGCATTCTGCGCGGGATTCAACCCCCTTGAGCGCGCCGCTATGATTCTCTTGAAAGACGACCTTACAGGCGCGGCGTTTACCGAGTGCCATGTTCAAGGCGGACCAGATTATCACGAAGGGAACGACCGATGTCCCCTTGGACCCAGACGAGGCTCCCGAATATCGTACCAATCGTGACGGTGTATATAGCCATGCCGCCTTTGAACGGATGCAACAGGATGCCCTTCTCGGTCGCAAGTTTAGCAACATCGTTTGTGAGTATTCGCCCGGGAAAACGCGGAGCTTGGAGGTCATCGGTGGCCAACACCGGTTTGAAGCGATTGCTGGTGGTGTTTCGGCTGGCGTAAATGTTTTTAACGGCTTGAAGGTTTACTTCAACCTGAACAAAGAACAACGCCTTGATGTTCAGGTAATCTCAAACACCAACATCTCGGTTCCGACCGACCTCCTTGATCGCATGTTTGCCACGATTGAGGGGACGGACCTCCGTGAGTGGTGCCAGAAGTGTGGCGTACTCGAAAAGGGACGCGACTTTGCTGATATGAATAAGAGGGGTAACCCTATCACGGTCAAGGAGGCTCGAACCTTTATTGTGAACTACTTTCTCGGTCGAGCAATATCTCCGGACAAGTTCGAGTACGTTGAAACTACGCCTGTAGTAGTCGAGTCGGGCACCCGCAATCCCAAGCTTTGGATTCGGGCGAAAGAGGAAAACCTGGATCGTCGAGCCATCCGGCCGTGCCATGCTGCCAATCTAGGTAAAGCGTGTAGTTGCTCCGGTCATCGATTTCGCGCGCTCGTGCCGCATCTCCTTCGACTTTACCGCGACATCGTCCAGCTGCGGTGCTCCGTTTGGTCGCCCATTTCGGGCTATGGCAAATCCAGCACGAGAGGATTTATAGACCAATTTAGGATTAGGGGGCGGGCATGACCAGTAGCGGAAAGACCTATCGCAGATACACGAACCTCGGGGCAGCGATTCACATGCTTCAAACGAAACAGATCACGCTGCTGAGCCCAGAGAAATGGGACGACGGCAACGACCGCCATTTCATGGAGGTCTATAAAGACAAAAGGAACCTTCAGACCCTGGTGGCCATCTGCCTTGCGAATGACGCGGATACCTACGGTCACTGGCGCGTGTTCTCACCCGCCGGCGATGGCGTCTGCGTCGTCCTGCGAAAGGACCTCTTGATAGCGTCGTTCGAGGGCGTGCCTGGAGTCAGGCACGGTGAAGTCGACTATAGAGAGATCAAGCATCTCAATGGCCACCCGCCGACGGTCTACGAACTTCCGTTCCTAAAGCGATGGCCGGGTCGCTCGGAGCGGGAATACAGAGTGCTCTACGAGCATGCCACCGAAGGAACCAAAGCCAAAGACTTTCCTCTGCCGGATGGCTGCATAGCCGACGTTGTTCTCAGCCCTTGGATGCCCGAGTCTTTGGTCGCGTCCGTCAAGCGGACGTTGAAATCGATCGAGGGTTGCAGTGGCATCTCGATGTACCAAAGCACACTGGTCAAAAACCACGAATGGACCTCCATAACCGACAGGGCACGCAACGATGGCCGATAGACCGTCCTTCGAAGAAGTCGTCGCAGGACTTGAGACCAAATCCGACAAGATTCGAGCGCTTGCCAAAGCTGGGTATCTCCGGACTGAAATCAGCGGCCTCCTCAAGATCAGATACCAGCATGTGCGCAGCGTCCTAACAAAGGCAGGCATCACCGCTGGCATGACACGCGAGGTCCAGTTGGAGCGTGAGCCGGTAACGGTCTCGTTGGAGGAAGAGGAGAACCTGCCGACAATAGAACCAACATCGTGGGAAGTCCTCCTGCGGGGCGGATTCCTATTCCTGGGAGAGTGGCAGCCTGGCGACGACGGTTTCGTCCTCGATGCTCGAGCGCCCACTGACGGGGGTGTTTACGCCTTTGTCGTGGATGATTTTGTGAAGTATGTGGGCCTGACTCAGCGTGGCCTCCGGGCTCGGCTCGACGCCTACCGGCGGGGCCATGAACGACAGAGAACGAACGCGAGAGTCAAGGCGCTGATCATGGAAGCTCTCTCCAGCGGAAAACGAGTCAAGGTGCTGATCGCCCTGCCCGATGCGCAAAGCTGGGGAGGATTACCAGTCAACACGGCCGCGGGCCTCGAGGCTGGCTTGATCGCCAAAATCCAACCGCCGTGGAACATCCTCGGCGTTGGCTGAGATTTGCGAGCAGTCGATAGAGGTCGAAATGGATATTAGTCTAGCCCTTTGCAGGATGCTGGCTCAACAACTGCATCGAATAGGTGGAATGCCATATCCTCGTCGAGCCAGCCCGCCGTTCCGTGCTCCCGATCCATACAGAGCGTGTCGTTGCTCTGGTCCTTGACCTCTCGCGTGGCACGCCGCATTTCGCCGAAGTGCATTCGATAGATTGAGCCAAACCTGCCAGCCGAGATAACATAACACCCCTCCGCGACGGCGTCCTTGTCTAGAACGTAGACTGTTGGATGCTAAAATGGAATGTCGTCGTCAATCTGGAAGCTTCCGCTGCTCGCCCCCCCTGCGCCGGTCCAGGACGTTCTGGAATCGTTGGTGTAGTCGGATTCGTCGATGCCCGAACCCGTGTCACCACGACCGCCCAGCATGGTCAGCGTCGAGTTGAAGCCCTGCAGGACGATTTCTGTCGAGTAACGGTCGTGACCGTCCTTGTCCTGCCATTTCCGGGTTTGCAACTGTCCTTCGACATAGACCGTCGCGCCCTTCTTCAGATACTGCTCGGCGACCTTGCAGAGACCTTCGTTGAAGATTACTACGCGGTGCCATTCGGTCTTTTCCTTGCGCTCGCCAGAATTGCGGTCGCGCCAGCTTTCCGACGTCGCTATGTTCAGGTTGGCGATCGGTCGGCCGTCCTGCGTATGCCGGATTTCCGGGTCCGCCCCGAGGTTTCCGATCAAAATCACCTTGTTGACGCTTCCTACCATTTCACTTGCCTTACTGCCGCGCAATGGCGACTCCGCCTGGACGTGAGTCGCTGGAACAAATCCAGTGATGTCGCCCGATTAGCCAAAACGGCAAGGGAAGCATTCCCCTGGCCACATATGCAAACTTCACCTGCCCCTCGGGTGCGGGAGAAGTCTACAAGAAACCTGACTGTTCCATCCTATCCCTAGAAAGTTTTGTGGTCACTTGGCTGGTTGGTCTTCGCTGTTGGACGGAGCATACCGGAAACCACGCCTCGTGGCCCAATCCGTCACGGTGACAACTTGCCCTTCTCGTCGCCGAATTTACCAATAACTGGAGTAACGTTTCGGCCTGCCGCGATATTCGTCTTTGCCGCTCTCAGGGGATGGTTGCGCGGCACAGTTCAAACCCGCGACGCGCGGGCGCGGAACGCTCTACAGTCCGCAATGGACTCACTTGACGCCGGGAAGACCGAAAAGCCCCTGTGGGAGAACGATCCCGACAAGATGCATTCCTTCCGATGGATCGTGGCGGGGTTCCCGACGCGACGCGAAGGAGACTGTTCTGCAAGGAAGGAACCCAAAGCTATTTTATGGCTTACGCAGCCCATATGGAGCGCGAGGGCGCGAGCTTTGTCCAGCAGCAAGTAGGTGCTGGCGAATTGGGCATATCGACGGCGACGTAAATCTGAGGGCTTGGCAACTTCGCGAATATGGCGCTATGGGTGTGACAGCGAAGGTTGCATTGAATGCCTGGCGCGGACGGGAAAAGAGAATTGGAATGAAACGACTTGGAACTATGACTGCTGCAATCCTTCTCACTATTCCTGCGATCGCGATGGCAGAAAATGGAATGTTCGTTATTGAGGGGAGGTGCCAAAAACTCCAAATTGGGGAACATGATTTTTCAAATATTTGTAGTTCGAAGGCGGTAAGCACCTCTTACGATGACGGCCGAGTGGGCTTCCACTTCGTCACGAATGGAGGAGTAGCGCTTACATTTAGCGGACTCGACCTTCCCAACATCTCAGAAGACGAGGATGAAACTGGGATAGATTCGATCATCCTAAATGTTGGTGGTGGAACCAAATCCTCAAAAATTTCCGCTGTTGGGAGATGCCGTTATGGAAATCCGTTCAAGGGAAAAATGACGATCGATTGCAAAGCTAAGACTGGTGGAATGGCGTACCACGCCCGGTTTAAGACGAACGGAAAACCACCGAAATGAAGGCATGGTAGGTGGGTGTCTATGACATTCTGCGTTGAGAGGAACGCCCTCCGCCGCCTTACGGAGGTGCCCAACACGTACATTTCGGAGAAGGTAGAGCATGCGTGAGGAACGTGCAGATCGACCACGACGGCAACTGGTGTAAGGAGAGCTGAACCGTCCTCGTCCTTCTAAAAATGATATGGTGACCGTCATAGGACGAAAAAGCTGCCGCCCTACATCGGGTTTTTGTTTGCCTGCGTTGAGAAGAACACCGAGACGGTCGGCACGGATGCAACTATCCGTTCGTGACTATGGCCTATTTGCAGACCGAGTACGCATGGGCGATTTCATCGCGCAGCGCATCGTTGCCGCTCCCAATCGAAACGGATATAGAGCCGGAGCCGATCGGAAATTTCGCGCTTCTCCCGTCGTAAAGATCGCGAAGAAGGTTCGCACCCGTGGCATCGAAATCGTAATTGATCGACGCTCGATCTCCGTCATCCATGGGGACCTTGATGACTGAATAGGTTGAGCTCAGTTCACTCTTTCTGAGCTTCACCACACCGTGCCCTTTCGCCACCGCGGTAAGGTCTTCCAAGGCGAAGATACCAAGTGAGACCGTAATGCTTTCGCCTGGTCGGCATGTAACTCTGAAACTTTCAGAACCGATTTCGTATCCGTATGAAGAGACCCTGCAGGCATGCCACTGCGAGTCAGCCAAAGTTTGCTCTTTCATTCCGAAGCAGATGCCGAATTTGCTAAGGTTCACCTTATCCCTTTGCTCGCAAACCTTGTCCGTTTCAGGACCGGGGTAGGCACCTTGGCAACCATCGTTTAGCAGTCGGTACTTGGCAATCAATTCTTCTTGGTGTTGTGTCAGCGGTCGTTGGACATCGGGCGGCAGGATCGTGAATTCTGCGCGGCCCTCGATCCCATCGAACTTCATCTTCTGGAGAACGGGCGTCGTTACGAAGAACTTCATGTCGTCGCTCGCGGTCGCAGATGTGGCAAGGACGGTCGGCATTATCAACGGGATTAACGCAGCCAAGTATCGCACTAGTCAAATCTCCAGAACAGAAGAGGCAGGGGTCGGTATCACCGCATTTCGGCTTTGACCACGATGTATTTGCGGTTGCCCACAACCACCTTTGGCTAGCAGCTTCGTAATACGGGTGGACCCGGCAACCGGCTTCATCGAATTTGGCAACCAATGGCCAACGTATATTCGGAGGTGAGCTACGAGCGACCCCGTGAAAAATGTCTCCACGGGGTCATTATTTGACATCCTTCGGTTTCGCCGGCTCCTCATATCCATGATTGTCTATCTCAGTCCTGATGTCTTGAGGGCGGCCCGAGCACCGGCGCGACTCGACCAGCGCTCCGTGGAAAGCCAAGCGCCGGCGTGTTCAGGTGGCATGAATGGAAAGGCGGAGTCTGGCACCCCGTGCCGGAGCCGCAGCGGGAAATCCTGGTACCTGATGCTGCCCGCTACGGCTGCAATATTCACCTGAGCCAAACTTTTAGCCTATTCATACTCGTTCCGTTCTCGTTTGGCCCTTCATTCGAGTCGGCGCTTCTCCCTCGCGGCTGCGTCTCGCAAAACGGTAGGAAGGTCGGCGGAAACGACAGACGGAATAAGGGAGACTTCGTCGAAAAAATTCGACCACTCCCTACGCCCTCGGGCTCTAGGGCGAATGGTAGGCAAACGGTAGAGACTTTGGGAAAGCAACGCGGTTGATACCAATCCGCCGAGACTAGAGCCGCAAGTTATTGATTTTATTCAGGCTGAATGGTGCCCGGAGGCGGATTTGAACCACCGACACGCGGATTTTCAATCCGCTGCTCTACCAACTGAGCTATCCGGGCATCCCTGCTTCTTCAGCAGAAGTTTCCTTTTCGGAAACCGCGGGGCGCTTGGTTCGCCCCGGAAGTGAGCGGGGTTATAACATCTTGTTCGGCGGTGTCCAGCACCAAATGACGTTTTTTTCCAGGTTTTTGCAGAGCCGGCGAACTTGTTGAAATTGCTTGTTTATGGAGTGATTTTTTCAGCCGTTTCCGTCATCGCCATCCGCTTTCGTTTCGTCGTCGGCAACAGGAATGGCATAGGAGCCGCTGAGCCAGCGGTTCAGGTCGACATTGCGGCAGCGATCCGAGCAGAACGGATAATGTTCGCGGTGCGAAGGCCTGCCACATTCCGGACAAGGCACAGTCTTGCGCAGCGGCGCCACCTTCGCAGACGGCTTCTCGTCGTCACCTGCACTCATTCTCAGCCCTCCGTCCAGCGGCTGTGGATATCGTATCCCTCGCCGGAAAGCAGGTTCACGGTCTCCTGCAGGGGCAGGCCGACGACGTTGGTATAGGAGCCGATGAGCTTCACGACGAAGCTGCCGGCGATACCCTGAATACCGTAGCCACCCGCCTTGCCACGCCACTGGCCGGAGGCGATGTAGCTTTCGATATCGCGCGTGGAGAGCCGCTTGAAGCGGACCTTGGTGTCGACCACCTTCTGTCGCACGGCGCGCGTCGGGGTAATAAGGCAGATGCCGGTGTAGACGCGATGGCTGCGGCCCGACAGGAGATGCAGCGCGCTGGATGCGTCGCTCACCAGTTCCGGCTTGCCGAGAATACGCCGGCCGACGGAAACGACCGTATCGGCGGCGATAATATAGGCACCATCCCAGCCCGGTTCGCCCTTGGACGCCGCAAGTGCGGCGCGCGCCTTCTCCTCGGCAAGTCGCCAGGCAAGCGAGCGCGGATGCTCCGCCCGCTTCGGCGTCTCGTCAAGATCCATCGGCATCAGTCGATCGGGCTCGATGCCGGCCTGTGCCAGAAGTTCGACACGGCGGGGCGAGCCGGAGGCGAGGATAAGCTTTTGTGTCAACGCCATCGCAACAGGGCCATCGTTCGATTTCAGTTCAGGGCGGCTTTGGGATTGATCATTCGATCGCACCATATCTGGCCATTGCCAGCCGGCATAGCGAGCAGCCGGCGACCGTGCTTACTTGAAGCGATAGGTGATGCGGCCTTTGGTGAGGTCGTAAGGGGTCATTTCGACGAGCACCTTGTCACCCGCCAGAACGCGGATGCGGTTCTTGCGCATGCGGCCTGCGGTATGAGCAATGATCTCATGCTCGTTTTCAAGCTTCACGCGGAACGTCGCATTGGGAAGCAATTCGGTAACAACGCCCGGGAATTCGAGGACTTCTTCTTTCGCCATGTAGGATATGTCTTTCTGGTTTTAGTCGGGACAGCTTAAGGCGCCCATTCAAAATTTTGGCGGAAACTACACAATCACCGCCCATTTGTGAACAGCGATGATCCCGCTTTTGCTGGAATTGTCTGCCTATCGCATCTTGGCGGGCGTTTGTCCAAGCAAACGATGACGGATCAGCGCCGCCAGATGGTCTCGCACCTCCCGATAGGCCGTAACGATCTGCTCGCGAGTGCCTGTTGCGACGGTCGGATCGGGTGTCGGCCAATATACCACATCAATCGCCATGGATCGCGTGAGTTCGAGGGCTGCGTGATGGGCTTCCGGTGCAAGCGTGACGATCATATCGAAATAATCGTCTTCAAGTTCATCCAGTGTATGGGGCTGATGGCGGCCCGCGGTCAACCCCAACTCATCGAGCACCACATCGACGAAAGGATCGCGCTCGCCGATCCTGACGCCGGCGGAGGCGACATAGGTTCCCTGCGGCAACAGCGACTTGGCGAGCACTTCGGCCATCGGCGAACGGATGGCGTTCATGCCGCACATGAAGAGGATCGAGCGCGGCGGCTTCCTTTCCACTGCAAGCTCTGAAGCAACCGCCATCGTCACGGTCTCACCCGCGCCAATAGAGTACGCAGACCAGCGTGAACAGCCGGCGGGCGGTGTCGAAATCGACTTTGATCTTGCCCGATAGCCTGTCCATCAGGGTCTGCGAGCCTTCGTTGTGAATACCGCGCCGACCCATATCGATCGCCTCTATCTGGCTTGGCGTAGACTGGCGGATGGCCTCGTAGTAGCTTTCGCAGATCATGAAATAATCTTTCACGATGCGACGAAAGGGGGTCAGCGAGAGGATATGGGTGGCGACGTCCTCGCCGCCTTCAGTGCTGATGGCAAAAACCAGCTGCTTGGCATTGATCAGCGACAGGTTGAGCCTGTAGGGACCACCCGGATGATTGGTCGGCTCGAAGAAATTTTCCTCTATCAGATCGAAGATCGCCACCGCCCGCTCGTGCTCGACATCAGGGGTCGAGCGGCCGATGGTTTCATCCAGCACGACATCGCAAAGACGGTGGCTGGAGGGTTTCGTCATCCCTCGTCCCCGAGATTGAGGCGGATCGCAACCGAGCGTGCATGGGCTTCCAGCCCCTCGGAACGAGCAAGCGCGATCGCCGCCGGACCAAGGTCCCGCAGTTGATCGGCTCCAAGACGCAGGATCGAGGTGCGCTTCATATAATCCAGCACGCCAAGCCCCGAGGAGAAACGAGCCGAGCGCGCTGTCGGCAAGACGTGATTGGAACCGCCGACATAATCGCCGATGACTTCCGGCGTATGGCTGCCGACGAAGATCGCGCCGGCATTGCGAATTTTCGGGATCATGGCATCAGCACCGGCCAAGGCAAGCTCCAGATGCTCGGCAGCGATGCGGTTTGCCAGCGGAACGGCACCGTCCAGATCCGGCACAAGAATCACGGCGCCAAAATCGCGCCAGCTCGCCCGTGCCGTCTCGACGCGCGGCAGAAGCGCCAGCTGGCGCTCGACAGCCGCCTCGACGGCCGCCGCCAGCGGCGCATCGTCGGTGATCAGGATCGCCTGCGCGCCGACATCATGCTCGGCCTGGGCCAGGAGGTCTGCGGCGAGCCAATCGGGATTGTTGTCGCGATCCGCAATGACCAGCACTTCTGACGGGCCGGCGATCATATCGATGCCAACCGTGCCGAAGACCTGGCGCTTGGCAGCCGCGACATAGGCATTGCCCGGCCCCATGATCTTGGCAACGGGCGCGATGGTCTCCGTGCCGTAAGCAAGGGCTGCAATCGCCTGCGCGCCGCCGATCCGGTAAATCTCTTCAACACCGGCCATGCGCGCTGCAGCCAGCACAGCCGGGTTGATGACGCCGGCATTGGCCGGAACCACCATCACGATGCGCTCGACGCCTGCGACCTTTGCCGGCAGGGCATTCATCAGCACGGAGCTCGGATAACTTGCGGTACCGCCCGGCACGTAGAGGCCAACGGCATCGATTGCCGTCCAGCGGGAGCCGAGGCCGACCCCCATCGAATCCTCATAGATATCGTCCTTGGGCCGCTGGCGGGTATGATGCGCCTCGATGCGAACGGCCGCGACCTTGAGCGCGCCCAGGACTTCGGAGGGAACCGCGGCGATGGCCGCATCGATTTCCTCGGCACTCACCTTCATAGGAGTGATCGCCAGATCGAGGCCATCGAAACGACGCGTATAATCAACGAGCGCCGCATCTCCCCGCTGGCGTACATCCTCGATGATTTCCCGCACGGTTGCATTCACGTCTTCGGAGACTTCGCGCTTCGTCGTCAGGAAGGCTGCAAAATCAGCCTCGAAGGCGGGGGAAAGATAATCCAGACGAATAGCCACGCGATCAGATCCTTGTCATATGCGAATGTGGTCAAGCCGAAGCGGCTTCCTGCTGCCAGCGGCAGACGGCAGCACGTCTTTAGCGGTCAGGCCGCCGGATGTCGCGGCTTGAAGCCGGTTTCCCATGCGGCACCGGTATCGGCAAGCTGCGCCTCGATACATTCCACATCGAGCGCGATCGTCGCATCGGCCGACAGCAGAAGCTCCAGCTTGCCATCCGGCCCCTCGCCGTTCTGCTCGAACCGCAGCGCCAACAAAGAGAGGACCTTGTCGATATCGCGCCGATCGAAGCCGATGGAACGCACGGCGCTCACCCGCTTGAAGAGCAGCACGGCCCGCCGGCGCTCATAGACCTTGGAACGCTCCTCGGCGCTTTCCCAGACGAAACGATTGAGCTCGATGGAAAACTGCCCGGAGCGGGCGTTGAAGGCGATGTCCGATACCTTGAAGACCGCGTCCTGCACATGGGCGGAGACGATCTCCAGATCCTCGGTATCCAGCGCCATCAGCTTCAATGTGTTCATGCGTGTTCGATCCCTTGCCGCAGCCTTCAATACCGCATTGTCGATGAAGGACATAGGACGGCCTCGTGCTTTGCGCAACAGCAGGCTGCGGCTTAAAGCCTTTGCGGGAGATCGAACGATCAGTCGCTGACGCGCTCGACATTGGCGCCGCAACGGTTGAGCTTTTCTTCCAGCCGTTCAAAGCCGCGGTCGAGGTGGTAGACACGCGAGACCATGGTTTCGCCTTCAGCGACCAGACCGGCGATCACCAGCGAGACGGAGGCGCGAAGATCTGTCGCCATGACCGGCGCCCCCTTCAGCCGCTCGACACCTTCGATCTTTGCCGTCTGGCCCGACAGGGAGATCTTGGCGCCGAGGCGGGCAAGTTCCTGGACGTGCATGAAGCGGTTTTCGAAGATCGTCTCGGTGATATGGGAAACGCCCGATGATTTGGTCATCAGGCCCATGAATTGCGCCTGCAGGTCGGTCGGGAAGCCCGGGAAAGGATCGGTGACGATATCGACCGGCTTGATGCCGCTGCCGTTACGCACGACGCGCAGGCCGCTTTCGGTCTCGGTGATTTCTGCACCTGCGCGGCGGATGGCTTCGAGAGCGGTATCGAGCAGGGCGGCATTCGTGCCTTCCAGCAGAACGTCACCGCCGGTCATGGCGACGGCCATGGCATAGGTGCCGGTCTCGATGCGATCCGGCAGGACGCGGTGGCGGGCACCCGAGAGCGAAGTCACGCCTTCGATGGTGATCGTGCTCGTGCCGGCGCCGGAGACCTTGGCGCCCATGGCATTAAGGCAATTGGCGAGATCGACGACTTCCGGCTCGCGGGCGGCATTGCCGATCGTGGTCACGCCATTGGCAAGTGTCGCCGCCATCATCATTACATGGGTGGCGCCGACGGAAACCTTCGGGAACACGTAACGGGCGCCGATGAGACCACCCTTCGGTGCTGTCGCGTTGATGTAGCCGCTGTCGATCTCGATGTTGGCACCGAGCGCCGCAAGCCCTTCGATGAACAGATCGACCGGCCGTGTACCGATGGCGCAGCCGCCCGGCAGCGAAACGCGCGCCTTGCCTTCGCGCGCCAGAAGCGGGCCGATGACCCAGAAGCTCGCCCGCATCTTTGAGACGAGCTCATAGGGGGCAGTCGTATCGACGATGTTGCGCGAGGTGAAGTGGATAGTGCGGGCATAGCTTTCGCCCTGGCGCTCGCGGCGGCCGTTGACGGAGATGTCCGCGCCATGATTGCCGAGAATGCGGATGAGCTGCTCGACGTCTGCCAGGTGCGGCACGTTTTCGAGCGTCAGCGTGTCATCGGTCAGGAGCGAGGCGATCATCAGCGGCAGGGCGGCGTTCTTTGCGCCGGAGATCGGGATGATGCCGCGCAGTTCGTTGCCGCCGGTTATTCTGATACGGTCCATATAACACTACGGGCCTTGCCCGCCTTTCCTAGAAGACTGTCTTCCTGTGGGATTGGCGCGTCATAGCCGAAGCGCCGGGAAATGAGAAGAACATTGCATCGGGCAGCAAGCCGAAACGGGGGATGTCCCGGCCACCTGCACGCTGGTTGGAATTCTATTCGCCTGATTCGCGCGAATTTACGGCAGCACGCGGTTCGTCCTCGGCGGGCGTCGCGCTTCCGGATGCCGCATCAATGCGCGCTCCCGGCAATCCCGAAGCCTCGTCTGGCGCACCCGCCCTGCGCGCCCTGCCCTGTTGCTTTCGTCGCAACAGGTTTTCCCGCAGGGTCTTTGCCGCCCTCTCGCGGCGCGCTTCAGCCTGGCGCTCGGCCTCTGCGGCACGGGAGCGTACCGGTTTCGACGGCAAAGAGCCGTTCGCCTGATCCTCATCTTTTTCCATGATCCTCGCCATAGCGCAAAACGGAAGAAACCGAAAGTCATCCACCCTTTTCCTCGATCCTCACGCGAAATCTGCGGATTGGTGCTTGCGCTTGCCAACCAGCTATGGCAATAGGCCCTCGCTTGCGCCGGAACGGACTGATCCGCGGCGCCGGATGCTGCTATAGCTCAGGGGTAGAGCACTCCCTTGGTAAGGGAGAGGCCGAGAGTTCAAATCTCTCTAGCAGCACCATTTTTTTCGATACTTTTCAACAGGTTATCGACGCCATCGCTCGTCGCCGGTGCACATGGGTGACAGCGGCGGCGCTCGGGCCTTATTGGCCGTTGCGCTTTCCAAAGAGATAAGCACCCTTCTGCGTGGCGTATATGGTGCGCTCCCGCTCAAGATAGGGAACCTGGAAAAAAATTTCATCTTCCACGGCGTTGAGCAGGAAGAGATATGCCAGCACTGGCGACATCTCTGCACCTGGAAAATAGGTGGAGAAAAGCCCTATCGCCTTGCTCCTGTGGGAGAAGAAGTCATAAACGCCGCGCTGGACGACCTGCACGAGTTCAGGATCGGTATTGCTCATCAAAAGCGCGTAGGGTTCATATGTATAGGAAGCCGACTGAGGCTCTATGCCACCCTCCGGGCAACGCCCTTCAGCGCGGGCCGATGCCAACTTGGCCCTGATTATTTCCTGATCGCCAAAATAGACGATTCTTGCCTTTAGTGCCCTATCGGAGAAATTGCAAAACCACTCGATTACCTCGTCGTGACTTGCAAAGGCACAGACATGATAGCGCGCCTTGGGCTGCACAGACACCCTTTTGTCCTTCGGTGATTTTGGATCCACTACCGACGCAGACTGGGTCGTCGGATTGCAGTCGTCGGCATAGAGCATTCGGCCATCACGAAAACTCTCACGGGTCGGCTCCAAGACCGGCGAGCAGTCCGTGCCGTCAGATGCCGCTTCGTCATAGATGGCGAACATATCGTTCTTGCACGCCTTGTCCGCAACGAAGCCCGCTGTCGTTCCATCGACATAGGCCAGATAGGTGTCTGAAGCGTTTGGAGCGCGAGAGGATCGCATGATCGACGAAACGCCCGTCGCGAAAATTATCGGAGAGAAAATGCCTTTCGAATCTTCTATCGTGCGATTGAAGCGCAAGGTCGTCGGCTCGCAGAGGATATCTACCACCGGTTTCGCCTTGTCCGCAACTGACCAATCGCCGTCCTTGCCGGGCTCCTTTCGGATCAGACTGAACCTATTGCGGGGTGTAACCGGCACGAATTCCACGCTATAGCCGGCCCCCTCGAGGATTTGATAGCAAAGATCGACCGCGTATCCCCGATAGGCGAGCCCGATCTGCTCCCGGCCCTTGCCAGCCTTGTAGGAAAAGGGCTCGGCATTGGTGCGAACGCCGACATAGACGACCCTCTTGGACCGAGAAGCGGGCGCGGATCCCTCGCCACCGGCAAGGAGTGGGGTGGGCACCAGCAGCAACAATAAAGCGACAGCCGCCAGCATAACCCAGGCTGCCCCCAAGATACGCTGTGAATGCGGCCTGTCAGCACCGTCCTTACCCGTATCCTCCGCTGTCGAGGGAAAAGCGAACAGCCCGGCGGAGAGGAAGCCTATGGCAAAATAGGCTACAAAATCGGTCAGATTGAGCTGCGCATACACGTCGGAAAGGGTCGCACTCGAGCTCAGTCTTTCGCCGATGGTGGTGAACAGGCAACTGAACTCGCCGCAGCCCCTTCCCGTCCACATGAGGAAATGGATAGCCATCAGCAACATGACGACGAATGCATTGAGCACTCCGAAGCCAAATGCCTTGGGGCGGGACTTTACTTCGAGCAGAGAGTCCACGGCCCAGATCGTGATGAGCGTAAAGAACACGGCGCAGAAGGCATAGGAGAGGTAGTATGGTATCGCTGCCGGCCGCGCCGAAAACAGAATGGTGCGAAATCGATCCCTATTTTCCGCTACCACTGCCGTCACGCCGAGGCTGAACCCCGTTAGCGCGATGGTGGCAACAACGGCGGCGACAAGGCCCACGGCGATGGCCTGCATTGGTACCGCGCGGTTGAACCCTCCCAGGGTTAGCGGACGCCAGCGGTTGATTTCCTTAAGGTAACTTCTCAACGCCACGACAGCGAGCAGCGGCAGCAGGAAGATTGCGACAAGCCTGAACGTTTCTGCAGCCGCGGTCGCCAGGATGGTGATGAGGTTGGTTTTAACATTGCTGATCATGCCATGCATCCCGAACCCGGTCATCGTTGCGTAGAGAAAGAAGATTGGCATCAGCAGGAAAAGAAGCCAAAAGCCGATATCTGTCGGCGGCTCGGATGGGAAAGCCGTCTTGATCGCTTTCTCGATAGGGGTTTGTCCAAGGCCGGCCTTCTGCGCATCGCGCTCTGCATACACGGTAAGCAGCGCGCCAGTTTCCCGCCGGGATTTGTTAACAGCCGCTATTGCGGCGTCGAGCATCTGGAGCCTTTTCTCCCGGTTGCGTGCAGCGACCTGCTCAGCTGATTCCGCGCTCCCTGGGGCTACACTTTCTCCAGGTTTGGCCGGTGGTGGTTTATCATCGGAAATGGTTTCGAGTCTGGTGTTCAGGTTCAGAACCTCCTCGAAGTTCAGCAGCGCCGCTTCTGCCTCGAGTGACACTTTTTTTGCCAGGGGCTTTACCGTATTGAGCAGAGAGATGTCGGGCCATGACCCCGGCTCCTGCACGAGCGCCGCCATGCCCTTCAATTGCTTATACTTCTGCATGAGGCGGCCGACATTCATCTTCTTCCTGATGTGATCGATCGCCCAGGCGGGGAGCCTCCTGCCGTCCGGGCCGCTCGGATCGTTCTTGCCCGCCGTGACCTTCATTTCATCGTCGAGAACATGAAGCAGCCTCTCCGTTCGCGCCATTACGCGCGTCGGAATCCCCACCCAATGATGGGCCTGGCGGCGTAGCCATACTTCCATCACGTCGATCGGCCTGAACAGTTCGGTGAATCCCGCAAACGCAAGCGCAAGCGTAATCGGCCAGCTTCGGCTGCCGAGCGAGGTGGGATCAATGGTGACCTGAAGACCGGCAATATCCGTCGATTTCAGCGCCGCGACGATCAGATTTCCGAACAACGCGAAACCGCTGTAGATGAGCAGCAGAATGCCGGCATAATAGCAATAGGCCTGGACCATTTTGCCCGTGCCCCGCAACTCGGTGGGGCTCAACTCCTGCAGCACGAGATAATCATCGGGCGAGGTGCCAAACGTCCGCTTGTTGAAGCGCTTCCAGGCAAACATCAGGATGATGGCGATACCGACCGCATAGTAGCCGACAAACACCCAATCCGGCTTCATTCCCATCAGTGGGAGCGGAAAAGGCCGGTCTGTTGCCGGTTGCAACAGATCATAGTTCCACAGTTGGGCTGGCACATCTGCCGGCCACACATCCGTTTTCTCGCCCATCGTTTAACTCCTACTTCTGTAAGGTAGGAATCGTACGATCAGCAGGTCTGCTGTTTAGGATCGCATGCGAGTCCCGCATGGGCTGGAACGACCTGTCCCACTCCTGCGACTGACAGCGACACCAACAGAAATGCCATCAAGAACACACGCATCACTTGCTCCTTCCCAATCTAAAAATTCTATCATAGTTTGCATTAGAAAGACAAGAAATATCCTGGTACCGGTTTTATGAACATCCCGTTAAGATACCTCGCCTCAGACCGGCGAGCATGAATGCAAAGGCGAATATTCAACCCGCGAGCACACGTTTCATACGGCGAAGCTGATCAGGGAACACGCGGTCACGGTTGCACAGTCGGAATTCTTCGAGCGGAGAGAGACGGGCGTGCGTCGCATCATCCTGCATCGAGAATTTTTCCATTCGCTCCAGACAATATTTTCACGTCTACATCTCCTGGAATTCGATCAACGCGCCCTGGAAATCTTTCGGGTGCGCGAAGAGGACGGGCTTGTCGTGTGCGCCAAATTTCGGTTTCCCGTCGCCGAGAACCTTCACGCCAATCTCACGAAGCTTGTCCGACGCCTCTTCGATTTCGGCGACCTCGAAGCAGATATGATGAATGCCACCCGCGGGGATTTTTCTCGAGAAACTTCGCAACGGGAGATCCCTCGCCAAGCGGGTGCAGGAGCTCGATCTTGGTATTTGGAATTCCGACAAAGATGACGGTGACGCCGTGTTCCGGCAAGTCGATGGGTGCAGAAACGGTCGCGCCGAGACGCTCATATTGCGTTGCAGCTTTTGCGAGATCGGGAACGACGATCGCGATATGATTGAGCCAGCTTATCATTTTTCCCTCACAGGTTTCTTAGCTTGCCTTCCAGCAGATCCAGTACGGCGCGGCCGGCGTCCATGACATTGGTGCCGGGGCCGAAGACGGCGGCGACGCCGTGATCCATCAGGAACTGGTAATCCTGGCGCGGCACCACGCCGCCGCAGACGACGATGATATCGCCGCCGCCCTTTTCGCGCAGGGTCTCCACCAGTTGCGGCAAAAGCGTCTTGTGACCCGCAGCGAGCGAGGAGACGCCGAGCACGTGGACCTTGGTGGAAAGCGCCATGTCGGCAGCCTCCTCCGGCGTCTGGAACAGCGGGCCGGCCAAGACGTCGAAGCCCATGTCGCCGAAGGCCGACGCGATGATCTTGGCGCCGCGATCGTGGCCATCCTGGCCGAGCTTGGCGACCATGATCTTCGGTCGGCGACCGATGCTGCGGGAGACCTCGGCAAGCCTGATGGCGAGCGTCTCAAGCTCGGGATCGCCAGCATAGGCCTCGCCGTAGATATCGCTGACCACCTCCGGCACCGCCGAATGATCGCCGAAGACGACGCGCAGTGCATCGGAGATTTCACCGACCGTGGCGCGGGCGCGGGCGGCCGTCACTGCTGCTTCCAGAATATTGCCTTCGCCTGTGCGGGCGATCTCGGTGAGTGCCGAGAGCGCCGCTTTGACGTCCGCTGAATCGCGGCGGCGTCGGGTTTCCTCGATGCGGCGGATCTGGGCGGCGCGCACGGCGGCGTTGTCGATATCGAGGATGTCGAGATCGTCCTCGGTTTCCAGCCGGTACTTGTTGACGCCGACGATGACTTCCTCGCCGCGATCGACGGCGGCCTGGCGGCGGGTGGCGGCTTCCTCGATCAGGCGCTTGGGCAGGCCGTCGGCAACGGCTTTCGTCATGCCGCCGAGCGCTTCGACCTCCTCGATCAGTGCCCAGGCCTTTTCCGCAAGCTCTGATGTGAGGCTTTCGACGTAGTAGGAGCCGGCCAGCGGATCGACGACCCTGGTGACGCCGGTTTCATGCTGGAGGATGAGCTGGGTGTTGCGGGCGATGCGGGCGGAAAATTCCGTCGGCAGCGCGATCGCCTCGTCGAAGGAATTGGTGTGCAGCGACTGGGTGCCGCCAAGGGCCGCCGACATCGCCTCGAAGGCGGTGCGGACGATGTTGTTGTAGGGGTCCTGCTCCTGAAGCGAGACGCCGGAGGTCTGGCAGTGGGTGCGGAGCATCAGGGACGAGGCCTTCTTCGGCTCGAACTCCTCAATGATGCGCGTCCAGAGCAGGCGGGCGGCGCGGAGTTTTGCGGCCTCCATGAAGAAATTCATGCCGATGGCGAAGAAGAACGACAGGCGGCCGGCGAACTCATCGACATCAAGGCCCTTGGCGATGGCGGCGCGCACATATTCGCGGCCGTCTGCCAGCGTGAAGGCCAGTTCCTGCACCAGCGTCGCGCCGGCCTCCTGCATGTGATAGCCGGAGATCGAGATGGAGTTGAATTTCGGCATCTCCCTCGCCGTATACTCGATGATATCGGCGATGATGCGCATCGAGGGCTCAGGCGGGTAGATATAGGTGTTTCGGACCATGAACTCCTTGAGGATGTCGTTCTGGATGGTGCCGGAGAGCGCGGCGCGAGGAACACCCTGCTCCTCGCCCGCGACGATGAAATTGGCCAGGATCGGGATGACGGCGCCGTTCATGGTCATCGACACCGAGATCTTCTCAAGCGGGATGCCGGCGAACAGGATCTTCATGTCCTCGACCGAATCGATCGCCACGCCGGCCTTGCCGACATCGCCGACGACGCGGGGGTGATCGCTGTCATAGCCGCGATGGGTGGCGAGATCGAAGGCGACGGAGACGCCCTGCTGTCCGGCGGCGAGCGCCTTGCGATAGAAGGCATTCGAGGCTTCGGCCGTCGAGAAGCCGGCATATTGACGGATGGTCCAGGGGCGGCCGGCATACATTGTCGCGCGGGGGCCGCGGGTGAACGGGGCAAAGCCGGGCAGTGAACCCAGGTGATCGACCGAGGCAAGATCGTCTGCGGTATAGACCGGCTTGACGGCAATGCCTTCCGGGGTCTGCCAGACGAGATCATCGGGCGAGCGCTTCAGCTCCTTTTCGGCAAGGGCCTGCCAATCGGCGATCGTCCTGTCGGGCCTTATCTTTTCGGGCCTCGTCTTTTCAGGCCCTGTCTTGTCGGGCCCTGTCTTTTCGGGCATGGGCTGTTTCCTCTTCAGTCGGCGGCGGCAATGACCACGGGCGCGCCGGAAATGGCTTTATCCACGCGCGGGATGCCGCCGTGGTTTTTCAGGTCTTTGATATCTCGGCCGGGGCGCTTCAGGGTGCCGCGAACAAGAGTAAATAAATGACGCCCGGAAGCGCCCCGTTCAGCGGTTTTTGTCCGCAACTCCGCTCCCTCTGCTTCCCCTGTCTCCAAGGGCGTTGTGTGCCGCACAGGCACGCCTGCGGCGAAACACAGGGCATTGTCGCCCGGGCGTCCGCAGAAGGGGAGCATTTTCTGCCAACCCCGGAAGAAGGAGATCACGTCCCGCTCCAGCCCCCGGCGCCGATCCCGCCTCGCCGCGACGCCTCGCGGAGTAGCCGATGACAGGACGGGGCGATGATGGCATGCAGACGGGGCGCGGGGATTTGCGGGGACGGAGAGTTTGGTGATTGGGGTTTTACCCCCCTCTGTCCTGACGGACATCACTCGAACTCCATGATCAGCTCGTCCACCGCGAGGCTCGCGCCTGCGGTGACCGCCACGCGCTTGACCGTGCCGCGGCGTTCGGCGCGCAGGATGTTTTCCATTTTCATCGCCTCGACAGTGGCCAGCGCCTGACCGGCCTCGACCGTTTCACCCTCCGAGACCGCGATCATCGTGACGACGCCGGGCATCGGGCAGAGCAGCATCTTCGAGGTATCCGGCGGAAGCTTCTTCGGCATCATCAGGGCCAAGGCCGCAACGCGGGCCGAGCGGACATGGGCGCGGATATCCATGCCGCGCCAGCGCAGCCGGATGGCGGAGCCGACGAGATCGATCTTCACGCCGATCGGCTCGCCGCCGATCGTGAAGCGGGCGTGGGTGGCGCCGGGCACGAAGGTGCCGGCGGTCGACAGAGCAGTGCCATCGGCAAAGCGGATGCTGACGCCCTCCGCACCAGTTTCAAGCGTGACGGCAAGCTCCGTATCGCCAAAGCGCACGACCCAATCCTTGGCCACGACGCGGCGGTGATTGCCGATGGTGCCGGAAATCTGCACCGCACGTTCCTGCAGCACCTGATTGACCAGGGTGGCGACGGCAGCCAGCACGCGGGCGGAAGCGACATCCGGCTCGACGCCCTGGAAGCCATCCGGGAACTCCTCCGCGATATAGGCGGTTGTCAGCCGGCCCTCGCGGAAACGATCCTGCTGCATGACGGCCGACAGGAACGGCAGGTTGTGGCCGATACCCTCGACCTCGAAATCATCGAGCGCACGGGCCATGGCATCGACGGCCGACAGCCTGTCCGGCGCCCAGGCGCAGAGCTTGGCGACCATCGGATCATAGTACATCGAGATCTCGCCGCCTTCGAAGACGCCGGTATCGTTGCGGACAACAGAGCCATCTGCGGCTTTTCCTTCGACCGGCGGGCGATATCGCGCCAGGCGGCCGATGGAGGGCAGGAAGTTGCGATAGGGATCCTCGGCATAGAGGCGGCTTTCGATCGCCCAACCGTTCAGCTTTACGTCGTCCTGACCGAAGACCAGCTTTTCGCCTGACGCGACACGGATCATCTGCTCGACGAGATCGATGCCGGTGATGAGTTCGGTGACTGGATGCTCGACCTGCAGGCGGGTGTTCATTTCGAGGAAATAGAAATTCCTGTTGCCATCGACGATGAACTCGACAGTGCCTGCCGAGTAATAGCCGACGGCTTTTGCGAGCGCCACCGCCTGCTCGCCCATGGCCTTGCGGGTGGCCGGATCGAGGAATGGGGACGGGGCTTCCTCGATGACCTTCTGGTTTCGCCGCTGGATCGAGCATTCGCGCTCGCCGAGATAGAGCACGCTACCATGCTTGTCGCCCAGCACCTGGATTTCAATATGGCGCGGCTGGGTCACGAACTTCTCGATGAAGATGCGGTCGTCACCGAAGGAAGATTTTGCCTCGTTCTTCGAGGACTGGAAACCTTCGCGTGCCTCAATGTCGTTCCAGGCGATGCGCATGCCCTTGCCGCCGCCGCCGGCAGATGCCTTGATCATCACGGGATAGCCGATCTCACCGGAAATCTTCACGGCTTCGTCGGCGTCGGCGATCAGGCCCATATGGCCGGGCACGGTGGAAACGCCGGCTTCGGCCGCAAGCTTCTTCGAGGTGATCTTGTCGCCCATCGCCTCAATCGCCCGGACCGGCGGGCCGATGAAGGCGACGCCTTCTTTTTCGAGTGCTGCGGCAAAAGCTGCGTTTTCCGACAGGAAGCCGTAGCCGGGATGCACGGCGTCGGCGCCGGTCTGGCGGATCGCGTCAAGGATGTTGTCGATGACGATATAGGACTGGGAGGACGGCGCCGGGCCGATATGCACGGCCTCATCGGCCTCGCGCGCATGCAGGGCGTCACGGTCAGCATCAGAATAGACGGCAACGGTGGCGATGCCCATTTTCTTCGCCGTGCGGATGACCCGGCAGGCGATTTCACCACGGTTGGCGATGAGGATTTTCTTGATCATGATTTTTAAGTCCTCACAGCGGGATCGTGTCGTGTTTTTTCCAGTGGGTCGTCACCTGCTTGTTGCGGAGCGAGGCGAAGGCACGGGCGATGCGGCGGCGGGAGGAATGGGGCATGATCACCTCGTCGATAAAGCCGCGTTCGGCGGCAACGAAGGGGTTGGCGAAGCGCTCCTCGTATTCCTTCGTCCGGGCGGCGATCTTGTCAGCGTCGCCGAGTTCGGAGCGGTAGAGGATCTCGGTCGCGCCCTTGGCGCCCATCACGGCGATTTCGGCGGTTGGCCAGGCATAGTTGACGTCGGCGCCGATATGCTTGGAGGCCATGACGTCATAGGCGCCGCCATAGGCTTTTCGCGTGATCAGCGTCACCATCGGCACCGTCGCTTCCGAATAGGCAAACAAGAGCTTGGCGCCGTGCTTGATGACGCCGCCATATTCCTGCGCCACGCCCGGCAGGAAGCCGGGGACGTCGACCAACGTCAGGATCGGGATCGAGAAGGCATCGCAGAAGCGGACGAAGCGGGCAGCCTTGCGTGATGAATCGATATCGAGGCAGCCGGCGAGCACCATCGGCTGGTTGGCGACGACGCCAACCGTCTGGCCTTCAATGCGGATGAAGCCGGTGATGATGTTGCGGGCAAAGGCTTCCTGCAGCTCGAAGAAACCCCCTTCGTCGGCAATCGCCAGGATCAGCTCCTTCATGTCGTAGGGCTTGGCGGAGCTTTCCGGGATGAGGCTGTCGAGGCGGGCTTCAAGCCGGGAAGGATCGTCATGGAACGGGCGCACCGGCGGCTTTTCGCGGTTGCTCAAGGGCAGGAAATCGAAGAGCAGGCGGACATGCTCCAGCGTTTCGATGTCGTTCTCATAGGCGGCATCGGCAACGGAGGATTTCTTCGTGTGGGTGCTCGCACCGCCGAGCTCCTCGGCCGTGACGATCTCGTTGGTGACGGTCTTCACCACATCCGGGCCTGTCACGAACATGTAGGATGTGTCGCGCACCATGAAGATGAAATCAGTCATCGCCGGGGAATAGACGGCGCCGCCCGCACAGGGTCCCATGATCACGGAAATCTGCGGCACAACGCCGGAGGCCTCGGCATTGCGACGAAAGACTTCCGCGTAGCCGGCAAGCGAGGCCACGCCTTCCTGGATGCGGGCACCGCCTGAGTCATTCAGGCCGATGACGGGGGCGCCATTGCGCACAGCCATATCCATGATCTTGCAGATCTTCTGGGCATGGGTTTCCGACAGCGAGCCGCCGAGCACGGTGAAATCCTGGGAGAAGACGTAGACCTGGCGGCCGTTGATCGTGCCCCAGCCGGTGACAACGCCATCGCCGGCAATCTTCTGTTCGGCCATGCCGAAATCGACCGCGCGGTGGGTGACGTACATGTCATATTCTTCGAAAGAGCCTTCATCGAGCAGCACGTCGATGCGCTCGCGCGCCGTCAGCTTGCCCTTGCCGTGCTGGGCGTCGATGCGCTTCTGCCCGCCGCCAAGACGGGCCTGTTCCCTTCGCCGCTCGAGCCTCTCAAGATTAACCGCCATGATGCCCTTCTTTCTAAATTTCCCTGTCGAACTAGCGAAAACCACGGGTTGGCAAAAGTGCCGATCGTGTGCAAATGTAAAAGTTGCAAATACGCAAATCTCATTTAGCGAAAAAGCAACATGGCCGCTGGAAAACTCTACGTCGGACGAAAGGTGCGCGATCTGCGCGAAGCCCACAAGACCACTCAAGCGGTCTTTGCTGAACGACTGGGAATTTCGACCAGTTATCTGAACCAGATCGAGAACAACCAGCGGCCGGTCTCCGCTACCGTCCTGCTCGCGCTCGCCGACAAGTTCAAGCTGGACATCAGCGACCTGTCGGCCGGAGGCGGAGATCGCCTCGTCTCTGCCCTGGCGGAAACGCTGTCGGACCCTCTGTTTGCAAACTATATTCCCAGCCTTCAGGAATTGAAGCTGGTCTCCCAGAATGCGCCGGGGTTTGCCCACGCCCTGATCAACTGCCATCGGGCCTACCGGCAGCGCAGCGAACAGCTTTCGAGCCTTGACGATCGGCTGGACGAGCAAATCCTGGTGGAGAATACGCCCTATGAGGAAGTGCGCGATTTCTTTCACTTCGTGGACAACTACATTCACGACGTCGACCAGCAGGCGGAAGCACTCGCGCAAGAACTCCGCCTTGCCGAGCAGGATACCTTTACGACCCTCAGTCAATTTCTCGGGAGCCGGTATGGCGTCAGGTTGCGAAAGGATGCCGAGGTCCATGCGGCCATTCGCCGTTTCGATCCGGTTTCCCGGGAACTGACGCTGAACCAGTATCTTCCCGCGCCAACGAGGGACTTCCAGATCGCACTGCAGATCGCCCAGCTACACGGCGCTGAAACCATCGACGCCGTCGCATTGGCGGCGAACTTCAAGACACAGGAAGCGTTGGAGATCTGTCGTATCGGCCTGCACAACTACTTCGCCGGTGCGTTGCTTCTGCCCTATCAGGTCTTCAAGGATACCGCCGCCGAACTCCGGCACGACCTGGAGCTTCTCTCCGCCCGGTTTGGCGCTTCGCTGGAGCAGGTGTGCCATCGTCTTTCGACGCTGCAGCGCCCCGGCGCCAAGGGTGTTCCCCTCTTCTTTGCAAGGATCGATCGCTCGGGGAATATTACCAAGCGGCACAGCGCCACAAAACTTCAGTTTGCACGGTTCGGCGCCGCGTGCCCCCTCTGGATCGCCCATCAGGCGCCAGGAACGCCGGGGCAGATCATGCGGCAGCTGGCGGAAACGCCGGATGGCGTTCGCTACCTCTGTCTTGCGACGCAGACATCGAAAGCCGTGGCCGGATACCGGAACAACCGTCCCACCTTCACCCTGGCGCTCGGTTGCGAGATCACCTACGCGGACGCCTTTGTCTATGCGGACGATCTCGATATATCGAACCAGCGCGGTTTCGATCCGATCGGGGTATCCTGCCGGCTGTGCGAGCGGCGCGACTGCGCCAGCAGATCGGTTCCTCCGCTCCGCCAGAAGATCGCAGTCGATCACCATCTGAGGGCAATGATACCCTACAAGCTGTGATGGCGAGGGCTGCTCCGCAAATCGAGCCATCGGAAACTCGCCGACTGCGCGCTGGATTCCTCAAGCCGGTAATCTTTGAACGGCCAGCTTTTTCGCCTTGGTGACAACCGGCGGCAACGTGAAACACGGGTTCTGTCAAAGCGGCGGGAGTGTCTCTGCGGAAGGCTCTCCCCCCACTGCGGCCCTATCGGCAAGCATCGCCATCATGACGTCTGACTGCGATATAATCCCCACCAGCTTGTTGTCGGCCACAGTGACGGGCAGATAATGCAGCCCTTCCCCAGCGAGACCGACGATCGCCTCCGAAATTGTTGCTTCCGGCGACACGGTGCGCACCGGCGTCGTCATGATGTCGCGCACGATGCCTGACGGCGCCTGGCCCCATTTCAACGAAAGCCGTATCCGCTGCCGAAAGCCGATCGTGGGCAGGCCGTTCTTCCAGGTTGCCTTGTCGAGGATATCCGTTTGCGTGACGATCCCGATGACCTGCGCATGATCGTTGGTGACAGGAAGTGCCTTGATATGATGGAGCTGCAGGAGCTCAAGCGCGTGCCTCAGGCTCGCATCGGGGGACACGGCGATCACATCACGCGACATCACATGGCGGCACAACGTGGTGCCGGCCCTTCGGCTGAGTGATCGCAACTCCGTCCGGTGAAGGATTTCGGCCAGATCGTCGCGATCAATGTCGATCACCTCGTCATATTCCGCGAGGACGGAATCCAGATCTTCCGTCGTGAAGCCGACCCGTTCGGCAACTGGCGGGTCGGAGGTCTTGTGGTCGGCTGCGGTGTGTCTCAGCGCGTGCGGATACGGTCTGCCAGTCAGGTTGTTGTAGAGCAGCGCGATCAGCAGAAGAATAATCGTGTTCCCGGCGACAGGCCAAAGAACATAGCCGTATCCGAGTTCGCGGATCGCCGGGCCTCCGAGTACTGCGGTCAGCGCTATTGCGCCACTTGGAGGGTGAAGACATCGAAGCGTCATCATCAGCGCGATGGCGACGCCGATTGCCACGGCCGAGGCAAGGAAGACGTTTGGAAGAAGCAGCGCGATCGTGACGCCCGTCAGCGCGGCGATCAGGTTCCCGCCGACGACCGGCCAGGGTTGAGCAAGCGGGCTGGACGGCACCGCAAACAGAAGCACGGCAGATGCGCCCATGGGTGCGATCAGTGCCGGGATCGTCGACCCCTCGCCGACGAACATCAACGCCAAAAGGCCTGTGATGCCTATTCCCGCCAATGCGCCGACGCCGGTTCGAACGCGTTCGGTGATGCTGATCGCAGGTGCTTCGGGGACGAATTTCTTCAGGATTGCGTGCATGGAGAGGATCACTGTCGCAGATTGTTCATGCGGAGGCGAATGGAAGATCGGTGGGGGCGAGCAGTTTTTGCGGCCGCGCGGACGGTCGTATCGCTGCGATATATCAATTGGAGTTGCGAACCAATGGCGCGCCGCTGCAGAATGCCCATACAGCGCCAGTTTTCCGGCTGGGAATTCGAGCTACCATTGCAAACGGACGATGCATAGTTCGCTGGCCTCGCTTTCACTTGCCGCGCGAAGATTGTTATTTCGCACCGCACAATTACCGAAAATCTTCGTTCCTATTTCCCAAACAAACGGGACGACACCTCGCGCTCGAACCGATCTGCATTCTGTGCGCAGCGATGTCCTCGACAAGAGATTTATTGCCGGAGCAGCTCTGTCGAAGAATCGACCCACAGGAATTTTCTGTTGTCGCAGATGAAAAATCTGATTTACTGCCATTTCGCTGCTTAGCTTTCGAGGGAGATATTGGCTATGGCGTGGACCCGCAGAGATATTTTGCTTGGTGGTTTGGCGTTAATGGGCGCCGGCGCGGCCCAGAAACCGGTATTTGCCGCGGCCGCTTCCTATTTTGACGGAACCGCCGTCGATAACGGCGTGACATTTCGCAGAACCAACTTCGCCAAGATCGACAAGAAATGGCACCGCCAGGTTGTCAAATATTTCAGCACTGAGCCGATTGGCACGGTCGTTGTCGATACGAGACACCATTTTCTCTACGTGATCATGGAGAACAAGACAGCCATACGCTACGGCGTCGGTGTCGGCCGTGAAGGGTTCAAGTGGTATGGCCGGGCGACCATCGACCAGAAGACCCTGTGGCCGAAGTGGACGCCGCCGCCGGAAATGCGCGAACGCCATCCTGAACTTCCCGAATTCGTCGACGGCGGCTCGCCGAAGAACCCGCTTGGGCCCCGCGCCATGTATCTGCTGCGCGACGGCGTCGATACCGGCTACCGCTTCCATGGCACGCTGGAACCGGGCAGCATCGGCAAGGATGCCTCCAGCGGCTGTATCCGCATGTTCAACGAAGACGCCATCGACCTTTACCAGCGCTGCCCCATCGGTACCGCCGTGCAGGTTCTGCCCCATATTGCCGACCAGGCTGAAAATGCCACCCAGGTTAGCGCAACAACCCCGGTCGAATAAGGAATATCGCCCTCATGCCAGCTACGATCGGATTCACGAGGCACCTTGTTGCCGCGGCCTTACTCTTGACGCTCGCTTCCTGCAATACAACCGATATCGCCGCCGTTGAAGAGCCTGCCGCGGCACCGATGACCGGCCAGACCAACGATCCCGCGCCCGGCTTCGAGAGTGTCTCGGCCGGCAGCGAAGAGGACTTCATCCTCAATGTGGGCCGGCGAACCTACTTCGCTCAGGACTCGGCCACGCTCGATTCCGTTGCCAGGGCGACGCTGGACAAGCAGGCCGCGTGGCTCGTCAGCAATCCGCGCTGGCTGGTCAAGCTGCAGGGATTTGCCGACGATTCCGGGTCCGCCTCCAAAATGGCGACACTGTCGCAGAAGCGCGCCGATGCGGCGATGACCTATCTGGCGTCAAGGGGCGTGGACGCCAACCGCATGTGGTCCAAGGGTTACGGCAATGATCGCGAAGTCCGCGACTGCACGGACCGTTCGTGCAGGGTGCAGAACCGGCGCGTCGTCTCCAACCTGCGCACCCAGCGAGACTAGAGCGCGTCGCGATCTATCAGGTTCGCTTTCACGCTCTCGTTCTTTGTTTTTAGGAATATCGTTGTCGCGCGGCACCCTGTTGCGCGACATGCTTTGGGCGCCAATGATTGCGCTTTGCTAAAAATCCCAATCATCGTCCTCGGTGACGACCACTACGGTTCCCGGCCATCTGTGTACCCACGGCTACAGTCACCAACCCTTTGTGCTACAGCCGAGCAATGAGGATTGATCGATTGCTCCGGAAGCGCTAGAGAGCCGAAAAGCACAGGACCGACCGTCTTCATGGCCATCTCCGATCTTATTCTTCAGCTCCAGCATGCCAAGGGGCCAAACTATGACCTCGATGTCTCCATCGGGATCGTCATGGGCTACAAGCGCAAGGTCGAAATGCGAGGCCCAGACGAGAGCAAGGACCGAAAAGTCGTTTGGCTGTATCCCAAAAAGGGCGACGAGGTTTCTCTGCCACGGTTTACCGAAAACCTCGAGGATGCCTACTTTCTGACGAGAAGCATCCTGCCGGGATGCGTTGGCGGCGTCAGCTGGGACGAGGAAGGCGGCACGGCCAAGCTCGATAACGGCGCCTACTTCACGGCCGCCACGCCAGCCCTGGCGCTGTGCATTGCCGCTCTCAGCGGCGCCTTTGCGGAAGATGACGACGCCCCGGAGACTTTGCCCAACTCCCTGCCCCCTTCATAATACTGCGTCCAAAAGCCGACCACCCACGACACCACATGATCTGCTCCTCCTCGGCACACTTGACATTCGCCTCAGATTGGAACATAAAGTGAACAAACGAGGGATCAGCATGGCTTCGACCGAGAAATACATCGTCCTTCCTTTCCGCAAGACGGCGCGTGGCGGCCTCGTCGCCGGCGAGATGCGCCAGGCATCCAACCCTGCCAGCGCGGAGAAAATCGCCATCGCCATGGCATCCCGATTTCCGGGTGTTGCGGCCTATGCCGTGAGGATCGATGAAGAATCGGGAGACATGCTGGAGCCACGTCTTTTGATAAAATTCGGTGAGATCGCCGATCTTGCCGCCTGATGGAGATCATCATGAGCAGGACAGAGGAAATTATAGAGCGCGTTCGCGCGACGGTCGCACAATCGAAGGCATTGCGCCAACGGGCGTTGATCTACCGTGCCAATGCACGGCAACTGACGGAACCCGCAACCGACAGGAACGGCCAGTTTCACTTCGTCTTCTCGATGGAAAACGACGAAACCATTCGCCACTGACAAGCCAGCGGTATCGAAAGATCGCAGACCAAGGCGCTGTGAACTCGACCGAAGGTGGCTTATGGCTGATCTCTGGCGTCGTTGCGATGCTTGCCCGATGCGAAAGCATCGCCCTGCGCATCGCGCCTAGCCAGAGATCAGCCATAAGCCATCCTATAGGTCCCTATCATCGAGATTTGGTATAACTTGCTAAAGGCGGCGGCTTCGCCGCGATTTGGTCAAAATCCCCCTTCGTATTGCTGACTGTGAATAGCCGTTCTGGACGACTGGCCTTTGCGGGGGAGCGTGTCCGGAAAGGCGTGCATATCAGTATGCGAGGAGGCGCCCCATGGGCCAGTGGCGTAATGAACCGATGCATCCCGAGCATGTTGATCTTTGTCAGAGGGTTTTCAATGCCGCTTGCCTTGCCAGGAGCATTGACACCGAAAGCGATGCGCGCGATCCCGTGGCAGCCTTTGTTCTCACCCTTTACCGCCACGGGGTATGGGAGGAACATGAGCTCCTAACGCGCGTTCTCAGGGGATTGGACGAGGATTCCTGAAACGCGTCACGATTGGTCAAATCCCCGACCCTGTGCATTGCGTTCTCTTTTTCATCGCGATGGCGGCGCATTGTATGCTCTTGCGCGACCTTCCCAGGAAGGACAATCAAGAGCGCCCTTCGCGCCAAAAGCGTCGCCGTTCCCGCTCGATCGTGGCCTGTCGGCTTAAACCGGTGACATCGACGTGACTATGGAGAGAATTTCGTTCACTCTGCCGCTGGCACGGGACAGATTTAAGAACCGCAGGATGAGAATGATTGCTATATAATTTCACCGTTCAACTTCTTCGCCGGTGCGGGCTCATGACATCGGCAAGGATCACCAATCGGCCAGCCAAGGCCAGGCCGAGCACGCTCCGGCAGGAACAGATGCAAGAAAATCGCTACGAAATTCAACAGGAGCGGGATGGCTCCTGGACGGTCCTGGATACGTTGACCGGCTTGCCGGCTGCATCAGACGGCCGTGACCTGACGAAGCTCGATCAGAACGATGCTCGCGACATCGCCGATGTCCTGAACGAGGATGCGCTCTGCCATCGCGACAGCCCGCTGGTTTGAAGCCGGCTCGACCTGAAAGAATTGCATGAGGGTTCCGTTGGCCAAGATATCGTTGATGTCGACACGCTCAGAGGCTGCGCACTTTTGCGCGCCATGCTTAGGGAGCATCATATCCCGAGCCAGCGGCCGAATGGCTTGATCCGTGATTTCGCCGCATTATCTATGCTGAAACCAGTCAAGGAGATCGTGATGAAAACAATGATTCTTTCAGCAGCGGTCTGTATCGGCATATCCATGGCGCTGACATCGTGCTCGACCTCCGCGGAGCCGCTCGAGCCGATCCCCGGCAGCATCACCTATGGTGGACAACCCTCCACGAAACTGACAAAATCGCCCGTTGGCAGCACCATCAAGCATCGCTTTCCCTATCGAACAGGCACGGCGGAAGAGACCTATGTCATCCAGCCGGATCGTTCGCTGAAGCTTATTCGTCGCGATATTCTTCCGGATATCAGCTTCAGCCGGAACTGAAAAAGGAAACGGCCGCGCAAGGCGGCCGTTTCCTTCATGATCCAAGGCAGGTCGATCAGTTCGTAAAATCGTCTACCACATTGGATACCTGTGACGCCACACCGACAGGGCGCGCTACGATGTTGAGGAACTTGATAAGATCGACGGACGGGTGGCGGGATACATAAACGACATCCCGGCTCTTGATCGGAAATGTCTGACCGACCATGAGGCTGTCGGGATGGGACATGTCGAGCCGGTAGACGATCGGATAGCGGCCGACACTGTCGGGTTGCATACCCTTGTTCAACATCGCGTTGAAACGCTCGGTTCCGAGCAGGCTCCTCACGACGTCAGCCTCTTCATAGCGGAATACGAAATAGCCCTTTGCATCCACGACGGCATCCGTGCCGCCACCTGCGAGCGCTACGGCCTCCAGCACATTCAGGTCATTTGCGCCGAATTCTATGCGCCTGTTGATCTTGGCTGCACCAAGCACCGTGAAGGTCCGCGGATCCTGCGTCACATAAATCTGGTCACCCGGACGCACGAAGATATTTTCAGATGGATTTTCGATGATCGTCTTCAGCAGCGCGGTTCCGGTCTTCTTTCCCCGAACCAGCGTCACATAGCTTTCGTAAGGCTGGGCTACCGGACCGCCTGCCTTGGCGATGACCTCGTTGATCGTTTCCGGAACAAGATTGAGTGGAACGAGAGAAGAGTGCCCGACGGCACCCGAAACCGTGACGTTGCGCGATGCCGTGCCCATGCTGGTCACGATGACATCCGGCTCGACAGCTTTCTTGACGAGAGCATCCAGAATGGTCTGGCGCGCCTGCTCGAGCGTCTTGCCCCCGAACTGCACCTGCCCCACATAAGGAATGGAGGCGGCGCCATTCGGCTGGACCACGAGATCGAGGTTCGTCTGCTTCGAATCAGCCGTGGAGAAGAGGCCATCACTGCCGGCCTCGAAAATCGTCACTTTCAGCAAGTCGCCGATGCCGATCACCACCTGGCCGACGCCACCGCCGATACCAAAGCGCCGGCTCAGCGCCGTCGCAACATAGTTGGAAACCAGACGTGCCGAACGCGCATCGACATCGACAACGTCATAGGCAACCGTATTCTCCCGGCCTATCTCCTGCGACGACCGTCCGGCATCCTTAACAATCTCAGAAGAAAGCGGGCCTTCGCCCGGAACTGCCTGACAGCCCGTAAGAACGGCGCAGATCAGGATGGCATTCAAACGGTTCAATTAAACCACTCCGAAATCGGCCTTGAGCGCATTTTCAAACGCGCGCCAGGACCGCTGCATTTCAACCGGACTTCCGATCGCACTCTGCAAAGCACAATCATTGTCCCACAACAAGCCATTTGAGCGACGCTGCACGCAAATATTGGTGGGTGCGCCTTTCCTGCCATACTCCCCCGCAACCGTTACGTCCTGTCTCCATTTTTGTATTGGACGCATGTGCAACATGTGTATTTTCGCACGAAAAAGGTTGAAAGCTGGTGAACATTGATTAGAGGTTCATAAATGTAGCTGATGACGACATATCCACAACCCGTATAGATGGTGGAATGGCAGGCATGAAGTTCCGATTGCATTTTGCGAATCCAGGTGCGATCAGCAGGACAACCCACAGCAGTTCAGAGCGTTCGATTGAATATGACAGTTGAAATTATTGGGCGCGCTTGCGTCGCCCCGGGTGCCGATTCTCCGCAGGCTCTTTTCCGGCTTCTGCGCCAGGGGAAGTGCACGGTCAGCAGCATTCCCTTCGACCGGTGGGATCTCGCACGCTTCTGGCACCCATCTCAAGGCATTCCCGGCAAGACCTATACGTTTGCCGCAGGCGTGATGGACAGCATCTACAATTTCGATCCGGCCGCCTTTGGCATGTCGCAGCGCGAGGCCATGCATATGGACCCGCAGCAGCGCGTGCTTCTTCAATTGGCCTGGCGGGCGCTGGAAGACGCCAATATCTCCATTCCTTCTCTTCATGGCGAAAATGTCGGCGTCTATATCGGCGCCTCCAGCCTCGACCATGCCAACCTGACGGTTCAGGACCCGGCCGCTGCCGGCCCCTATTTCATGACCGGCAATACATTGTCGATCGTGTCCAACCGCATCTCGCACATCTTCGGCCTGAGCGGCCCAAGCATGACGATCGATACGGCCTGCTCTTCATCGCTCGTCGCTCTCGACCAGGCAATGCGGGCACTGGACACCGGCGAGATCGATACCGCCATCGTCGGCGGCGTCAATATCCTTGCTCATCCGCTCGCGTTCGTCGGCTTTGCCCAGGCCCGCATGCTGTCTCCGGAAGGCCTCTGCCGCGCCTACGACAATAATGGCGTCGGCTATGTGCGCGCTGAAGGTGGCGTGGTGTTTGTCCTGCGGCGTTCCGATCGCGCCCGCCAGGAGAAGGATCGCAGCTACGCGAAGATCATTGCGACCGGCGTGAATTCTGCCGGGCGCACGAACGGTATTTCCCTGCCTTCCCGGGAATCCCAGGCGAACTTGCTGCGGGCAATCTATGAAGGCAACAATATCGATTCCAACCAGGTTGCCTTCGTTGAAGGTCATGGCACCGGCACGAAGGTCGGCGATCCCGCGGAAGTCTGGTCGATCGGCACCGTGATCGGCGCCAACCGTCGCGCACCGGTTCCGATCGGTTCAATCAAATCGAACATCGGCCACACCGAGCCGGCATCCGGTCTCTTCGGCATGCTCAAGGCCGTCATGGCCCTGGAAAACAACTATCTTCCAGCTTCTCTGCATTTCGACACACCAAACGACAATATCGATTTTGACGGCCTGAATGTCCGTGTCACGGCGAACCCGATCGAACTGCTGCGCGGAAAGCGTGCCCGTCTCGCCGGGATCAATTCCTTCGGCTTCGGCGGCGCCAATGCGCACGTGGTTATTTCCGATCCCGATCCGGTCCAGGAAGAGCGCCAGCGTAACAATGCGACCGGCCATGTCTTCATGGCGAGCGCCCATACCGCAAGCAGCCTGAACGAACTGCTGAAATCCTACAAAGCCAGATTCGGCAAGACCTCCCGCGAGGAAGTGCGCTCCATCATTGCCGCCTCCGGCGCAAACCGCACCCTGATGCGCCATCGTTTCACCGCCCGCAGCGACAATCCTGAAGATATTGTTCGCGCGATCGCCAACCACCTCGACAAGCCGGCTTCGGATATCGGCGAAATAGGCGAAGCGGTAACCAAGGACGCCAAGGTCGCCTTCGTCTTTTCCGGCAACGGCTCGCAATGGGCGGGCATGGGAGTCGAGGCATTCCGTGAAAACCTGCATTTCCGCCAGTGCTTCACGTCCGTCAGCGCCCTCTTCAAGTTCCACGCTGATATCTCCCTGATCGATCTCCTCAACGATCCCGAACTCGACCGGAAATTGGCAGATACAAAAGTCGCCCAGCCACTGCTGTTTGCGGTCCAGGCAGCCCTTTCGGATTCGCTCGTTGCCATGGGCATCAAGCCGACGGCGGTTTTCGGGCACTCTGTCGGCGAAATTGCCGCCGCCTATGCGGCAGGCGCCCTGTCGCTGGTAGATGCTGTTTCCATCGTTGCAAAGCGCTCGCTGCACCAGGATCTGCTTGCCGGCCAGGGCACGATGGCAGCCGTCATGCTGGGCGAGGACGCGGCTACTGCCTTCGCCACAGCGCATGGCTTCGACAATATCTGCGTTGCCGCTATCAACGCCCATAACTCCGTCACGATATCCGGCCCGGCAAACGAGGTTTCGGCCTATCGCGATGCGGCCCGCAAGGCGAAGATTCCCGCCCAGGTTCTCGACATCAACTACCCCTTCCATCATCCGATCATCGATCAGGCGAAAAGGGCGTTTCTGTCAGATATCCCGGATATCGCGCCACGCCGCTCCGAGCTTGCCTATATCTCAACTGTGACCGGCGAGCGGCTGGACGGTACGCAGCTCGATCCCGATTACTGGTGGAAGAACGTGCGCGAGCCGGTTCGCTTCCAGGCGGCAACCGAGGCCGCAATCGCGCTCGGCTGCACCCTGTTTGTCGAAATCTCGCCACGGGCAATCCTTGCTTCCTACCTGAAGGAAACCGTCAAGCAGGCCGCGGTTCCCGGTACCGTCGTATCGACATTGTCGCGCGACACCGGCGAAAAAGGCCAGGATCCGGTCTCGCGCGCCATGGCGCGGGCGATTGCTCATGGCGCCGCCTTCGAAGCCGGCCGTCTGTTCGGTCAGCGCAATGCCCATATCCGCCTGCCGGAACTGCCATTTGAAGCGACGGGACTTCGCCCCGCATCGACGAGCGACAAGATCGATCTCTTCGGGCTTGGGACGAATACATACAGCTTGAGCGGCTGGCGGTCCGACCTCAATGGCGGTAGCTGGAAAAACCACATCGACGCCCACCTCTTCCCGGATCTCGCCGAGCACGTCGTCGACGGCAAGGCCATCATGCCGGGGAGCGGCTTCATCGAGATCGCCGTTTCCGCCGCCCAGCAGTATTATGGCACCACCGAAGTCGACATTACCAACCTCGAAATCGTGCGACCCCTGGAGTTGTCCGACAGCCGGATGATGGAACTGTCGACGATCGTTTCTCCGGAAACCGGCGATATCGAAATCCGCTCGCGCGAACGCCTGACCGAAGACGATTGGGCCATTCACGCAGTCGCCCGCAGTCGCAAGCCTATCGCGCATAAAGAAACCACCGCCGCGGCAACGTTGGCCGGCCTGCAGGCCACGGCAACGGTGCTCCCGGCCCGCGCCTATGAGACCGCCCGGCAGTTCGGCCTCGACTATGGCCCGAATTTCCAGCTGATGACGAAGGCGGTTACCT
Source organism: Pararhizobium capsulatum DSM 1112 (assembly GCF_030814475.1). Classification (NCBI taxonomy): domain Bacteria; kingdom Pseudomonadati; phylum Pseudomonadota; class Alphaproteobacteria; order Hyphomicrobiales; family Rhizobiaceae; genus Pararhizobium; species Pararhizobium capsulatum. Next base: position 1,121,962 of record NZ_JAUSVF010000001.1, on the reverse strand, counting down.
ATGGTGATCGTTTCATCGACGTCGAGCTGAAGGCACCGGCAGCTGCCGGCCATCCCTTCGTCACCTACAGCCTGAACCCGATCTCCGTCGATGCGACCTTCCACGGTCTGGTCGCGCTTTTCGACAGACTTTCCGGCGATATCGGCGGCGCGCCCTATATTCCAGTGCGTTTCGGCTCCGTAAGGGTTCTGAATTCGGGTGAGACGATCCATCGTGCCATCGTCGAAATCGAGCGCGTCAGCGCCAATTCGATCAAGGCGAAATTCCGCTTTTACGGCAAGAACGGCGGCCTCATCGCCGCTTTCGACGATTGCCGCTTCCGGCGTACCTATCTGCGTCAGCACAAGACGCTGGACATGCTTTCCTTCCACTACGAGGCCGTTCCCTCGGAAGCCCGGACGCAGGCGAAAGCGACAGCCCTCCAGCTGCCGCTGCTCGTTCCCGCCACCGACACTGGCATCGACAACACGACCCTTCTGCTCACTGCCGCGATCTACCGGGCTTGCCACGAGATCGCGCTGAAGCTCGCCAAGGGCAAGAACAAGGTCGATACACGGTCTCTGCCCGGTGATTTCGCCTTCCGGTGCTTCCTCGCAAACTGTCTCTACATTCTCGAAGACGCCGGTCTTGGGGAGCAAAAGGCGGGCAACTGGGTCATCCAGCCTGACTTCGCACTGCCGCCGGTGGCCGATATCCTCAAGGAAGTCTACGGCGAACGTTCCGAGCGTGTTGTCGAGGCTGTTCTCATCAACGACACCTATGTGGAAGCGCTCGAGCGTATCGACAACCTGCAGGAAGCAGACAAGACGGGTGTCGAGAGAGACGAAGCGCATACGCCGACCTTCATCAGCGAAGCGACGCTTGACCATCAGGCGGTCCATTCTCCGGTGACCCGATTGAGAACGGAGATCGTGCTTGCCGCGGTTGAAAAGGCTCTGACATCGGCGACAGCCGGCCAGGGATTGCGGATCGTGGAGGCGGGAACCGTCTCATCCGCGTTCTCCCGAAACCTTGCAAACCTTGCAGCACGCCATCAAGCCGCGCTGCTGATTGCCGAGCCTCGCGACAATGCGCAACGCAATCTTGAAATCGCCTTTGAAGAAGACGCTCATGTGCGGGTGTTGAAAAAGGACGAACTGGGAACGATCCCTGCGTTCGACCTTCTGGTCAGCGCTTCCGGCTCGATCTTCACGCTGATCGATGAAGACACCGCATTGCGCGGCGCCATCCGCGCCGGATTGCGGCCCGGTGGCGTCGTCGTCGCGGCGACCAATGCGCCGACCGTGTTCAGCGATTTTGCCTTCGGCTTGACGGAAAACTGGTTTGCCCGCAGCCAGGCGATCGAATTCCCGGTCGGACGACTGGCGACCACGACGCAGTGGCAGAAATGCCTCGATGATCTCGGCCTGCGCAACGTTTCCATCAATGATCGCGAGACGGCCTATGGCAACATCATTGCCGTGGAAGCGGAAAGCGGAGCTTCCAGCCCTGCGGCAAACGATGTCTCCGCCGCGATAGCGGAGACCATGCTTGTCCTGCATGATTCGTCTTTCAAGCTGATGCGCAAAACGATCGGTGAGATCGATGCCGTTCCGATCGCGCTCAAGGGCGACCTCGAGGCAGACAAGAGCGCGCTTCTGCAGGCATTCGCTTCCCTCAGCGGCAAACCTCTCCGCGCAATTTACGTTGCGCCGGAACGCTCTGTGGATGCTCTTGCTGATTCGGAAGTTCTGCAAAGCGCGGTCCTTCAGTTGAGCGCATTTGCAGAAGCCGTCCGCGCATTCCATTCAAATGCAGAACCGGCCACTCACCCTCGTCTGGCGCTTGTCCTGCCGGGGGGCGCGCCTGTGACGGCCGCGACGAAGGAAACCTCTACGGCCGCCGTCAATAGCGGTCTGTGGACTTTCGCGCGCGTTCTGCAGAACGAATACGACAATCTTGATATCCATTGCCTGGATTTCGCCGACGTGAATACCAGCGATACAGCAAGCCATATCGCTGCTGCGCGCTCTGCGCTTCAGCGTGCCGGTGCAAACCGGGAATGGCTGGTAAACGACAAGACCGGCGTGTTGAGCGAGATCCGGGCCGTGCCCGGCCCGGCGGGCAAGGCGCTTCGTCGAACACGGGACTTCAATGCGGCCACGATCCGTCAACAGGTCAGCTCACAGGTTGGCAGCATCGCCTGGGAAGAAACCGTCATACCGACGGCGGGTCCGGGTGAAGTTGTCGTCAAGGTTGCGGCGACCGGCCTGAACTTCCGGGACGTGATGTGGGCCATGGGTCTCCTGCCCGAGGAGGCGCTGGAAGACGGCTTTGCGGGTGCAACGATCGGCATGGAGCTTTCCGGCCACGTCGTTGCCGTCGGCACGGGTGTCAACGACCTTTCCGCGGGCGATGCCATCATGGCCATTGCGCCGGCTGCGTTCTCCACCCACGCCGTGGTTTCGCGCTCCGGCGTTGCCAGGCTGCCGGCGACGGTCAGCCCCGTTGCCGCTGCGACCGTGCCCGTCGCTTTCCTCACGGCCTATTATGCGCTGATGGAACTTGGCCGTATACGAGCGGGCGAAACCGTGCTGATCCACGGGGCGGCCGGCGGTGTCGGCCTTGCCGCCCTGCAGATTGCCAAGCTTGCCGGCGCCAAGGTTATCGCCACGGCCGGTACGCGGGAAAAGCGCCGCTTCGTCACGATGCTCGGCGCCGATCATGTCTTTGATTCCCGCACGCTCGGCTTCGTCGAGGACGTTCGCAATGTAACTGATGGCGAAGGCGTCGATCTGGTGCTTAATTCGCTGTTCTCCGAAGCGATGGAACAGAGCCTCGGGCTGGTGAAGCCCTTCGGCCGCTTCCTCGAGCTTGGAAAGCGCGACTACTACGCCGACAGCAAGATCGGGCTTCGCCCCTTCCGCCGCAACATCAGCTACTTCGGCATCGATGCCGACCAGTTGCTGGTCAACGCACCGGATCTGACGAAGCGTATCTTCACCGAGATCGGCACCCTGTTCGAAGAAGGCAAGCTTGTGCCGCTGCCTTACCGGGCATTCAATTTCGACGAGATCGGCAATGCCTTCCGTCTGATGCAGAATGCCGGCCATATCGGCAAGATCGTCGTCGTTCCGCCGGTTGCCGGCCGCGATGAAATCAAGCGCACGGCCGGAAGTCGCCTCACAATCGAAGACGAGGGTGTACATCTGGTCGTCGGCGGCATCGGCGGCTTCGGCCTTGCCGCGGCCAATTGGCTGGTGGAAAAGGGCGCACGCAATATCGCGCTCAGCACCCGTCGCGGTCTTGCCGATCAGGAAACGCTGGAAGCAATCGGGCGCTGGGAGAAAAAGGGCGTTTCGACCACGGTGCATGCCTGCGACGTGACGGATGAGATCGCAGCAGCGGACCTGTTGGCACAGTTGCGCACGATCGGCCCGATGAAGAGCGTGATCCACGCCGCGATGGTTCTGGACGACGCACTGATCAGCAATCTCGACCGCGCCCGCAACAAGCCCGTCATCGACGTCAAGGCCAAGGGCGCGGCCGTGCTCGATCGCCTGACGCGCACCGATGCGCTCGACCGCTTCATCATGTTCTCGTCGGCAACGACGCTGGTCGGCAACCCGGGCCAGGGCAACTATGTCGCGGCCAACGGCTATCTTGAAGGCCTGGCGCGCGCGCGCCGCAAGGCGGGCCTTCCCGCGCTGGCAATCGGCTTCGGCGCGATCGCCGATGCCGGCTATCTGGCCAAGAACACCGATGTCAACGATCTGCTTTCCAAGCGTATCGGCAAGACGGCGCTGAAGGCGCAGGTTGCTCTCGCCCAGGTGGAGGCGTATATTCGCTCGGACCCCGGCACAGTGGATGCGGCGGTCTCGATGATCTCCGAACTGGATTGGGCAGCCGCACGTAATCTGCCGGTCGTTCGCAATGCGCTCTTCGACGTCATCCTGCGCAGTGCCGACCAGAATACCCAGGGCGGTGACGGCAGGTCGCTCGATCTCGTCGCGATGATCGAGGGCAAGTCTTCGCAGGAAGCCGAAGACATTCTCTACGATCTGGTTGCCAACGAGATTGCCGCAATCCTGCGGGTGTCGAAGGACACGATCTCGCGCAACAAGATCCTCAAGGAAATCGGCCTCGATAGCCTTATGGCGGTGGAGCTTGGCATCAGCTTCCAGCAAAATACCGGCTTCGATATGCCGCTGAGCGGCGTGGCTGACAACACCACGGTCGGCGACGTGGCGCGCAAACTCTATGAAAAGGTCAGCAAACGCGACCAGGGTGGCGGAGACGATGGCGATCCGGGCGAAAACAAGATCGTCCACGAACTCGCCCAACGCCATGCTGGTACCGATGCGGAAAAGGCAGCGAGCCAATGAACAAGAACGACGATCGCGAGATGGGGCCGAAGATGGCCAGCAGCGTCAAGCAGAACCTGCTTGACCGCATGCGCAACACGCACCAGTCGTCCGAGCGCAATCGCATGGCGCGGACCGAGCGGGAAGTCGCTCCACCCGTCCGTCGCAAGCAGACGCGCTTCGAGGACCTGCCGGAATATAAGCAGGTCCTTACCCAGAAGATCGCCGGCGAACAGCTCGGGATCGCCAATCCGTTCTACCGCGCCCACCAGACCGCTGCCGGTGCAACGACCGTCATCGACGGACGCAAGCTAATCAATTTCGCGTCCTACGATTATCTGGGGCTCAACAAACACCCGCATGTGCTCTCCCATGCCCGTGATGCAATCAATACTTTCGGTATTTCGGCTTCCGCCAGCCGGCTGGTTGCTGGCGAACGGCCTGCCCATGCGGAGCTTGAAGAGCGCATTGCCGCCTTCTACGGCGTCGAAGCCTCTGTATGCTTCGTCAGCGGTTACCTGACCAATGTCGCTGCGATCAGCTGCCTGATGGGACCCAAGGACCTCGTCGTCCATGACGAGTTCATCCACAACAGCGCTCTTGCCGGTATCAAGCTTTCCGGCGCCACCCGCCGGCTGTTCAAGCATAACGATGCCAATGACCTGGAACAGGTGCTGCGCACGGTTTCCGGCGATTACCGCCATATCCTGGTGATTGTCGAAGGCGTCTATTCCATGGACGGTGACGTTGCCAACCTGCCGGCGATCATGAAACTCAAGTCGGAATACGGTTTCTGGCTGATGGTCGACGAGGCCCACTCCCTCGGCATTCTTGGCAAGCGCGGACGCGGTACGTTCGAACATTTCGGCATAGACCCCACGCAGGTCGATATCTGGATGGGCACGCTCTCAAAAACGACGTCGAGCTGCGGCGGCTATATCGCCGGTAGCGCAGCACTCGCCGCCGTGCTCAAGGCTTCTGCCGGGGGCTTCGTCTACAGCGTCGGCCTTGCGCCTGCTCTTGCTTCCTCAGCCATCGCCAGTCTCGATATCCTGGAGCAGGAGCCGGAGCGGTCCGCGGCGCTCAAGCGCAATGGTGCCCTTTTCCTGAAGCTGGCCCAGGAGGCCGGCCTCGACATCGGACTGAGTGGCGGCTTCTCGGTGGTGCCTGTCCTTATCGGGGATTCATTGCGGGCGGTGCAGCTTTCCAACGACCTGCTGGCGGCCGGCATCAATGCCCTGCCGATCATCCATCCGGCCGTGCCGGAGGGACTTGCCCGCCTGAGGTTCTTCATTACCAGCGAGCATACAGAAGAACAGATCCGCCATACGGTGACATTGACGGCTGAAAAACTGAAGGATCTGACCGAGCGCAATTTCGGCCTCGCCTCCGTCGATATCCAGCAGATGATGGCGATGCTTGCAGCACGTTGAGGCCATCGTTTCTCTGATCCCATCCACTCCATCGCCTTACTTGCGCGCGAACCAAAAGCGCGCCAGAAAGACACTCGGTCTTCATTCTTTCGGACGGCATTCATGGCGCATGTGATCGTCACCGGCGGCTCCAGCGGCATCGGGCTTGCCGTTGCTCGCATTTTCGTCGCGCGTGGAGACAGGGTGTCTTTACTTGCCCGCACACCCGCTCTTCTGCAATCTGCCCGTGACGGTTTGCTGGCAGTTCACCCGAATGCACAAGTCTGCGTCGAGAGTGTTGATGTCAGCCGGGAAACGGCCGTGGTGGATGCCGTGGATCGCTGCGAGGCCCGGTTCGGCGCATGCGATATCCTGGTTGCTTCTGCAGGTATCGTGCAGCCCGGCCTGTTCGAAGCGATCTCGGCAGAAGCGTTTAACCGGCAGATCGAGACCAACCTGACCGGCAGCGTCAATGCCGCGCGCGCGGTCTACGCCGCCATGAAAACGCGCCGCTCCGGCCGCATCATGCTCGTCTCCTCGGGAGCCGGCCTTATCGGCATTTACGGCTATAGCGCCTACAGCGCCTCGAAATTTGCGTTGCACGGATTTGCTGAGGCATTGCGGTCCGAAGCGCAGCCCCATGGCGTGAAAATTTCCGTCTGCTTTCCGCCGGATACAGAGACACCGCAATTCGCCAGGGAACTAGACGAACGCCCGCTTGAAGCCGCCGTCGTGATGGGCCGCGTTGCCCCGTGGTCTGCGGACGTTGTCGCCAGCCGGATCGTGCGCGCCATCGATCGGGGAATCTTCGAGGTCTTCTTCGGCCCGACCCTGTACGGCCTTGGCCGTTTCGGTTCTCTCATCAAACCGCTGCTCAACTGGTGGCTCGATCGTGCCATTGGCCGGATTACCCGGCGCTAAGCCGGGAGTGATCGGTCGAAATGCCAATCTTGGCTTGTATCTGACGTCGATTGCTTTAAATCTCGGCTGAGCACAACAGCGAGCCATGCTCGCCGCCGCCGAACTGCTTCGAGGACACCGCTTGCTGACGACATCGCTGCATCTGCATGATCATCCGTTAGCGCTGACTGTCTTTTGCTATCTCTTCTCCAGCGCCATCGTTTTCGCGACGGACAAATACGCCCTGCCGGCGCGGCAGCGGCGCAAGCACACCCCTTCCCGCAGCCGCGGGCAAATTGCCCTGGATCTGATCGCAAGGCTGCCGATCATTGCCCTGGTCTTTGCGGGCTTCTTCTCGATCTCCTGGCGTCCGCTTTATGCTTCAGCCGGTACGATCAGTTTCTTCGTCATTTTCACCGGCATTTCGCGCGCCAAGTTTCAGTTCATCCGCGAGCCGCTGGTTTTCTCCGATATCGCGCTCGTTGCCGATGTTTTCAAATACAAGTCGATCTTCTACGCCAATTCACTGAACATCGTGTTCTGGCTCGTCTCGCTCCTCTACGTGTTCGGCGCCTCCGCGCTCTACATGTATTTCGAGCCCCATATTCTCCCCGCCGGCAATCGCCTGTGGTGGATCACCGTCATGATCCTCGTGGCCGACCTGCCCTGGGTGCTACTGTTCTACGGACCGGTCAACAGACCGATCGCCAGCGCCGTACAACACCTTGTCGGCAAGCCGAATGCCAAAGTCAGCACACTTCGCTTCGGCACCTTCGTATCGGTCATCTTCCATTTCATCATCTGGCTCGGCCGCCAGCGGGAAAAAATCGTCGCGGAATTGTCGGAGCGCTTCCTGTCCGTCGTACAGGACCTGATCGGCCATGATGACGAAAACAAAGCCCCTCTTATCATCGTGTGGCAGTCGGAATCCTTCCTGGACATGCGTCATTGCGGCGTTGAGAGCCTCGATTTGCCCACAATCGATCGCTTGCGAAAGCGGGCTTTGCAATGGGGACGTCTGGCAACCGTGTTTGAGGGTGGTTACACCCTGCGCACGGAATTCGCAGTTTTGAGCGGCCTGGTGCCCGACGACCTGCACGTCGATGCCAGCTACCCCTACCTGCGCGCCAGCCATTACACCGAAATCGTTTGGCCCACCAAGCTGAAGAAGGCTGGATGGAACACCCACTTCATCCACCCCTACGACCGGACCTTCTTTCTGCGCCACAAGGCCATGCCGCAGCTTGGCTTCGAAAAAATGACGATGCTCGACGGATTTGACCACAATCCAACGCGCGACGGGCCTTATGTCTCGGATGCAACGCTTGGGCAAAAGGTAATGGAGGCCGTCACCGAGCAGCCTGACAGCGATGGCAGCTTCATCTTCGTGGCCTCGATGGCCAATCACGGCCCGTGGGAACCCGGGCGCGTCGAAGGGCTGACAAACCCGGTGGACATCTACCTCGATATCCTGCAGCAATCCGATCGAGCACTCGGAGAGTTCGTCGCCGAACTCGATACGCTCGACCGCCCGGTATGGCTGGTTTTCTACGGTGACCACGCACCGTTGCTGAAATCCTTCGCGGATCCTTTTCCCGATCCCCGCACAGATTATTTGATCGTACCCTTGGCAAAAGCGCGAACCGGCGAGGAAACGCCGGTGGCTGAGTGCGAGGAAGAGCCGTGGAATCTTCTGAAGGCGCTGTTGCGACATGCCGGCCTCTGAAGCACATTCCGACATCGCACGGGTTTTCCTGTTCCTTCAGGGGCCTTCCTCATCGCTCTTCACGAAGATCGCCGACCAGTTGGAGCTCCGCGGCCATCGCTGCCTGCGCGTCAATCTCAATGTCGGCGATCAGATTTTCTGGCGACGGAGGAATGCCCATGCCTATCGCGGTAAAGGTGGCGAGCACTGGCGGCAATATCTGGACAGGTTCATGCACACCCAGGGTGTCACCGACCTTGTTCTCCTCGGGGAAGAGCGACCTTACCACAGGATTGCGGTTGCTCTCGCGGGGGATCACGACATAGACGTCACTGTCATCGAGATGGGTTACCTGCGCCCCGACTGGCTGACAATCGAGCGAAATGGCATGTCTTCGAACTCCCACTTCCCGATAGCACCCGACTACATCGTCGAAGCTGCAAAGACGTTGCCTGAGCCGGATTGGAAAAGACGCTACCGCCAGACCTTCATGGCAGAAGCGGCCTATGATCTTCTCTACAATCTGCCCAACGTCTTCCTCTCGTTTCTCTACCCGCACTACCATCGACATGCACTCTTTCATCCGCTCGCCGAATATGCCGGCTGGCTCATGCGTCTTGCCGGCGGAAAGCGCCGACAGAAGGCGGCCGAGGCGGCAATTCACGCGCTGAAGGCGGAGGATACGCCGTTCTTCGTCTATCCGCTCCAGCTCCAGACCGACTATCAGCTGCGTGCTCACTCCTCCTACAATGACCAGCGCGAAGCGATCGATGATGTGCTGCGATCCTTCGCTGGCCATGCCCCCGCAAATGCGCGACTTGCCGTCAAGATCCACCCTCTCGACAACGGCTTGATCAACTGGCAACGTTTCATCGTGCAGCGGAGCGCCAAGCTGGGCCTTCTACAAAGGATCGTTTTTCTGGATGGCGGCAATCTGGACGAAATGCTGCTTTCCTGCCGCGGCGTGGTCACGGTCAACTCGACGGTCGGGCTGAACGCTTTGCAGAAGGGCGTTCCGGTCAAAGTCCTCGGCAGCGCGATCTTCAACATGGCAGGCCTCACAGACCAGAGATCCCTCGATGAATTCTGGGAGGCACCTCGACCCCCGGAAGAGCTATTGCGAACGGCTTTTTTCCGGCTGGTCGCTGCGACCATCCAGGTCCGCGGGAATTTTTATTCGAAACGCGGAACCGATGCGGGCGCTGCTGCAATTGCCGAAAGGCTTGATGCCCGCACAATCAACGAACCCGGCGCATTCGTCAAAATCAGGCCGCGTCTACGGCCCGTCAAACGGCAACAAGGGTAGGCTGTCAGTCTTCGGGAGGTAGCCGCCAGGCATCCAAGGCTTCGCGGGTGTAGCGTGACCGGCGTTGACGGTTCCATGTCACGCCACGCCGGATGATCTTTGCAGGCGTTCCCGCGATCACAATATTGCTTTCCGAAAATGCCTTGTTGACGAAAGATTTCGCTCCCACGACGCTATCGTCTGCGATGACGGAGCCCTTGCTGATAACCGCGCCGACACCAATCCACACGTGATCACCGATGACGACAGACGCTGGCAGGTTAAGCCGGGTCTTCTTTTTGTTGTCGATCAACGCATGGGCGTCGCTCGTGCGAATTTCGATATCGCGCGAAAACATGCAGGATCGACCGATCGTCACGTCCTTGTTTTCAAGGCACAGTAGATAGACTGACACGAATGTCGTCTCATCCCCGATCGTGACGGTCTGATTGTTTCCTTTGACCATGATTTCGCCGACAAGTGCGCAATTCCTGCCCACAACAACGCGATTGTACTTGCCCTTGACGGTGATATGGCCCTTGAAAGAGGATGATTTGTCGATCTCGATCACATTTCCCCGCCCGCGAATACGTACCGTCGCCATCATTCTGCCAAGAGCATGAACCCGGTTTTCGGCGCCTGAATCCAAAACAATAGCTAAGGGGCGCAAAAAACGCAGGCGTGGCAAGGATCTTAGACGGAACAGGAATCGTGAAAGGAAATTCATTCTCAAGCTCATGAATGCCGGGCGGCAGCGGTGTATCAACTGCGACTGTTATCGACGTCCAAACCACCACCGCGACCGAAATATCCTTTAGACAAGCTTCGAGCCGTCGGGCAAGCGCAGCGTACAAAACATCAGTCCTGGGGAGTCGCTCACGCGGACTGAAGCCCCTCGCCGGACACCATTTTCTCTACAGGAAGACCACAATCTTGCCGCGTCAGTTACGATCGCGAATATTGTAGTAGCCCATGACAAAAATGGCCCAGGCAAAAAGCAGGCCGAGCGTGACGATGAAGGAATTCAGGAACCGGCTCGGATACTGGGCGAGTTCCGAGAGAGTCGGTTCAATGAAGACGGCGAGATAACGCTGCTTGCTGCTCGCATCGAGGCGCGCTTTTTCCAGGCCGGCCAGCGATGCACCATAAGCCCGTTCTGCAAACTCTCGTTCCGTTTCAAGAGATTCGTATTGCTGGATGCGACCGGCGACATCAGAGGAGGACGCTCCACTGCTCGTCGGTTCACCACTCCCGAGACGCTGACGTTCGGTGCTCAGCTGTTTCTCGAGGCTATCAATCCGGGCCTTGAGAACGCGCATGCGTGGGGTGTCGTCGCTCATCTGGCTCTTTGCAGTGGCAAGATCGGAGTTGAGCTTTACCAGTTCCGCCTCAAGGCCACCGATTATCTGAAGAGCGAGTTTTGCACCTTCGACGGGATCGACTTCCTGCGACACATCGCGATATTCACGCAAGGCCGCGCGGGCCTGAGCCAGCCGCGTTTCAGCCACTTGCATCTCTTCCCTCGACGCCTTGAGAACGCCTTCACGGGCAGAAGAGGAAAGATTGTTTACCAGCTCATCGCTCTTCTCGATGATGAACGCTGCGACCGCCTGGGCCTCGACTGGATCAAAAGCCCTGACCTCCAGCTCCATGATGCCCGATGCATGATCGAAATTCACCCGAACCATATTGCGCCAATAGGCAAGCCTGTCCTCGACGGCTTCATTCGATCCCAGCCCATAGAAGTAATCGAGGCCACGGACTGCAAAGATGCTGTCCAGATTGAACTTCTCTTCAACCTGCCGCAGCATCTTATCACTGCGGATGTAATCGATGAGAATGTAGCTATCGGAACCCGTATTACCCGTCGATGCCTGCGCGAAAAGGCCCATGAGATCGCCGCCACCGACAGCGTCGATGCTTCGTACAGAAAAGGACGCCGTGCTGTGATATTGATCGGCAGCGATAAAGATCATGTAAAATGTCGATAGCGAGGCAGGGACAACCACACCGGCGACGAAGCTGCCCATGATCACGGCATGCCGCAGCCTGAACTTGCTCGCCTTTTTGAACCAGCTCTTCGACTTTGCAGGCGCCTCAGTCGCGGGCCGCAGCTTGTTCCGCCCTCGATTGAGGGGCGTCACCACCCGCTCCTCGGGACTCAGAAGCCCTTCCAGCAAGTTTACGCTCTTTGGCTTGGCACTTTCCGGTTCCTTGGCAGTCTCGTTCTTCGCGGTGCCCCGGTCCATGTTCTTGATGACTGCCATTTAAGACACCTTCATATTCGTATTATGCGCTTTTACCGCGTCTTCAACATCGTCATAGTAGGTTAATTTCCCATTTTCGAGCACGACTCCGCAATCACAATATTCGCGAATGGTCGACGTGCTGTGGGACACCATAATAACGTCCGAGTCCTGAAGGCGGGTTTGGAAAACGTCGTTGCACTTTTTCTTGAAGTTCATGTCCCCGACCGCTGTGATCTCGTCCACGAGATAGTAGTCGAAATTGACACCCATGCTCAAGCCGAATGCAAGTCGCGCCTTCATACCTGAGGAGTAAGTGCCGACCGGCGCCTTGAAGAAAGGGCCGAGCTCTGCAAAATCCTCGACATATTCGATCAGCTGCCGCGTATCCACGCCGTAGATGCGGGCAACGAAGCGAACATTCTGTTCGCCCGTCATCGACGACTGGAAACTGCCCTGGAACCCGAGAGGCCACGAAACCTTTCCGCGCCGTATGATCCTGCCGCTATCAAGACGGATTGTGCCGGCGATGAGACGCAGCAATGTCGACTTTCCGGCGCCGTTACGACCCAGAAGTCCGACGCTCCGTCCTCGTTGCAAAACGAGTGACGTGCCATCCAGAATGGGCTTCTTGATGCCTTTGGCACGCGCAAATTTCGTCGCCTGTTCGAGCCTGATCATTCATTTCTCAGCAAGGTGGAGGAAAAAGTGAACAAAAGCATGCCCAAGAACAATGTCAAAAATGCGAAGTTATAGAGATAACCGGGATCGAGGCCAGCTGCACGATAGCCGTCGTAAAAACCGGTCCTAAACATCATTGTAACATGAATCAGTGGATTTAACAGCACGATGTCCCGGTAGGGCAGCGGGATCGCATCTGGCAGGAAGAACACGCCGGAGACCAGGAACATTGGCCGGTTGAAGATGGCAAAAATCTGCTCGTAAAGCGGATATTTCAGAAACATGACATTATTGATCAGGCCAACACCCAAGTCTAGAACAGCCGCAACCGTCGCAGCCTGGAGGATCGGCGGCCAATGCAAGTTCGGCGACACGCGAATCCAGCCAATAATCACTCCGAGCACGATGCAGGCAACAAGCGATGTTGTCATAAACTGCAGCAGGAAGCGCGCCGATATAGTGTCGAAAGGCGCCACATTCGGATAACTGAGCAAGGTGCGGTTAGATTTTACCGCGCCGTTAATGTATCCCACCATTGCCTGATAGAACTGAAAACCGAGATATCCGGTCGCAAAAAAGAGGGGAAAGCTTGTTCCGAGCGCTGGCGCCCGGGCAATCGCCTGAAAAAGCACCGTCATCAGAACAATATGGGCGGCAGGGTCGAGCAAGGCCCAGACATAGCCCCCCGGCTTGCTGCCGAACCGGGCTTCCATCTCTCGAATGAGCAGCGCTCCAACCACGCGAAGATGTGTCACGAACGCATTCAAAACTCACTCATCCCTTGACCCGGATCCTCTTCTGCCACCCGACATGGTTTAGCAAGCGTGGAATAGTTTGCGCCTTCAACCGCCGAAGGGATAGAGGACGCGACCAATCTTGCGAAACTTCTCTTCAGACAATTCGCGAAAAAACTCTATCGGGTTTTGCCGGAAAACTTCCGCATCGCGCTCATGTCCGATTTTGGCGATAATCGGCGCGATCAAGGGTGTCAACAGGTGCCGCCACCCCAGAAGTCCATAGGGCCCCCAGGGCCGCCATGCGGGCCTACGGACCCGCACCTCCGCGATCGCAGAACGTGGCGCTGACAGACGTTGCCGGATTGACTGCACGGTTGCTTCAAAGGAAGTTTCGGCGCCGGTCGCTGCATCGAAGTAGCGCGGATAAAGCAGGTATGCACCAGCAAAGAGCGCCTCAGCACTCAACGGCCGCCCGCGCCTTGCATTCCGCTGCCGGTCGTCGGTCAGCCCCCATCCCGCATAGAAAGGTGAACCACAGACGGTCACTTTCAAGCCTCGCAGAATTGCCTCGAAGCCGGCGAGCGAGGTAATCGTGTAGACATGGTCGATGCTTTCAAATGCCTTTGCCATCGGCAAGGGTGCATCAATGATCGTACACAGATGCGCGACGTCGGCGGGCTTGGACTGTGCGAGGCGGATGCCGTTCAGAATATCCGGATGAGGTTTGTAGATGATCTGCGCACCCGGATTTTCCTGACAGGCAAGGCGAACGAGATCATTATTGGTGAACGGGCGGTCGCATCCGTAGAGGATGGATGCATCATCCTCTACCTGGCCAATCACCAGGATACGTTTTCCCTTCTTCTCCCCATAAAGGCTCGCAACATCGGACAGCGTGTCGCTGTTGTACTTGCTGACACCCGTCTCCAGCAGGAACCGTATTCCGTCCCTCGCGCCCGCCAGCAGTTGCTTGTCCAGCTCAAAATCATAGGACAGCAACAGTCTTTCGAGATCAGTCGGGTAGCGAGCATCGAAATAGGGCGCGCCACTGTCGAGCGTGAGCGACAATGGTGGAGTCCGGCTCGCGCTCGGCTCGGCGGACCGCACAAAGCCGTCTTCCACAAAATAGAGCGGGATAGCGTTTTCCCTGGCGAATGCCAGCAATCCATCCGGCGCGCGCTGGCTCCAGACAAATATCTCCGGCTTCCCCTGAGCCAGGATCAACGGGCACCATTTACTGCGGAAAGCTTTGCCAGACACGTACATCGGCACGAAGGAAAACTGTCGGTTGGGAAAGTAACGCTCGAAAACAGGCCGTTTCCAACTGTGGAAATGAAAGGCAAATGTCGGCGTTCGCCGCTCATCGCCGACTACCGACGCGTGCGGAGCTGAAGAACTCCCATGGCGATCGCCGCTGCTTTCGATGGCTTGCAAGGACGACCCTCTGACTAGCGACCGGCCAGGGCGATGACCACGACTGATGTTGCCGTCTCACACAACGCCGGCCCGCAACAGATCATGAATATGCAGAATACCGGAAGCAACGCCCTGCTCATCGACGAGGAACAGAACCGTTACCTTCTGAGCCTGCATCATCTCCATTGCGGCACTTGCCAGGATGCTGCCCTTGATGACGCGGGGATGATGCGACATGACCGCATCGACAGTTTCCAGCAACAACTGTTGCGACATATGACGGCGCAAGTCGCCATCGGTAATCACGCCCGCGAGCTTGCCCTCGGCATCGATGACACCCACGACACCGAAGCCTTTGGCGGACATCTGGATGACTGCGTCACCCATGGCGCTGCCGAGCGGGAGCAGCGGAACTGCTTCACCGCTATGGGCGAGTTCACCGGCGAGAAGCAACTGCGAACCCAATTTTCCCCCGGGATGGAAAGTCTTGAAATCCTGGGCCGAAAAGCCGCGACGTTCCAAAAGCGCCACGGCCAGAGCATCGCAGACTGCGAGCTGAAGGAGCGTCGATGTTGTCGGCGCCAGACCATGCGGGCAGGCTTCCTGCACTTTCGGCAAGGTGACTGCGACATCGGAGTTTCTTGCCAAGAGGCTCTCCGAATTCGATGTCACGGAAACAACGGCTACGTTGAAGCGCTTGGCATAGGCCAGCATCGGCCCAAGCTCGACGGTCTCACCCGACCAGGAAAGCAGGATCAAGACATCATCGGACGTAATCATTCCGAGATCGCCGTGGCTTGCTTCCGTGGGATGGACGAAATACGCCGATGTACCGGTGGAAGCCATGGTGGCAGCAATTTTGCGACCGATATGACCGCTCTTGCCAACACCGGACAGAACAACGCGACCCCGACGCTGCGAAATCAGCGCCACCGCATCAATGAAGCTCCTGGAGAAAACCTTGTCTGCCTGGAAGCGGGTGGCAAGTGCGCTTACGCCATCCACCGTGGCGGCAATGGATCGAGCAACAGACTCAAGCACGGCCCGTTCTTCGGGAGCGTTCGTATCGACTTGCCTCAGACCCATGTTCTTCATCTTTCCATTCGCCCTGTCAGCACGTCTTCATGACGCTTAATGCGGCGGGGTTTCAATCTCAATCCAGCTTGCCGGCCTCAGTTTGGCGACCACGGCACGGTTGGCTTTGCGTCCGGTTACATCCGCAATATGGCGCGATCAAATCAAAAACAACAAGCAAACAGCGATTCGATCCGATATCGCGGATTTAATCGATTAGCTTGTAATAACGCGAGAACGAACACGCCAAGCTGGATGACACATCCCGAGATCGCCTAGCCTGCCCGTTTTGCCGCGGGCTCCTCCGAAAGCGGAAGATTACCGTTGCGACAGAAATCTTCGAGCGTCATCGTGTCAAGGATGTCGGCAATGGCGTCGCGCACCGTCGTCATCGAGCGGCGGACCTCGCAGGTTTCCGGATCGTTGCAATCATCGCACACCTCGTAGGCCGTCCGGCTCGCGCAGCGAATAGGCGCCAGCGGGCCATCAAGCGTGCGAATAACCTGACCGATTCTGATTTCGGAGGCTGGGCGAGACAGGGAATATCCACCGCCCGGCCCCTTTTTCGAGCGCAGAATGCCGGCATTGCGGAGCTCGAGCAGAATGGTATCGAGAAACTTCTTTGGAATATTGTTGCGGGTCGCAATCTCGGTGATGAATGCGGTTTCGCCCGGATCAAGGTTGGCCAGATCGACCAAAGCCTTCAACCCGTATTTTCCTTTTTTCGTCAGCATCGCAGTTCACTCTTCACGCGGGCAATGACAGCTATGATACCCGCCTACCAGTACGGATATATGGCATAGCACAGAACAGCCATGCCAATATACCGATTTAGTGAAAAGAGTTACCAAACGCACGATTTGCGAAAATTTATGCCGCCACGAAGCGACTGTCGCTCCCCGAATGAGCGCTCGCGCCGTCCGACACTCTCCGGCCAGCTGCAACCAGCTGACGGACAGCGGCCCGAGCTTCGTCAACGGAGCGAAAGCGCCGCGAATCGAGATCCCAGACGTGATACTTCACGGCGACGAACTTGAGGTAACCGGCTTCCGGAACCACGACACCAACGGCTTCACCGCCAAATTCGATAACTTGCTTGGTCATGACAAACGCTCCCTCCACGCCGGGGCGCGGATCATTTCAAATCGTGCAAAAATTTAAGGAAAGGACTAATTCGCTCACATTCGGCAAAGAGCACGAATGCAAAGGTCTTTCGTTGCGCGACACTTGGAATGCACGCCGAAGAATGCTGTCTGGCTGATTTTGACTGTCATGACACCCTCCTTCGGTTTCTGGGATCGCCGGGCATACCGGCGGTCTGGTTTATCAATGGCCCGCGTAGCAATCTGCCCAGCGGATAATGGCAAGCTAAAATAACCCACCAAATCAGTCAACTAAAAAATCAAAACCTGAGAAAATATTACTCATATTTTCACGAATTGTTTTGATTCGGGCAAAATTTATCCTACGCGAGTTGTGTAGCGGAATCTTAACCTACGGTCCGCCTTTGTCTAATTCTGCTGAAGGGTATAAACGCAGGCTGCGACGAAAAAAGGGCGGCCCGCAAGGATCGCCCTTATTTATTTGACCGCTTCGTCTGCGATCAGCTTTTGGCAACTTCCGCGCCCGGCGCCCGTGCCGTCTCGCGGTCCTTCCACCAGCGGCTGAGGAAGAGCAGGATCGGACCGCCGATATAGATCGACGAGGTGGTGGCGACGACGACGCCGAAGACCATCGGCCAGGCGAAGGGCTTGACCGGGTCGCCGCCCCAGATCGCCATCGGAACGAGCGAGGCGAGGATGGCGACCGAGGTGAAGATGCATCGCATGATCACCTGGTTGATCGAGAGGTCGATCAGATCGGAGAACGGCATCGTCTTGTACTTGCGCAGGTTTTCACGCATGCGGTCGTAGACAACGACCTTGTCGTTGACGGAGTAGCCGATCAGCGTCAGCACCGCGGCGATGGCCGTGAGGTTGAAGTCGATCCCCGTCAGCGCGAAGAAGCCGATCATCTTGGTGATATCCAGAAGCAACGTCACGATGGCGCCGACGGCAAAGTGCCATTCGAACCGCCACCAGATGTAGATCAGGATCGCCAGCATCGCGAGACCGACCGCCAGGAAGCCGGAACGGGCAAGCTCGGCGCTGATGGTCGGGCCGACGACTTCGGTGCGCTCGAAGGTCGCGTCAGGGATGGCTTCGGCCACGGCAGCCTTGATGGCATTGAGCGCAACCGTCTGCTGGGCCTCGCCGCCTTCCTGACGCTGGACGCGGACCAGAACCGCCTTGCCCTGATCGAAGTCCTGCAGCGCGACTTCACCGAGGTTCAGATCTTCCAGCTTGGAACGGATCGACGCCAGCTGGAGCGGCTGCTTGGACGTTGCCTCGACCTGGATACCACCGACGAAGTCGATGCCGTAGTTGAGACCCGGGTGGAAGAACAGGATGACCGAGCTGATCGACAGGAACGCCGACATGCCGATGGCGACGAAGCGCCCGCGCATGAAGGAGAAGGTCGGGATGCTCGGAACCTTGCCGATGATCGAGTGGATCTCGATCTTCTTCAGCTTCTGACGGATGACCAGCTCGTGCATCAGCGCGCGAACGACGGTGATCGAGGTGAACATCGAGATGATGATACCGATCATCATGGTGATGGCGAAACCACGCACCGGGCCTGTGCCGAACATGAACAGCAATACCGTGCCGACGAGGGTCGTGACGTTGCCGTCGACGATTGTCGCAAAGGCCTTGCCGAAGCCGACATCCAGCGCCTTCATCGCGCCGGCGCCGCCCGCCGTCTCTTCACGGATACGGGCGTTGATCAGGATGTTGGCGTCCACCGCCATGCCGATACCCAGAATGATACCGGCGATACCGGGCAAGGTGAGGGTCGAGCCCAGCATTGCCAGAACCGCGACCGTCAGGATCGTGTGGAGGATCAGGCCGAGGATCGCGACCACGCCCCAGGTCGTGTAGAGCGACAGCATCATCACGCAGACGGCGATAAAGCCGGCAAGACCCGTATAAATGCCCATGCGGATCGAGTCGGAACCGAGGTTCGGACCGACCGAGCGTTCTTCGATGATGGTGAGCGGCGCCGGCAGAGCGCCGGACCGCAGCAGCGCGGAGAGAACCGTGGCTTCCTGGGCAGTGAAATTGCCGCTGATCTGGCCCTGACCGCCGACGATCGGCTCGCGGATGACCGGTGCGGTCAGCACCTTGCCGTCGAGGACGATGGCGAAGGGACGGCCGACATTGTCACGGGTGATTTCCGCGAACTGGCGGGCACCCTGCGCATCAAAGGTGAAGGAGACGATCGGCTCGTTGGTCTGCTGGTTGAAGCCGGCCTTGGCATCAGCCAGACGCTCGCCGGAAATGGCAATGCGGCTTTCGACCGGATATCTGTTGCCGTCATTGGCGCCCGGCAGAATATCGACACCACGCGGTGCGGGCTGGGTCACGTCGACCGTCTGGTCCAGCATGTGGAAGCTCATCTGCGCGGTCGAGCCAAGCAGCTGGCGCAGGCGGGTCGGGTCCTGAAGGCCCGGCAGCTGCACGAGGATGCGGTCGGAACCGACGCGCTGGATCAACGGTTCGGCAACGCCGACCTGGTCGACACGGCGACGGATGATTTCAAGGCTCTGGTCGACAGCGGCGGTCATGCGTTCGCTGAGACCCGCCTCCGTCTGCTTGATGGTGATCGTATCGTCAGCCGTCGTCACCTCGGTATCGGCGCTGGCCGTACCGAAGCCGAGCGCACCAGCCGGCACGGCCAGCTCCTGGATCTTCGGCAGAACCTTGTCGCGATCGGCCTGATCGGCGATCTTGATCTGGATCGTGTCGCCGGCGATACGCGCCGAGGAAACCGGTACGCGCTCGCCGCGGAGAACGCCTCTGACATCGTCGAGCAGCGTGTTGAGGCGCGCGCGGCGCAGACCGGCAGCATCAACTTCAAGGACAAGATGCGAGCCGCCGCGCAGGTCGAGGCCGAGCGTGACAGGCTTTACGGGGAGGAAGGCGGAATAACGCTGCTGCGTTTCCGAGGACAGAAAGTTTGGTAGCACCGCGAGTATCCCGAAGAGGGTAATCGCGACATAGGCCAGTGCAGCCCATTTCGAAGTGCGCATGATAAGCTTCCATGAGTGCCTGCATTTCCCGCCAAACGGGCGCAGGGTGATATACGGATTCGGATTGAAGCTGCAAAAGATGCAGGAAACGGCTGGTTGCGCCGGATTTACGCGAGAAGCGGTGGTCCGCGTGCCCGGTTCAGGCGGCCAATGGAGCTCTGCCGCGCGCAATCGACGGCTTGGGCATGGGCCATGTCGCCATAGGCGACGGTGGAAAGCGCGATGGCCGTTGGCAGAAGCAGCGGATGAGGACCGCCGGGCGTGCCCTTGAAATCATTGCGATCCGCGATAAAGCGCAGGTCGGCGGCAGGCAGAGCCCGCGTGATATGTCGCGATAGCACGGTCTCTGAGGACTTGTTGTCAGGGACCGAGAAATTTCCGGCATTCTGCAGGGCTGTCAGGCGTGACGAGAAGGTCTGGGCCGAAACGACGAACTGCATGGCGAAGGCGGCAAACAGAATCCACAGCAGGGCAAAGAGCCTGCCCTTCTGCTTGCGTTCTGAAATCTCGCCTTCAAAGTCCTTCAAGGACTGTCCCTTCCGGTGGCCCTCCGGCCGTAATTTACCGACAGACGCGCCGATTCAGGCGCGCGAGCGCGCCTAAGAACCATCGCTTGGGATCAAAGTCAAACCTTAGCATGTTCGGCCTCGGCTGGACATATCAGCGGTAACGCTCAAGCCGTGACCCCTGCGGTACGGGTCTGATGGATCTCGATCAGCGATGGACCGGTGCGTCCACGCGCCTCGGTCAAAGCCAGCTGAAGCTCGGAAATCGACTTCAGCCGTACGGCCGGGACGCCGTAAGCGGTTGCTGTCAGGAGAAAATCCGGCGCGGACGGCTTCACGCCTTCCGGCGTGATACCGTTTTCGACCATGAAGTTTTCGATCTCCTGATAGCCGTCATTGTTCCAGACAAGGAAAATGACATGCGCTCCCGCATCAACCGCCGAGCCGAGTTCGGCCAGCGAAAACTGGATGCCGCCATCGCCGACGAGGCAGACGACCGGCGTGCCCGGGACTGCGACTGCCGCACCGACGGCAGCCGGCGGCGCGTAACCGAGGGCGCCAAAGCCGGTGGCGGAATTGAACCAGGAGCGGGCACGTGGCGCGTCGCAATATAGGTTTCCGGCGTAAACAGCCTGGGTGGAATCGCCGATGATGGCGCAGTCCGGCAAAGCCCGGTAGATCGCATCGACGACACCGATTTCGGCACGCATCTTGGGGGTCAGCTCAGCGAGTGCCGCTTTGCGGGCGGCTTCAGCGCGTTCCTTGGCTTTTGCCGCCGGCTTGCCGGTCAGGAATGCCAGAATGCCGGCTGTCGCCGCCTTGGCGCCGGAGAGGATCGACAGGGTTGCATGCTGGCCACGGGCGAGCTGGGCCGGGTCGATATCGGTACGAATGAGATTGCCGAGGATCGGGAAGCCGCCGTCGGCATACATGTCATAGTCGGTCTGGCCCATTTCAGTTCCCAGCGCCAGAACGAGATCAGCCTCCGAGACAAGCGCACGCACGGCCTTGAGGCTCGGGCTCGCGGGAACCCTGAGCGGATGGCCGGCCATCATGCCGCGAGCATTGACCGTCATCACCACGGGGGCGCCGATACGCTCGGCCAGCATGCGGATTTCCTCCTCCGCCGTGATCGCGCCACCGCCGCAGAGAATGACGGGTCGCTGCGCATCGCCGCAGAGGATCGCCGCCTTCTGCAGCGTCTCGGCATCGGCGCGCGGGCGGGTTGCTGTCGCCTTGCGCAGCACAGGCGGCGCGATGCGGGCGCTCATGACGTCCGTCGGGATTTCGATATGGACCGGCCCTGGCCGCCCCGAAGTCAGTACTGCAAAGGCGCGCTCGACGACAGATGCGAGATCCGATGGATTAAGCAGGGTCTGGGAATAAAGCGCCAGCGTCTTGATCATACCGTGCTGGTCGGGAAGCTCGTGCAGCAGGCCGCGGCCATGGCCGAGCGAATCGCGGCGGTTGACACCGGAGATGACCAGCATCGGGATCGAATCCTGCCGTGCCTGCGCCATCGCCGTGATGGTGTTGGTGAGGCCCGGGCCGGTGATGACGAGAGCAACGCCCGGCTTGCCGCTGACGCGGGCATAGCCGTCGGCCATGAAGCCGGCGCCCTGTTCGTGGCGGGGCGTGATGTGGCGGATTTTCGAGGCGGCAAGCCCGCGATAAAGCTCGACCGTGTGAACGCCGGGGATGCCGAAGACGACGTCGACGCCATTGGCCTCAAGCAGATTGACAAGAACTTCACCGACTGTCTTCATCTCACCGCTCATGCCTGGCACTCCTTCAATAAACCTTGCCCGCCCGAGAGCCGGACCGCCAGCCGGGTGATTCGATTACAGGCTTCATCGATCGCCTGCTCGGGCACCGTCAGGCTGACGCGCACATAACTGGCCGCTTCCTCGCCAAAGGAAGAGCCGGGCATGACAGCAACCCCCTCCTCCTCCAGAAGTTTCCAGGCGAAGGCTTCACCGCTCATCCCCGTTGCGCTGACATCCAAGAGGATGAACATGCCCGCCTCCGGCGGCAAGGCCATGACGCCCGGCGCATCTTCAAGCGCTGCAACGATCCGGGCAGCGCGACTGCGATAGGAAACACGCATGGCGGCCGAGGTGCCGATCTCATGGGTCAGCGCATAGGCTGTCATGTCGGCAATGAAAGGCTGAACGCCGAAGAGCATGGTTTCCGAGACCGGCAACAGCCGGTTGGCAAATTCCGCCGGTCCGATCGCCCAGCCGCTGCGGAAGCCCGGCGCGGCATGGGACTTGGAAATTGAGGAAACCACGATGGTCCGCTCGGCCAGTTCCGGCATGTCGAAGGGCGACGCGAAGACGCCGTCGAAGATCAGCTCTTCGTAAACTTCGTCGCAGACGATCCAGAGATCGTGCTTGCGGCAGACTTCGCCGATCGCAGCGATATCCTCTTTCGTCAGCACGGCGCCGGTCGGGTTGTGGGGTGTGTTGAGAAGCAGAACCCGGCAATCCGGCGTGATCGCCTTTTCGAGATCGGCGGCCTGCATGTGGAATCCATGCTCGGCCCTCAGCGGAACGATCACCTGATGCGCACCGGTCGAGCGGATGACGCCCTCATAGGTCGCGTAAAGCGGATCACCGACGAGCACGCCATCTCCCGCCTCGGTCAACCCCAGCATGACGGCGAAGAGCGCTGTCTGGGTGCCGGGAAAGCAGAGCACGTTTTCGGCGGTGACATCGGCGCGGCGCCTGGCATAGCGCGCGGCGAGTGCCGCCACGACCGGCGGCTCGCCGCGGCCGTTGGAGTAACGATAGCGACCGGCATTCATGGCGCGCTGCGCTTCGGCCAGAAGCGCCGCATCCGGCGGCAGATCGGGCTCGCCGATCGTCAGCTCAATGATATCGGCACCGCTCGCCTTCAACTGCCGGGCGCGGATATGCAGCGCCCATTTGCCGGAACCGAGATCCGCCAAGCGTTCGGTGATCGATGAGTAACGCATGGAATTGTCCTACTCTTCATGCACGTCGGCGCCTTCCGGCAGCCGCAAGGCACTGGCGGTGCCGTCTTTTTCATTTGAACCGGGCTCATAGGAGCCCAGCGGCAGGCCGAGCAATGCCTCGGCTGAGTTCAGCGCGATGGAGACCAGCTCCGTTTCCGCAAACAGTTCTCCTGCAAGGCAGCCTTCAAGCCAGAGGCCATCGATTATGCCGTTGATCGCGATCGATAACCGCCTGCATTCGCTCTCGGCATAAGGGCGGCCTTCGGCATTCAACACGTCGGCGATCAGCGCCTGCAGATCATTGCGGAAGCCCAGATAGCCCTCACGATGGATGGCAGCCAGAACCGGATCGACGCGCACATGACTGATGAACGACGCCCAGAGCGACAGGCTGCGGGCATTGGCCACGGGTGCGGTCAGGTTGAGCGCGATGAACCGGCAAAGCCGCGTACGCGCATCCCCCTCTATGTCCACGGCCTTTGCCGCGAATGTGGACAGCACCAGCCTGTAGGCATCGGCGACCATCTGGTCCTTGGAATCGAAATAATGACGCACCAGCCCGGCGGTGACGCCGGCGCGCAGGGCAATCTGCCGAACCGTCGCGCCCTTCAGGCCCAACTCTGCAATGCAGTCGAGCGTGGCCTCGATCAGTTCCTGCCGGCGCTCCCCCTCCGGGGCGCGATGGAACGGGCGCCGTATCATTGATCGCGCCGCAGAACTGGGCGTGTCAGGCAGGTCGGGCCGCCCTCGCAGGCGATGCACAGCGCATCGGCCTCGAAAGTGGTGACGGTGCAGCCCGCCGCTTCCATCGCCGCCTTGGTCTTGGGAAAACCCTCGACCATGATCACTTCCCGCGGCCGCACCGGCAGCACGTTAAGGCTGAGGCCGTTGCTGGTGTGGAACTCATCGGCAGGCGCCTCGACCATGGTGATGCCCCATTCCTTCAGGAGCAGGTAGAAGGATGCTGGCAAGAGCGGCGTGAAGACCAGCGCCAGATCGGCCGAGAGCGGGCTCATGACCGACATCAGATGCAGGCAGGCTTCTTCACCCTGCCAGAGTGGCAGATCGTAGCCTAGCACGGTAATGCCATGCGGCTCCAGAATTTCAGAAAGCTGGGCGATGCCTTCCTCGTTGGTGCGCACGCCGCGTCCGACGATCAATGTTTCGGCATCGAGCCAAATGCAGTCTCCGCCTTCGACCGTGCCCGGCGAGGTGATTCGCCCGAGGATCGGGATGCCGGCCTTCTTGTAGGTGGCTTCGTGCAGGGCCGGTTCCTTTTCGCGCAGCGGCTTGCCCATGCGCAGGATGACCGCGCCGTGATCGGTCATCAACGACGGATCATGGGTGAACATGGCGTCGGCCAAGCCGTCCCCTTTATCTTCCAGCCAGAGGATTTCGGCGCCCGACTTTTCGATGTAAGCTGCGAATTCGGCATATTGGCGAACGGCCTTTTCGCCGTTGAAGGTCGGGCCGTAGTGCCACTCGGCTGCATCCGCGCCCGTCAGGCTCGCACCCGGCCGGCGCATCAGAACGCGCATCAGATTGGCCGACATTTCCTGCGAACCGTATGCCGTCATCGTCTACTCCTGTTGGAAAAATAATCATTGGCGGGGCTGCCAAAAAAGCAGCGGTCGCGTTATTATACGGTTGAATAATTTCTGCACAAGTGCCACGATGAGCTTCATGGAACAGCGTGACAGGCAAAAATGCCGCACGAAAAGAAAACCAGGGGAACTGTTTTCATGCAGCCAGTGCCGACGTCCCGTTGCAACGGGACAGCGTTTTTATGACGGATCCAGCCCAGGCGATTGCGGTCACCGACCTGCACAAACGTTTCGGTCCGCTGGAGGTTTTGAAAGGTGTTTCGCTGACCGCGAACCAGGGCGACGTCATCGCCATCATCGGCGGCAGCGGCTCGGGAAAATCCACCCTTCTTCGCTGCATCAACATGCTCGAACTGCCAACGGCAGGCTCGGTCTCCATCCATGGCGAAACCATTGCCATGAAGAAGGATGGACGTGGCGGGCTGGCACCTTCCGACCGCAAGCAGGTCGAGCGCCTGCGCTCGCAACTCGGCATGGTTTTCCAGAGCTTCAATCTCTGGCAGCACATGACCATCCTGCAAAACGTCATCGAAGCGCCGGTGCATGTGCTCGGACGGCCGAAGGACGAGGCAATCGCGACGGGCGAAGCGCTTCTGCGCCGGGTGGGGCTTTTTGAGAAGCGCGATGCCTATCCCGCCTTCCTCTCCGGCGGCCAGCAGCAGCGCGCGGCAATAGCGAGGGCGCTCGCCATCCAGCCGCTGGTCATGCTGTTCGACGAGCCGACCTCCGCGCTCGACCCGGAACTCGTCGGCGAAGTGCTCGCGGTCATCGGCGATCTTGCCAAGGAAAAGCGCACGATGATCCTTGTCACCCACGAGATGAAGTTTGCCCGCGAGGTTGCCAATCACATCGTCTTCCTGGCGCAGGGCAAAATCGAAGAACAGGGGCCGCCCGACGAAATCTTCGGTGCACCGAAATCCGAGCGCCTGAAGCGCTTCATCAGCTCCATCCATTGAATGCTCAACAACCAAAACAAGGGAAACAGCATGCATAAGACATTGAAAGTGATCGCGCTGGCCGCAGCAATCGGAATTTCAGGTGGCGCGCTCGCCCATGCCGAACAGATCAAGGTCGGCTTTGCCGCCGAACCCTACCCGCCCTTTACCTCGCCGGACGCCTCCGGCAACTGGGAGGGCTGGGAAGTCGACTTCCAGAAGGCCGTCTGCGCAGAAGCCAAGCTCGACTGCGTCATCACGCCTGTTGCCTGGGACGGCATCATTCCGGCGTTGACCTCCAAGAAGATCGACATCATCATCGGCTCCATGTCGATCACCGACGAACGCCTGAAGACCATCGATTTTTCCGACAAGTACTACAACACCCCGACCGGCGTCATCGGTGCCAAGGGCGCCAAGTTCGAGCCGACCCCTGAAGGCCTGTCCGGCAAGACGATCGGCGTGCAGGTCTCCACCGTCCACCAGGTCTATGCCAACAAGTACTTCGGTGAGAACGGCGCGACGGTGAAGGAATACCAGACCCAGGACGAGGCCAACCAGGACCTCGCCGCCGGACGTCTCGATGCCGTTCAGGCAGACTCGATCGCGCTCGACGCCTTCCTCAAGAGCGACCAGGGCAAGGATTGCTGCGAACTCGAAGGCATGGTCAAGGACGACCCGGCCATCCTCGGCGCCGGCGTCGGCATCGGCATCCGCAAGGGCGAAGACGAGCTGAAGGGCAAGCTCAACGCTGCCATCAAGGCGATCCGCGAGAACGGCACCTACGACACCTTCTCCAAGAAGTATTTCGACTTCGACATCTACGGCGGTTGATGGTTCTCGCCCCGCGCCGGCGGAGGGTTACCCCCTCTGCCCCTTCGGGACATCTCCCCCCCAAGGGGGGAGGGGGGAGACTAGCAACCAGCGTCGAAGCCGCTTCGAGAAAAGAACAATACCCCCTCTTGAGGGGGGGTGTCAGCCCCCGATTTGAGGACCTGATGGCCGATCCTGCACCCTTCATCAATTGGAGCCTGCTTGCGCTCTCGCCGCCCGGCTGGGGTAGCGTGCTGCTCTCCGGCCTGATCAATTCGATCCAGATTGCCATCGGCGGTTATTCGCTGGGCCTGCTGCTGGGTGTGGGCGGCGCCTTCGGCAAGCTCTATGGCGGCCCGATCCTGCGCGACCTTCTCGAATGCTACACGACGATCGTGCGGGCCGTGCCGGAGCTCGTGCTGATCCTGCTGCTCTATTATGCCGGCACCGACCTCATAAACCAGTTCATGGGCTTGGCCGGCCTTCCCGCCGTCGACATCAGCGGTCTTGCCGCCGGTATCTTCGTCATCGGGGTGGTGCAGGGTGCCTATTCGACCGAGGTGCTGCGCGGCGCGATCAAGGCGGTGCCTTCGGGGCAGATCGAAGCGGCGCGCGCCTTCGGCATGTCCCCCGTCAAGGTGATGACCCGCATCACCCTGCCGGCGATGCTGCCCTACGCCATTCCCGGTCTTTCCAATCTCTGGCTCATCGCAACCAAGGATACCGCGCTGCTCGCAGTCGTCGGCTTCTCGGAATTGACGCTCGTGACGCGGCAGGCAGCCGGAACGACCAAGGCCTATCTCCTGTTCTTCTGCGCGGCCGGTGTACTCTATCTCGCCCTGACACTCGTCTCGAACGTCTTCATCAGCATCATTGAGCGGCGCGCCCGCCGTGGCCTGGCGGAGGCCGCATGACAAGTCCTGCACCCGAGACGACCCACGCCCTGGCATTTACGCCGGAGGACCTGCCGACTGCTGAGAGTTTCTTCCAGCCGCACCGCATCTTGCTGATGGCAATCTTTGCAACGCTGGTCGTCTACGTCAGCTGGTCCATGCGCTGGGACTGGCTGCCGCAATATCTGCCGAAGCTTGGCTGGGGCATCGTCGTGACGCTGGCCATGCTGTTCAGCACCTCGATTCTCGGCTTCCTTCTTGCCGTGCCGCTCGGGCTTGTCCAGGTCACCGGACCATGGCCGCTGAAGGCGTTTGCCAAGACGTTCTGCACGATCATTCGTGGCACGCCGCTGCTTCTCCAGCTCTGGCTGCTCTATTACGGCCTTGGTTCGCTCTTCCCGCAGTTTCCGGCAATCCGCAGCTCTTTCCTGTGGCCGTACTTACGCGAATCCTGGCCCTATGGGGTGGCGGCGCTTACGATCTCCTTTGCTGCCTATGAAGGTGAAGTCATGCGCGGCGCCTTTGCCGGGGTGCCGGCGGGCGAACTGGAAGCCGCACGTGCCTTCGGCATGAGCCGCTGGACCGTCTTTCGCCGCATCTGGCTACCGCGCGCCATCCATCGGGCACTGCCGACGCTGACCGGCGAAACCGTGCTGCAGCTGAAGTCGACGCCCCTCGTTGCAACCATTACCGTACTCGACGTCTATGCCATCATCTCCAAGGTTCGCCAGGATACTTTTCTCACCTACGAACCGCTGCTTCTGCTGGCACTCATTTATCTGTGCCTGACGGGCATTCTCGTCCTGGCCTTCCGCAAACTTGAAAATCGCATACCAACCCGTGGTGCCTGACATGAATGCAAATGTGAACCTGACCAACGCCATGCCGGAACTCGTTGCCATCCGGCACGACCTGCACGCCCACCCTGAATTAGGACTGGAAGAGTTCCGCACCTCGGACTTCGTTGCCGGCCAACTCGAAAAACTCGGCTACACAGTGACCCGCGGCCTGGCGAAAACCGGGCTTGTCGCGACCCTGACCAATGGCACCAGCAAGCGTTCAATCGGCATCCGTGCCGATATGGACGCACTTCCGATCCTGGAGGAAACCGGCCTCGATTATGCATCGAAGACGCCGGGCCTGATGCATGCCTGTGGTCATGACGGCCACACCACTATGCTGCTCGGTGCGGCGCGCGCAATTGCCGAGCGGAAGAATTTCGATGGCACTGTACACTTGATCTTCCAGCCGGCGGAGGAGAACTTCGGCGGCGCCAAGCTGATGATGGATGACGGCCTCTTCGACAGGTTCCCCTGCGACGCCGTCTTTGCCCTTCACAACGAGCCCGGCCTGCCCTTTGGCCAGTTTGCGCTGCGCGAAGGCCCGATCATGGCGGCAGTCGATGAAGCCCGCATCACCGTGCATGGTCGTGGCGGCCATGGCGCAGAACCACAGGAGACGGCGGACCCGATCGTCTGCGGTGCCTCGATCGTCATGGCGCTGCAATCCATTATCTCGCGCAACATCCACCCGATGGATCCGTCCGTCATCACCGTCGGCTCTTTCCACAGCGGGTCGGCCAGCAACATCATTCCAGAGCGTGCCGAGATCGTTGTTGGTATCCGCTCTTTCGATCCGAAGGTGCGGGATGAGCTGGAGCGACGTATAAGGCTCATCGCCGAAAATCAGGCAGAGAGTTTCGGCATGACGGCGACGGTCGATTATCTGCGCAGCTACAACGCGACGATCAACCACAAGGCCGAGACGGATTTCGTGCGCGATCTCGCCGTCCGTTTTGCCGGCGTAGAAAATGTCGTCGATCTCGAGCGCCCGTTCATGGGCAGCGAGGACTTCGCCTATATGCTCGACGGCCGCCCTGGCACCTATTTCTTCCTGGGATCGCGCGTGACCGGCGACGAAAAATCGCTGCATCATCCGGGTTATAACTTCAACGACGACCTGTTGCCGATCGGTGCCGCCTTCTGGACGGAGCTTGCCGAGGCCTATCTGAAATCCGAATAAAAAAATGCCGCAGGAAGGGACATTCCTGCGGCAAGTCGGGACAGTCAGGCAAAGTCGTGCCGAGGCAGGGTTGCCTCAAGGCAATCTTGGGGTGCGCCGGTATTGCGGCGCTGCCCAATGTGTTTCCGCTTTTGGAGGTCTATTCGAAGAAGCGCACGGCTTCGGCAGAAGCGAAGCTGTAGCCGCTGTCGCGACGCTTGACGATAATAGACGTGTGGTGATCGAGCACCATCTCGCCATGGGAGGTCGCGACGATCAGCACGGAATGACGACGGCCTTCCGCGTTGGTGACGGTGGCAAGCTTCAGGGCATCGGCCGGCAGGCCGGCGCGGATCAGCTGGCGACGCTTCATCATCGCGTGGTCTTCACCACTGGACGACATGGCCGTCAGCGACAGGAACTCGCGACGGGCACGGATATCCGGCATCTCTCTGTTGACGGAACGGTTGACCGAAGCAAGCACGGTGCGCAGCTTGCTGGTATAGGAAATGGTGCGGATACGCTCGGCGCCGCATGCATCGGCATATTCGAGGCATAAGAGCTGGCGCGAGAAGGCGGCGCGTTCGCTGAAGCCGACGGCGGCGCTCTGTACCGGCAGAGCGGAAGCGACTGAACGAGCGGCCGAAGAAATGGTCATGGCCTCCGCCGGAGCGACGGTGGTGAGACTGATGGTGATCGCAGCGGCGACCGAGAAAACTCTGTTCAACATGATACTGTCCCTGTTTTCCTGACGTCTCGCCCCTGTCCGGGTGGCGTCGGATTTTTTGGTGCCGGATTCATTCCGACCCAGGAAGTGCATCATGCCTCGAAGCCGAAAGCCGGTTCCGTTTCCTTGATATGGACAATAGCCCACACAGTTTAGAGGCCGCTTAAACGGATACCGACAATTTTACACAATCGGCATTTTTACGAAAATCAGATTCAAACAACCGGCAAACTCGATGAAAATGCGTTCCTTTCATCGGGTCGCATGATGCAAAGCTTCGCTCAAGCTTGCCGCTCTAGCTTGTCCTTCACACACCGGCAGACAATGACTTCGGGTCGGAGACAGGACCGCACCCTCCTCCTCCCAGAAGTGCATTGTCTGCCGGCGTGACCAGCCGCGAGGGGAGGACCAATCCTCCGCTACGCAGGCAATATCCTGGGCGCGGCCAGGATAGGGGGAAACCCGACCGGCCGTGACGCAATGACGATTTCGCGTGACGCGGCAGGCGCCAGACACTGGCGGCCGATCACGCGCTGGAGACCGGCCATGACAAAACTCTCGATCTGCATTCCCCTGGAGACCGGCGCTGGCGATCATGCTCCGCTGATCGATGCGCTGCTGGCCGACCCCAAGGCGAATATCGAGATCGTGCTCGCCGGCCCGCAAGCAGCCGTGGAAAAGACCGATGGCCGCATCAAGGTCGTCGTCACCGATGCTTCACTTTCCCGGCAATCCCTCTGGCATACAGCGATCACTGCTGCGAGCGGGGACTGGGTGACGCTCGTCAATCCCGGTGACATGATCGAGCCCGATCTGGTTCAGATGGTCGATTATCTGGAGCGCACCTCGCCTCACATAGACGCGCTTGCCTGGACCGTGCTGCAGATCGACCGCGACGCCGAACCCGGCAAGGCGACCTCCATCGCCATTCCGACCCGCTACCACATCGATCATTTCGACAAGACGGCAATGCTCAAGGCGTTCTTCTATTGGAAGGGTAGTCTCAACGTTCCAAAGGTGCCGTTCGGAATCCATCATGCCGCGATCCGCC
Source organism: Pararhizobium capsulatum DSM 1112 (assembly GCF_030814475.1). Lineage (NCBI taxonomy): Bacteria > Pseudomonadati > Pseudomonadota > Alphaproteobacteria > Hyphomicrobiales > Rhizobiaceae > Pararhizobium > Pararhizobium capsulatum. Next base: position 1,090,524 of record NZ_JAUSVF010000001.1, on the reverse strand, counting down.
GCTCGGTGGTCGACGCCATCCTCTCCGTGCCTGCGCCGCAATCCTGGTCGACGATGGTGCCGCAATACGAATGGGCCGCCAAGACCCTGATCTTTGCCGAGGAACTCGCCTTCTGCAGCCGCCCGCTCTCGGTGGTCAATACATCTGCCTATGTCGCACCATCCGTTTTCCTCCAACCCTCGGACTTTCCATTCCATGCCGGCCTGGGGCTGGCGGGCGCGGTGGCCGAAGTACAGTTTCATGTCTTGCGTGAACTCGGTACCGAATGGGGTGGCGGCGGCGAGGACTTCGTGCGTGCCTGCTCCATAGACTGCCTTCTGGAGCGGGATTTCGAAAGTTTCCGCCAGAAGGGCAACGGCTATTTCGCGGCCCTCCAGCAGTTTGAAAACGGCCGTCTCGCGGCGCAATTCCGCCCGCAATTCGCCGAGCGCAACCCTGACCAGCGGCGCGGTCTGTACGACAAGGCACTGCTGATCGACCGCTTTGTCGGCGGCGCCCAGACAGCGCCGGAGTTCTACAACGTCGTGAAATGGATGATGCCGTCCGTTCACGTCATCTGCGACGGCATGACGCAATGATCTGCCGGCGCGGGTCGAAGGGCGCTCGGAAATCGATGGCATAACGTGATGAAAACCGTAGCAGTTACCGGCGCATCCGGTTTCATCGGCCGGCATGTCCTGGCTGCTCTTGCCAGCCGCCCCGTGGACGTCGTGGCCATCTCGCGGCGCGCCGAAGGATTTGCGTCGTCACCGCGCATCCGCCGGAAGCAACTGGATATCGCACAGGCCTGCGATGATCCGTTCGAGGCGATGGCGCGGCCGGACATTCTCATCCACCTCGCCTGGGATGGACTGCCGAACTATCGGTCGCTTCACCATTTCGAGACGGAACTGCCGCGACACTACGATTTTCTGAAATACGCCGTTCAGGGTGGCCTGAAGTCGATTTTCTGCGCCGGCACCTGCTTCGAATATGGCATGCAATCGGGGGTACTTTCGGAGGAGACACCCTGCCTGCCCTCCAATCCCTATGGCTTTTCCAAGCATGCGCTACAGCAGCAGCTCGCCTTGCTCCGGGAAACCACGCCTTTTGCACTGACCTGGGCACGGCTGTTCTACACCTACGGTCCGGGCCAGCACCCGAAGTCGCTCTGGCCGCAGTTCCAGGACGCTCATCGCCGTGGCGCATCCGTCTTCGATATGTCGGGTGGCGCGCAGCTGCGCGATTTCCTGGATATCGGGACCCTTGGCGCGCTGATCGTGTCGCTCGCGCTCGACCATCCCGATGAAGGCGTCGTCAATCTCTGCTCCGGCCAACCGATTGCTGTTTGCGATATCGTGGCCAGATGGGCGGCCGACCTGAACTGGGATGTGCGCCTCAATCTCGGCCACTATCCCTATGCCGACTACGAGCCGATGGAATTCTGGGGCGACGACAGCAAGCTTCAGCGTATTCTCGGCACGGATGCGAAACGAAACCTCTTGCGGGCCGGAACGGTCGCCTGACCTGAATAACCTATCGCGACAAACCCAAAGCCGGGCGTCGCCTATCGAAAGCAAAGACCATGGCTTCGGACATCGACACCAAGGATACGACCGAGGAAATGCGCACGGCCGCACACCGCTTCATGGCAGCTTCGGTCGAGCCGAAATATTCCTACAACTTCTCCTGGCTCGGCCGGCCGATCATCCAGTATCCGCAGGACATCGTTGCCATGCAGGAGCTGATCTGGAGGACGCAGCCAGACCTGATCATCGAGACCGGCATTGCCCATGGCGGCTCGCTCGTCTTCTCCGCATCAATGCTGGAGCTGAACGCGATCTGCGGCGGCAATGCCGACGCCTCCGTACTCGGCATCGACATCGATATCCGCGACCATAACCGTGTCGAGATCGAGAAACATCCGCTCTACCGTCGCATCACCATGATCGAGGGCTCCTCGATCGATCCGGTTATCATCGAGCAGGTTCGTGCAGCTGCCAGGGGCAAAAAATCGGTTCTGATTTGCCTCGATTCCAACCATACGCACGATCACGTGCTGGCGGAACTCGATGCCTATGCCGATCTCACGACGGTTTCGAGCTACTGCGTCGTGTTTGACACCTTCATCGAGGACGTGCCGGCCGGCAGCTATCCCGACCGCCCCTGGGACAAGGGCGCCAACCCGAAGACCGCCGTCCATGAATGGCTGAAGGCGCATCCGGAATTCGAGATCGACACCTCGATTGACGACAGGCTGCTGATCTCGGTTGCGCCGCACGGTTTCCTGAAGCGCGTACGATAAGCCGGCCGACATCGCCTGGACTGATCAAGGGGCGCGCGGGCGCCACTTTTGCCTGACTGATGATCCGTCAACGAAAAACCCGCCACCAGCATTCCGGCGACGGGTTCCTCAATAGGTGTAACTGAGACCTTATCCGGTCAGCCGACGGCGAACTGCGGCACGGTCCGAAACTCCATGCTTTCCTGCGGCGAGATGAACTGCTTGACGAGGTGGAAGAGTTCGGCCGGGGTCTGCACGCCAGCGATATCCTCATCGATATAGAGCATATTTTTCAAGAGGCCATAGTAAGGCTTGCCGGACCCCGACTCCCTGAAGGTGGGGTTGAAATGCTGCAGGAACTTGCCGCCCTGCCAGTTCTCGAAAGCCGTGCGATAACCTTGCGCAATCAGCTCGAAATTCTCCCGATCAAGGGCCATGCCGCAGTTCTTGGCGCAAGCACGCGCGAAGTTCTTTTCCCAACCGGCCGGCGCCTTATGACCATAGGTATACTTGAACCATTGCTGGCAGAGGCCGATGGCCGCCGTATTGCCGAGGAAGAACGGGAACGGGAAGTCCTTCATATAGGCATCGTCATCGATCGTGCGGCCGATATCGGACATGAACTGGCTGTACATGGCCTTAAGGTCTGCAGCCGTTGCGACACGCCCCGAGTTGCTTTCCGCGCAGGCGCCGAGCACCGAGAACGGACGTTCGACATGGATGAAGTTATCGGCAGTAACCAGGAGCTTGCAGCTGTTTTCGAAGTCGACAACCGGATGTTCGAAATAGCGGCCATTGAACCTGGCGCGTATCTTTTCCATCGTGCGGCGCGAAACGGCGCCGTGGTAGATCGCAAAGAGGTTGTTCGGCGTCGCCGCATCATGGGACCAGTGGAAGAAGTCCCTGAGGAGGACGCTCTTATCAAGCCTGAAATAGCTCGTACCCATGGGAACAGCTACCACGCATTTGCGCGGGCGATGGCTCGGCCAGTTATAGGTCAGCCGCGTCCAGGCGATCACGTCGGCGCGCGGATCGTTGCGCTGCACGTCCTTGATCAGATCGACAACATCGACATCAACATAGTCGTCATCACCGATGACGCAGATGAATTCGCCGGTCGACGTATCGAGGCAGCGCTCCCAATTGTCCACCATCGAGAAGATATGATCGTCCGACGGGATGAACTTGACGCGCGGATCGCCGCTGATCTCCGCCATGAACGTGTTCATGATCGAAGGATCGTCGGAATTGTCGGCGAAGACGAATTCGACGTCGGTGCGCATGTTGATCAAAAGGCTGCGGATCGTTTCCTGGAAATAGAGCTGGCGGTTACGCGAGGGCACGCAGATCGTCAGTTTAGGCTGGGGGAACATCATATTTCTCCGTTTGCGGCACCCTAGCGGCAGGGCCTTTCCCGAAGCTTGTCCGGGAGACACGGGTTTCGCGGGGCCTTTCCAGAAGCCGGGCTGCTTGATAAGCAGCGTGCCATACCCTTGCGGCGTGGCCCGCATGACAGCCGGAGAACCGCATGCCAAAAACCCCGGAAGACTGCCAGTCGATGACGGATATCCGCAGCGAGATCGATCGGCTCGACAAGGCGTTGGTCGCGCTTTTCCGGGAACGTTTCGACTATATCGGCCGTGCCGCCGAGATCAAAAACCTTGCCGGCCTGAAGGCGGACATTCCCGCGCGTGTGACCGAAGTTCAGCAGAATGCACGCAATAACGCCACGCTGGCGGGGCTTGATCCGGATTTTTATGAAGATATCTGGAGCCGTCTGGTCCGCCATTCGATCGCGCACGAGAAGAGCATTCTCGGCGAGACCGAAGGCGAATAGTCAACGCTCAACCGGCCTTGGCGACCAGGGACTTGCCTTGTGACCGATTTGCGGCTCGATCGCCGCCCCCTCGGGCAGGACTGCTACGGGTGCACCGTCACCGTCGGGACCGCCGTCACGAACTTTCCACCCCAGTCGCTGATATACGAAAGCTGCTGTCTGATCTCGTCTTGAAGATTCCACGGCAGGATAACCACCCTTTCCGGTTTTTCGGTTTTGAGCACGTCTTCGGTGACAACCGGGATGCGACTTCCGGGGAGAAGAGTGTCCTGCTTGGTGGGGTTTTTGTCGACGGCGAAAGCCAGGAGGTCGGGCTTCACGCCTGCGAAATTCAGCAGCGTGTTGCCCTTGGCAGCGGCGCCGTAAGCCGCGACTTTGAGGCCGGCCCGCCGGCATTCGATGAGGAAACCCAGGAAACCGTCGCGGACATCTTCCGCGCGGGCCTGGAAGCCGGTGTAATAAGCGTCCGTCAGCATGCCGGCGTCGCGCTCTGCCGCGAGGGTGGCGGCAACGGCGGGCGTGAGGGCGCGGGTGCCCTCATCACTGCGCTGGGCGAAAACCCGCAAGCTGCCGCCGTGCCAGGGCGTGGTTTCCACGTCGAAGACGGTCAGGCCGTTTTTTTCGAAGATGCGCGAGACGGCGGTCAGCGACAGGTAGGAATAATGCTCGTGGTAGGCGGTATCGAACTGGTTCTCGCTGACCATATTGAGCAGGTGCGGGAATTCGAAGGTGGCAACCCCATCAGGCTTCAGAAGGGCCGTAAAGCCGGCAACGAAATCGTTGATATCAGGCACATGGGCAAGCACGTTGTTGGCCGCCGTCAGATCGGCCGAGCGGCCTTCAGCGGCAAGGCGCGCACCAAGCTCGGCGCCGAAGAAGTCTTCGATAATTTCCAGCCCCTTGCCACGCGCGGCCACAGCCGTGCTCGCCGTGGGTTCGATGCCAAGGCAAGGGATACCACGCACTTTCGCGTATTGCAGCAGATAGCCGTCATTGGCGGCGATCTCGACGATGTGAGAACGCTCGTTCAGGCCAAAACGCACCTGCATGTCGCCGACGTATTTTTCCGCATGCTCCAGCCAGGAGGTCGAGAATGAGCTGAAATAGGCATAACTCGACGAGAAGAAGGTTTCGCGCGCCGCGAAATCCTCCGTCTGGACCAGACGGCATTCCCGGCAGGCCCGGATGACGAGCGGGTACCAGAGTTCCGGCTTGTTGCGTTCCTCGATTGCTACATAGGAATTCGACGGTGGTGCAGTTCCGAGATCGAGGAAGGGCACCATCCGCTGCGATCCGCAGTGGCGGCATTTCATGCGGCAACTCCAAGATAGCCCGGGGTCAGGAAGGGATGCGCCGCATCGCGCGCCGAAAGGCGCTCCACCGGCAATGGCCAGTCGATGGCGAGTGCCGGGTCTTGAGGGTGAAGGCCGCCTTCGGCTCCGGCGGCATAAGGCTCCGAATGCGCGTAAATGAGCCGGACATCATCTGTCAGCGCCTGGAATCCATGGGCAAAGCCTTTGGGGATCAAAAGCGAGCAGCCATTTTCCTCCGAAAGCTCGATGGCGAAATGCTTGAGGACGGTGGGTGAACCCTCACGCAAGTCTACGGCGACATCGAGGATGCGTCCACGTGTGCAGGTCACGAGCTTGATCTCGGCATGGGGCGGGCGCTGAAAATGCATGCCGCGCACGGTGCCCTTGTGAACCGTCCCCGTCTCGTTGATCTGCATGATTGGGCCATGCCAGCCGAAGGCGGCAAGCTCGTCCTGGCAGAACAAGCGTGAGAGGTAGCCGCGCTCATCCGACAGCCTGCGGCGATCAATCACCATCAGGCCGGCAAGCGGGGTTTCCCCTCCTTGCAGGCGCATGCTCAACCCGCAACCTTCAATGGCAGGGTGCCTGCCACTTCATTTGAGAAATCGCGGATATCGGCAAGGCAAAGCTCGATCGCGGATCGACCCTCGCGCTCGGCGCGGTACCATTCCATCGTGCGGCGGACCGTCTCGTTGAGCCGCCAGCGCGGAATATAACCGAGTTCAGCGCGGGCGCGGGCGCTGTCGAGAACGAGATAGCCTGCCTCGTGCGGCCCCTCGGTACCATCACCCAAGCGAACCATGCCACCGCCGAAATGACGCTCGGCCATCTTCAACACCGTGCCGACCGATGCAGCCTCGGAATGGTTCGGGCCGAAATTGTAGCTTTCGATACCGAGCGGCGCATCCCACAGGCGCTCGGCAAGGCTCATGTATCCGTTCAACGGCTCCAGCACATGCTGCCAGGGCCGTACGGCGCGCGGGCGACGAACGTAGAGCGTGTCGCCCATCTGCCAGGCGCGAACGGCATCGGGGATCAGCCGCTCTTCGGCCCAATCGCCGCCGCCAATGACATTGCCGGCCCGCGCCGTCGCAACGCCGACCTTGCGAGCGGAGAAAAACGAGGAGCGGTAGCTCGCTGTCACGATCTCGGCAGCCGCCTTGGAGGCGCTGTATGGATCCTGACCACCCAGCGGATCGGTCTCCATGAATGCAAGACCGGTTTCCGGATTGTGATAGACCTTGTCCGTCGTCACCACGACGATCGAGCGAACATCTTCACAAAGACGCAAAGCGTCGAGCAGATTGACGGTGCCGCTGACATTCGTCTCATAGGTCTCGGCCGGATCGCGATAGCTTGCCCGCACCAGCGCCTGCGCGGCGAGATGGAAGACGATCTGCGGCTTGCTGCGCAGCACCTGATGGGTGACACCCGCACGGTCGCGGATATCGACGATATCAGGACCTTCGCCGGCACCACCCAGCAAGTTATGCAACGAGGGTTGCGATTTGGGTGCCAGTGACAGGCCCGACACCTGAGCGCCCAGCTGCTTCAACCAGAGGGCAAGCCAACTGCCCTTGAAGCCCGTGTGGCCCGTGATCAATACGCGCTTTCCGCGCCAGAATTCATTTGTCATGCTCATCACCAGCATTTCCAAGGCGGCGAACCGCTCTGCCACAGACTTTCGAGATGGTTTTTGTCACGCAGGGTATCCATCGGCTGCCAGAAGCCTTCGTGAAGATAGGCCTGCAACTCGCCTTCACGGGCGAGGCTCATCAGCGGTTCGGCTTCCCAAGTCGTGCTGTCGCCTTCGATCCGGTCGATGCAACGGGGCGAAAGAACGAAGAAGCCGCCATTGATGAAGCCACCCTCGCCTTCCGGCTTTTCGATAAAGCCCTGAACTTCGCTGCCTTCGAGCTGCAACGCACCGTAGCGGGCCGGCGGCCGGCAGGCGGTCACGGTTGCCAGCTTGCCATGCTCCCTATGGAAGGCGATGGTGCGGGCGATGTCCATGTCGCCGACGCCGTCGCCATAGGTGAAGCAGAAGGCGTCATCGTCCTTCAGATAGCCTGCAACCCGCTTCATGCGCCCACCGGTCATCGAGTTCTCGCCGGTATCGACCAGGGTTACCCGCCAGTTCTCGGCGCTCTTTCGATGAAACTCGATGCTGTTTTCCGCAAAATCGAACGTGATGTCCGACATGTGCAGGCCGTAATTGGCGAAGTATTCCTTGATCACATAGCCCTTGAAGCCGCAGCAGACGATGAAATCGCGCACGCCATGGGCATAGTACATCTTCATGATATGCCAGAGGACCGGCCGGCCGCCGATCTCCACCATGGGCTTGGGCCGCAGGTGCGTCTCTTCGGAAATGCGCGTGCCGAGACCGCCGGCGAGGATCACAGCCTTCATCGAGCGCCCTCGCTCGCGCTGCCCACCAGTTCGTAACGGAGCATCGCGACGTCAGGCTGAAGATTTGACGGAGCCGCACGGCGCGCAACAAGGCCGCGCCTCGTCGGCGGCGTCCTGTGCTTCGTTTGGCGAACAAATTCCATCATGCATCAGGCCCGGATAATCTATCGTGGCCGATACCCTAGTCGTTGAAACTGTCGTCAGACTGGAGCGCGAAACTCTTTGGACTCAGTAGCTGTTCTTGCGCATGAGATGGCGTTCCCAATCCAGGGCGCTCGATATGATGCCTTCGAGATCATCATATTGCGGCACCCAACCGAGCTCACGCTTGGCAAGCCCCGGATTGGCGACGATCATCGCGGGATCGCCGGGGCGGCGTTCGGCAAAGGTCACCGGAAAATCCGAGCCATTCACCTTTTTCACCGCCTCCAGCACCTCGAGCACCGAGAAACCGCGACCATATCCGCAATTGGCGGCAAGCGACCCGCCGCCGGCGCGCATGCGCTTCAGCGCCATCAGATGAGCCTGGGCGAGATCCCAGACGTGAATATAGTCGCGCACGCAGGTGCCATCCGGCGTCGGATAATCCGTTCCGAAAACATTCATCGATTCACGCTTGCCGAGCGCCGTTGCGCAGGCAACCTTGATCAGATGGGTGGCGAGCGCGGACGACTGGCCGCTGCGCCCCTTCGGATCAGCGCCGGCAACGTTGAAGTAGCGCAAGGCGGTGTAGGTGAAGTCATGCGCATTCGCGGTATCGCGCAGCATGATCTCCGTCATCAGTTTCGAAGAACCGTAGGGCGATTCCGGTGCCAGCGGCAGATCTTCCGTGACCGGCTCAAGGACCTTCGGCGTGCCGTAGACAGCAGCAGTCGAGGAGAAGACAAAATGCGGAATGCCGGCCTCGACTGCGCTTGCAATCAGGGCTCGGGATTTGACGGTGTTGTTTTCGTAGTAGCCAAGCGGATCGGCCACCGATTCCGGGACGACGATCGAGCCGGCGAAATGGATGATCGCATCGACGTTGTTTTCCGAGAAGATGCGACGCATCAGATCCTGGTCGGCAATGTCACCCTCGTAGAAACGCGCTTCCGGAGCGATCGCCCAGCGAAAACCGGTGGACAGACGATCGATGACCACAACCTCTTCGCCGGCATCGATCAGCGCCCAGACCATATGGCTGCCGATATAGCCGCCGCCGCCCGTTACCAAAACCGCCATGCAAAACTCCTGTTAGAACCGACGGGATAAAAGCCGGTTCGGCACCATTTCACAAGGTTGGAGTTTAAAAAACCCCGTTCGTCGGCCTCAGAGTGCTGCGATATAACCGGAAAGTCGCTCGGCCGCCGTCGAAATCTGCACCGGATCGCGCAGGAAACAGGCCCTCATGAACAGGGAGCCACCGTCTCCGAAGGCCGTTCCGGGGGCCAGGCCGACGCCTGTCTTGTCGACGATGTCGAGGCACGCCCGGCGCGCATCGGTGACGCCGTCGATCTTCAGAAACGCGTAGATCGCACCATCAGGTTTAAGCGTTTCGACGCGATTGGTGGCAATCAGCGCATCACAGAGTATATCCCGCGAGTGCGTTGCCTTGGCGACGTTTTCCGCGATAAGGGCATCGCCCTTGTCGAGCGCCACAATGGCACCGGCTTGAATGAACTGGGCAACGCCGGAGGTGGAATACTGGATGAGATTCTCCAGCACCTGGCCGATTTCCGCCGGAGCGACGATCCAGCCTGCCCGCCAACCGGTCATCAACCAGTTCTTGGAGAAGGAATTGACGAACAATATCCGGTCGTCATCCTCCATGACATCGAGGAAGGAGGGCGCCCGTTCGCCTTCGTAGGAATAAAGCGCATAGATTTCGTCGGCGACGATCCAGAGACCATGGCGACGGGCAAGCGCCATTATGGCGGCCAGATCTTCTCGTGTTGCGGTCCAGCCCGTGGGGTTCGAGGGCGTGTTTACGAACAGTGCGCGGGTCTTCGGCGTGATTGCCGTAGCAATACGCTCCAGCGAGACCTGCCACTTGCCGCCGGTGAACTCGAGTGGGGCCGACACGGGACGTACACCGGAGAGCGCGGCCGAGGCTGCAAAATTCGGCCATGCCGGCGAGAGATAAACCATTTCATCGCCGGGCGAGGTCACGGCCTCGATCGCCAGCTTGATCGCCTGCATGCCCGAGCCGGTCACGTAGAAATTGTCCATCGGCAGGTTCTTGTCGAAATACCGCTGATAGTAACGTGACAATGCCTCGCGTAGCGGCGGAACGCCGCGCTGCCAGGTGTAAAAGGTTTCCCCTGCAGTAAGCGACGCCTGGGCAGCCTCGGAAATGAAGGAGGGCGTAGGCAGGTCTCCCTCGCCCACCCAAAGCGGGATCAGACCTTCGCGTCCACGCGCATAGTTGACCACCTCGACAATACCGCTTTCTGGCGCCGCAAGCGAACGGGGGCTTAGGCTGGCGAGAACGTTCATCGATGGCTCCGGTAAGGGCATCTTTCTCCCAAAGGAAAGAGTGCGCAGATCAAAAGGGATGCCGTTGCTTCTAACGTTTTTCAGGGGGAGGATCACGCGACAATCGGTGACACATCGATTGAACTTTGTGATGTATCGTGCAGCGCAGCGCGATTTCCGAACCCGTATCGCGCTGCCCGCGGACAAGATTTAACCTACACGCGTGGCTGCTTCAGCAGATCGCGAATTTCCGTGAGCAGCTGTACGTCGGCCGGGGGCGGAGCCGCTTCCGGTGCGCCCGCCTTGTCCTTGGCTTCCAGCGATTTGCGCATCCGGTTCACGCCCTTGATCATCAGGAAGACGATCCATGCCAGGATCAGGAAGTTGATGAGAACGGTGATGAAGTTGCCGTAGGCAAAAACTGCGCCCTGTTCGCGAGCAGCAGCAAGCGACGTGGCAGTGACATTGGCGCTGAGCGGCAGGAAGTAGTTGGAGAAATCGAAGCCACCGCCTGTCAGCGCGCCAACGATCGGCATAACCAGATCGTTGACGATCGATTCGACGATCTTGTTGAAGGCCGCGCCGATAATGACACCGACCGCCAGGTCCATGACATTGCCGCGCGCAATGAATTCCTTGAATTCGTTCAGCATCCCGCTCTCCTTGTTCCATTTGCAGGTGGTCACCCGCAATCGAAACCTATCGCGCGCGACGGGAAAGAAAAGCAAAAATATCGGCCTTTTTACATTGTCAACGCCAATGAACCTGGAAACGTATTGGACTTAAGACCAATGGCGCAAATATTTTCTTCTCCGCAGTCTTATTCTATGCTTCAACTTCCTTGGGTAAGACCTGAATAAGGAGGATCATGCTTTCCGGTCCGATCATATTTGCCGCTGCATTCACATACCTGCTGCTGCTGTTTGCTGTGGCGAGCTATGGCGACCGTAAGGTACTTAAGTCCCCCCCTTCCATCAGGGGGCGACCTTTAGTTTATGCGCTAAGCTTGGCGATCTACTGTACTTCCTGGACCTATTTCGGAGGCATCGGCCTTGCCGCGGAACGCGGGCTCGAATTCACCGGCATCTATATCGGCCCAATTCTGATGTTCACGATCGGCATGCCGGTTATTCGCCGAATAACCACGCTTGCCAAAGCTGAGAAGCTCACCTCCGTCGCGGACTTCGTTGCCGCCCGCTACGGCAAGAATCCGACCGTCGCGGCCATTGTCGCCTTTATCTCCCTGGTCGGCGCCATCCCCTATATTGCACTGCAGCTGAAAGCTGTTTCGAGCTCTGTTTCAGCCATGGTCGATACCAGCAGCTATGGCATCGGTTCGGGGCAGAATTTCATAGACCTTCCGCTGCTTGTCACGCTTTTTCTTGCCTGCTTCGCCATCGTGTTCGGAACGCGACATACCGACGCGACCGAACATCAGGATGGCCTGATCCTGGCGATCGCGATGGAATCGCTTGTCAAGCTGCTCGCGCTGGTAACCGCCGGCGCCTACATTGTGTTTTTCGTATTCGACGGGCCAGGCGACCTTTGGAACCGGGCAATCGAGAATCAACAGGTCATGGCCGCGATCACCCACAAGACACCGATACAGCGCTGGCTCATGTTGATGCTCCTGTCAGCGTTCGCCATCGTCATGCTGCCCCGTCAATTCCATGTCACGGTCGTTGAAAATCGCACAGCCGGCGAACTGCGCGTCGCGGGTATCCTTTTTCCCCTTTATCTCGTCGCGATCAATCTCTTCGTGCTGCCGATTGCTATCGCTGGCGTCATCATTTTTCAGGGCGGCGGCGAGCCTGACCTCTATCTCCTAAACCTGCCGATAACGCTTGACGTTCCGGTCATGACGCTGATCACCTTCATCGGCGGATTTTCGGCTGCGACGGCCATGGTAATCGTCGCCTCGGTAGCACTGTCGATCATGATATCGAACGATATCGTTATGCCGGTCATTCTGCGCCGTAATCTGCTGCGCCGTGGTGCAGTACCCGACGTATCGACCCTGCTGCTCAACGTCCGGCGCACAGCAATCTTTTGCGTCTTGCTCCTCGGATATGGATACTACCGATCCGCTGACATGAATGCCGGATTGGCGTCCCTCGGCCTCCTCTCCTTCGCGGCCATTGCCCAGATGGCGCCAGCTTTGTTCGGAGGCCTGTTGTGGCATCAGGCAAACGCGCGCGGCGCCATTGCTGGCATGACGCTCGGCTTTGTTGTTTGGGCCTACATGCTTTTCCTGCCCAGCCTTGGCGGCTCGGATAACTCCCACGTTGCTACAAATATCCTTGGGTTCCTTTTCCCCTTCGCCAGCATCTTCTCCAAATCGGGCTCCGATCCCTTCGTCAACGCATCGACGCTCAGCCTGCTGGTCAATGCGATCGCCTATGTCGTTTTCTCGCTCAGCCGTGCGCCAAACCCGATCGAGCGAGCACAGGCCGGCGTCTTCATCCGGCGCAAGTCGCGAACAGAACGTGTATTTCGCGGTCGCAAAACCAAGGTTACAGTGCTCGATCTCAAGACCACGATTGCCCGCTATCTGGGAAGGGAACGCATGCAGCGATCCTTCCACACTTACGAGCGCCAGAACGGCTGCTGGCTGGAAGACCACCAACCAGCGGATAGCGCGCTCGTGCATTTCTCCGAGCAGCTCCTCGGCAGCGCTATCGGCTCCTCGTCGGCACGCCTTGTTCTTTCACTCGTTTTGCAACGTATGGATGATTCGCCGGTTGACACAGCCTGGCTGCTCGACCAGGCCAGTGAAGCCCTGCAATACAATCAGGATATGTTGCAGACCGCACTTTCCCAGATGGACCAGGGCATCGCTGTCTTTGACAGCTCCAGCAACCTGATCATCTGGAATCGGCGTTTCCGCCATCTGCTCGACCTGCCTGAGAGAGTTGGAGAGGTTGGTTTTCCTCTTGCCGAAATCGTCTCGATACTCGCCGAACGGGGCGATATCGCCCGGCAAGACGAGAAAGTCATCATCGAAAACTTTCTCATTCTCGACAAGGCCTTTCTGCTCGAACTTGCCGGAGGGGCAAGCATCATCGAAGTACGGACCAATGCCATGCCCGACAAGGGTATCGTGACGACCTATACCGACATCACGCAGCGCGTGGCCGCCGACATGGCGCTGAAACAGGCAAACGAGACACTTGAACTCCGCGTTGCTGAACGCACGGGCGAACTCACGCGCGTCAATCGCGAGGTTGCCGAGGCACGGGCCGCGGCGGAGGAGGCCAATATCGGCAAGACGCGCTTCTTCGCCGCGGCAGGCCACGACATTCTCCAGCCATTGAACGCGGCGCGACTTTATTCATCCTCGCTCGTTGAACGTCTTGGCGATTCTGAAAACAGCCTGCTTGTCAGGAATATCGATTCCTCGCTGGAGTCCGTGGAAACTATTCTTGGAGCCGTACTGGATATATCGCGGCTCGATACGGGCGCGATGAAACCGCGCCTGCAGACCGTGATGCTTGATGATCTTCTTCGGCGCATCGAGACAGACTTTGCACCAATGGCGCGCGCTGCCAATCTCAAATTCACCATTATGCCAACCTCGCTCTCGGTGCGTAGCGACCCCAACCTCCTGCGTCGCCTTGTGCAGAACCTGGTCTCGAATGCGATCAAATACACTCTCAAGGGCAAGATTCTGGTTGGCGTGCGACGAGAGGGCGACCATGCCGTCATTCAAGTGCTCGATTCCGGCATCGGCATTCCCGCATCGAAGTTCCGCACGGTGTTCAAGGAATTTGCCCGTCTTGACGAAGGTGCAAAGACGGCTTCAGGGCTGGGCCTCGGCCTGTCGATCGTTGACCGCATATCCCGTGTGCTCAATCACGCCGTCGATCTGCAATCCAAACCCGGAAAAGGCACGCGCTTTCGGGTGACGATGCCAATCGATAAAACCGCGACGGCAGTAAAAGGTCCGGCCATCGTCACGGCGCTGCGGGTCGCTGAACCACTGACCGGGCTCGCCGTCCTTTGCATCGACAACGAACCGCGTATCCTTGAAGGCATGACCCTTCTCCTTGAGGGATGGGGCTGTCATGTGATGACCACACAATCGCTTGAAGACTGGCTTGCCGGTCCTAGATTGCGACCGGATGCCATCATCGCCGACTATCATCTTGACAATGCGGTCGGCACAGACGCCGTCCGAACTATTCGCGCACATTTCAAAGCGCCTATCCCTGCCCTGCTGGTGACAGCGGACAGGTCCCCCGAAGTCAGGGCTATGGCTGAGCCCGAGGGAATTGCCATACAAAACAAACCGGTGCGTCCCGCTGCGCTCAGGGCGTGGCTGACGCAACTTTCAACTGCCCTGAAACCTGCGGCCGAATAGGCTCACAACGCGCCGGATTTCAAGCTGCGACGGCCGAAATCTTGCCGAGCTGGATCACCGCCTGCGTGCGACTGTCAACATTAAGCTTCAGAAGGATCGCGGAGACGTGCGCTTTGATGGTGGCTTCAGATACACTGAGCTCATAGGCAATCTGCTTATTGAGGAGGCCCTCTCCAAGCATGCCAAGCACACGCAGTTGCTGAGGCGTGAGCGTCTGTAAACGCAAAAGCAGTTGAGCCACTTCAGGTTCGCTCTCGCTCCCCGCTTCAAAGTCAGGCGGTGTGAAAATATTGCCGGCGATGACGGTATCAATACCCTCCCGGATTTCATCGAGCCCGGCCGATTTCGAAAGAAAGCCGCTTGCTCCAAGCTCCAGCGCACGCCGAACTGTCGTGTGGTCATCATGCCCCGATACGATCATGATCGGCAAACTCTGAAATTCGGCACGAAATGCAACGAGACCCGAAAGGCCGCTGACGCCAGGCATGGTAAGATCGAGCAGCATCAGGTCGGCATTCGGATAGTCGATTGCAGCCTGCCGAGCCGCGGTGAAATCACCGGCTTCAATAATTGTGGTGTCAGCGCCCACGCTTGCAAGCGCGTGACGCATTGCGCCTCTAAAAAGCGGATGATCATCCGCGATGATAATGGTCAATCCTGTCATCATGGCACCCCCTCCCAAGAGCATTGCACGACCTCCGCTAGGTCAAATCAAGCAACATGAAGCCGAAAGCCGGTCAGGTCTTCCGAGGTTCTTCGCCAAGTGCACCGGGTGCCTTGTGCTCATCACCTTCCAGATCTTTCACTATGCCCATGAAGCCCCGCAACATTCTTTCCATGATGCCCATTGTCTGGTCAATCTCCTCATCGGTCGGCAGACGTGGTTTTGTGCCAAATTGACCATCTTGAAGAGCATTTTCTAAAGTTTCCACCCGCTTCGTCAAGAGATCGAGTTCCAGCTCGAAGGCGGTGCGCTCATCGGCCGCCAGGCGGCACACCATCTGGCCATCTTTATCCTGGCAAAGCGAGACCTCGCCGGTCTGGGTATCGAGCCGTGCGATACCGCTTTCGGCTCGCTGCATGCTGTAGCGTCCGGGCGCAGGTTCCTGCGCCTCCACCGGAACGAGGGCCACCCCACCGACGAGACCCATGACGGCCGGCAACGGCCAAAGCAATCTGTTCATAACCTCTCTCCTGCCCAAAATCTTCGCCCAAAGCCTCCGCGACGGTGGACATTCAGCCGCAATTGCGGCAATCCGGCTTGAATATCCCCGGTGAGGAGATGGCGGCATGTCCAGCATCATCTACAAAATCGTTCCGACAACTCTGTGGCACGATGCGTTGAAAAGCGGCGAATTCAAAGGCGCTCCAGTCGATCTGTCGGATGGTTTCATCCATTTCTCGACCGCGGCCCAAGCGATCGAGACCGCGGCCCGCCATTTTGCCGGCCAGGACGACCTTCTGCTGGTTGCCATCGATGGCGAAACGCTCGGCGATGCGTTGGTTTATGAACCCTCCCGTGGGGGCGATCTCTTTCCCCATCTCTATGGCACGCTGCCGCTGTCCCTCGTGCTCTGGGAAAAGCCTCTGCCGCTCGGCAGCGATGGTGTTCATGTCTTTCCGGAGCTTGCCTGATGCTCGATCTCTTCCAGTCGCTCGGCCGCCGCGGGCTGTTCCTGTTCGATCCGGAGGCCGCGCATGGTCTTTCGATCAGGGCTCTGAAGACGGGGCTCGTGCCAGTCTGTAACGCGCCCGCTGATCCACGGCTGAAGCAAACGATCGCCGGCCTGACCTTTGCAAACCCGCTTGGCCTTGCAGCCGGCTACGACAAGAATGCCGAGGTGCCGGAGGAAATGCTGCGCCTCGGGTTCGGCTTTACCGAGATCGGAACCGTCACACCGAAACCACAGGCGGGCAATGACAAGCCGCGCATTTTCCGGCTTGTCGCCGACGAAGGCGTCATCAACCGGCTGGGCTTCAACAATGCCGGCCACGAGGCTGCCTATGAGCGGCTTTCAAAGCTCCGCGGCAACGGCCTGATCGGCGTCAATATCGGCGCCAACAAAGACAGCAGCGACCGCATTGCCGATTATGTCACCGGCATCCGTCGCTTCTACTCGCTCGCCCGCTATTTCACCGCCAACATTTCCTCGCCCAACACGCCGGGCCTGCGCGATCTGCAGGGACGCGAGAGCCTTGCCGCCCTGCTTTCCGCAGTGCTTGCCGCCCGCGACGATAAGGCGAAGAAGAGCGGCCGGCAGGTTCCGGTGTTCCTTAAGATCGCGCCCGACCTCACAGAAGAAGGCATGGACGATATCGCTGCCGAGGTGCTTGCCCACAAGCTTGACGGGCTGATCGTTTCCAACACGACGCTTTCGCGCGATGGCCTCAAGGATCAGATGCAGGCAAAGGAAGCGGGCGGGCTTTCCGGCAAGCCGCTGTTTGCGCGCTCCACGGCCGTTCTCGCCAAGATGCGCAAGCGCGTCGGGCCCGACCTGCCGATCATCGGCGTCGGCGGCGTTTCATCCGCGGAAACGGCTGCGGAGAAGATCCGCGCCGGCGCTGATCTGGTGCAGCTCTATTCCTGCATGGTCTATGAGGGACCGCTGCTGCCCGGCCGCATCGTTCGCGGACTTTCCGACATCTGCGATCGGGAAAAACTGACCTCGATCGCCGATATCCGCGGCAGCAAGACGGATGAATGGGCGAAGCGCTTCTGACGCTCAGGAGGCGAAGCTTGTCCGCGCCCGCCGCGGCACCAATACCAACAGGAACAGGCCGCGGAACAGCAGGAAGAGATTGAGCCCCGCCCAGAGGCCGTGATTGCCGAACAGCGGCACGAGCACCGCAAGCGTTGCGACGTAGCCGGCGAAGGCGAGAAGCATCATGTTGCGCATATCCCGCGACCAGGTGGCGCCGATGAAGACGCCATCCATCAGGAAGGCGAGCGCACCGGTCACGGCTGTTATCGCCGCCCAGGGCATGTATGCATAGGCCACTGCCCGGACATCCGCCGCCGTCGTCAGTGTATCGATCAATCGGTTTCCGAAGAGGAGGAAGGCAACCGTCGTCACTGCCGCCAGCACCAGCGACCAGATGCCTGTCATCCTCAGCGCCCGATCGAAAGCCGGCCGGAAACGGGCGCCGATTGCGCGGCCAGTGAGCTGTTCGGCGGCATTGGCGAGACCATCGAGATAATAGCCGGCAACCAGGAAGATCGCCATCAGCACGGCATTGGCAGCAAGTGTCACCGGGCCGAAGCTGGTGCCGATCCGTGTCATCAGCGTGAAGGCTGCCAGAAGCACGAAGGAGCGGATCATGATGTCGCGGTTGAGCCCGAACAGCGGCTTCAGCCGCGCCATTGAAAAGACTTCTCGCCACGGCATTGATAGCGAGCGATCGAAGCGGGCATAGACGATGGCAAATCCGGCGAGCGCGCCGATGGTCTCGCCCGTTACCGTGGCAAGCGCCACCCCCATCACGCCCCAGCCCAGATACAGGCCGAGATAGATCGACAGCACGATGTTGATACCGTTGATCAACGTCTGGAGCAGGAGGCCTGTGGTACCCTGCCCGCGGCCGAGCACGAAACCGAGGATGGCATAATTGGCGAGCGCAAACGGGCTGGAAAGGATGCGCCAGAGGAAATAGGTGCGCGTCACCTCCGCCACATCAGGCCCGGGCGCCAGCAGCCACAGCCCGACGGAAAGCAGCATCGGAGAGACCAGCAGGGCTACAGTGCCGCAGACCAGCGCTATTACCAGCGACCGCCAGAAGACGGCCTGCTCCTCTGCCCTGTCACCGCGGCCGAAGGCCTGGGCGACGAGGCCGGTCGTCGATGCCCGCAGGAAATTGAAGGTGGTGAAGATCAGGTCGAAGAGGATCGCGCCGATGGCGAGGCCGGCGAGCAGCGTCGCCTGCCCGAGCCGGCCGACGACGGCGGTGTCTACCAGACCGAGAAGCGGCGTCGTCAGAAAGCCGAGCGTCATCGGGATGGCGATCGAGAGGATCAGCTTGTTTGTAACCAGAAAAGGCCCGGCGCCGCGGGCATTTTCGTCAATGTCGATGGTTTCGGCGGCAGTCATCTCTGCGGGTCCGTTTTGTCATGCCATCCGGAGCGCCGCATGGGGGAATCAGCCGGAAGAAGAAAGCACCATGGCCCAATAGGGCCGGTTTCCGGAAGCGGGATTCCGGACGACGGCAACACCGAGGCCGCGATACCCGCTGCCGAGCATGTTTTCCAGGTGCTTCGGCGAACGATACCAGGCCTGATAGGCGCTTTCGGCATCGTCCTGTCCAGCCGCGATGTTTTCCGCGGCCGGCAGGGCAACGCCCTGTCCCTTCATGCGGTTGAGGAAGCTGTCGCCAACGCCGATCAGGTGGCTCATCTTGCCGTTCCTGGCCATGCGGTTCGCCTGAGCGAGCGCTGCGGTTGCGGCGACCGGATCATTGGCAAGCGGGGCAAGCCCCTTTCCCTTGCGCAGTGCGTTGACGTAGCCGAGGGTCGCCTCCGTCTGGTCGCTGCCATTGCCGGAGGGCTTCTCGGGCTTGGTGCTGACGCAGCCGGCAAGGGCCGCAAGCAAAAGGAAGGCACCAGCCTTCAGGAAGTGGCGGCGGGTCGAAAGGTGCTGCATGTCAACGTCTGTAGCTGAAGAGGCGGATAATTATGAAGGCGGGGATGACCACCGCGGCGCCGATCAGGAGATAGTCGCCGACACGACCAAGAGCGGCAAAGCCCGAGCGCCAGAGATCGACCACGAAATCCCTGACGCCATAGATCAGGTCATAGGGCGTGAAGCCAAGGACCGACATGATGAAGCCGACCACGATCGAAACGACGAGCAGCTTGACGATCACCCGGCCGGGCGAATCGCCCAGAATTCTGTTGAGGCCATCGGCCATCTGGATGTCTCCTGTTTGTTATCCCCATAAGCCGACGCGCCGCCGGGGGCAAGATGCCAGCATTCGCGAGGAGCTCGCCCGAAAAAATCCCGCTTGCCATTTCAACCTTCCGGCCTCAGAAGCGTTTGAAGCCAAAGGTAACGCCCATGAACCTTCACCAGCTTTCCTCCGGCGACCTGATCGCCGACCGCCGCGCCGAATATGCCTACATGCTCGCCGAGACCAGCGACCATACTGACGCTGCCGACCTGATGCGGCAGGCGCTGGAACTCGTTCCCGACTGGGCGGCCGGCTGGTTCCGGCTCGCCGACTATGAGGAAAAATCCGGCCGGAAAGAGGCGGCGGCAACGGCTCTGAAGCGTGTGCTGGAACTGAACCCCGCAGATATCTTCGGCGCCGGACTGAAACTTGCGCTGCTGGGCGGCGCAAATGCACCCGAGCAACCGCCAAGCCTCTATGTCGAGCGGCTTTTCGACGACTATGCCGACCGCTTCGATGCGGCGCTGGTGGACCGCCTGAACTACACGGTGCCGCAAAAGCTTGCGTCGCTGATTGCCGACCACGCCGGGCCGGATCATCAAGGCTTTTTACATACGGTGGATCTTGGCTGTGGCACCGGCCTTTTCGGCGCCGAGATCAGGAACACGACACGATATATGGAAGGCTTCGACCTTTCCACCAACATGCTGGCCAAGGCCGAGGCGAAGAAGCTCTACAACCGGTTGGCCCAAGCCGATCTTTCGCTGGCGCCCGAGGAATGCGGGCTTCTCACGGCGGAACGCGCTGAAGGCCGGGCCGATCTCGTCAGCGCCGCCGATGTGCTGATGTATCTCGGTAATCTCGAAGGCGTGTTCGACATCGCCGGCCGGTTGCTGTCAGAGCGCGGTCTCTTTGCCTTTTCGGTCGAGGACCTGGAGGCGGAAACGACTGGTGCGGCAGCGCAGGAAGCGGAGTTCGCGTTGCGTCCGTCATTGCGCTATGCCCATAGCGAAGCCTATATCCGCCGGCTCGCCGACCTCAAGGGCTTCGCAATCGCCGATATCAGCCGCGCAGCCATTCGCGATGATGGCGGAAAGCCGGTCTTCGGCATTCTGTTTCTTGCGGTGAAGAGCGGCCGAGAGGCATGATTGTTGCTATTTCAAAATAGGTCAGCATTGCTTACATATTTTGCTTGATTGCAGCGGCGAAAAGCCTGAAAATCTGGCCATTCGCAAAGAGGCGCATCGCCGGAATTTCCGGGAGCCCAGTAAATATCACTGACATTTCGCCGCCGGCCTTCATGGACCGGATAGGTTCTTTCGTTTGTCGCATCAGGAGATCGCGCGATGACCCAGCTTATCAATGCCCTTGGTTTCTGGAATACCAGCGCGACTCGCCATACGCCGGTCGAAGACGTGCAGGGTATTTTCTCCGGCAGCCTCGTCGCGGCTCTGGGCCTCTACGTGCTGGCAAGTGCCGGCCTGCTCACCGGCAGCACGGCCGGCGTGGCTTTCCTCCTGCACTATGCGATGGGTATCAATTTCGGCCTCGCTTTCTTTCTTCTGAACGTGCCGTTCTTCTATCTGTCCTGGAAGCGGCTCGGCATGGCCTTCACGGTGAAAACCTTCATCGCGATCGCGATTACATCGCTTCTGACGAACCTGCAGGCCGACGTCTTCCAGATCGCCAGCATCCACCCGGCCTGGGCGGCGCTGCTCG